>CAZOOY010000024.1:0-18779 GCA_964581555.1 uncultured Staphylococcus sp.
AACCGCCCCCTCCGACAGCCGGACTTTCAACAGCGAAAGCCCGGCTGTCCTTTTTATATACAAATTATATTCACAAAGAGAGACAGCCTCCGGGCTGTCCTTTTATAAACGACAAATTAGAATGTGAGACAGCCATCGGACTGTCTCACATTGTCATATTCAATAATGTAAAGTCACCACCTCACTCCGTCCATTTATTAAGGAGCGAATCATACTGCTCGGTTTGCTTGAACATCTCTATTTGTTTATCAATCTTATCGGCAAGTTCACGATTATCCTTGTTAAGCAACCAAGACTGGAACTGACTGAACGAAACATGAGTCGACAACTTGATCTGTGGATAATCCTTCTGAAGCTTCTTGGCTACATCTTCGTTTACCACAGCTCTGGGTATCTTTCCTTTCGCAGTCAGTATTACGAGTTGTTCGGCGGTATACTCCGAGGATGATTCTATATGAATTGTATCGCCAATCTCACGTGAAAGATTTTCCAGCCTTTCGGCGGCAGGAGTACCATCGACTACCCATACTTCTTTCCCTCCCAGGTCAAGAGGACTGCTTACAATTGTGTCACGACTCACGAGCACAAGTTGATCCGTATAGACGGGAACAGTGGAAATGAATCTCTTTTTTAAAGCTGCTGTCAGGGGAATGTCAGCTATAAGAAGATCGTAGTATCCTTCCTCAAGTTTATCAATCCCTTCCGACGCAGATGAGATCGGATAGAATTTGAAGTTATCTCCAAACTCCTTGGAGATATGTTTTATGATTTCATAATTTAATCCTCCCAGTGTATCTCCGTAGCGATAGATTGACATTGGAGAATAATGTATGGCCACATTAATTGTGTCGCCGTCAGCCCGTGTGTACTTATAGGCAGCCTCTTTGTCGGCCTGTCTGAAATAACCTACAGTTGATATTATGGCGACAGCTACGAGGGCGAGAATGCCTAATAGAAATCGTTTTGGATGACCTAAGAATGGTTTCATATCTGTTATATCTTTTACCTGAAGATATAACAAATATTAATCTAATTTAGTTAGAAAAGTCCACGGTCACACCCATCTGGAACCTCCGGGGATTAAGGGGATAGTGGGGTATTGAGAAGTAATCCTTGCCGCCTATCACACCCTGGTTGACATGGCTGAAGATCACAAAGAATCTCGCTCTTGAAAGCTTCATGTTGATATAGGCATTCATGAAAGGATAGTTACCGCACTTAATCTCCTGCTGGTTGCAGAATGCCATGGTGGACGGTTGATAGGACGGTGCGTAATATTTGGTGTAATAATCCATATCCACTCCGAGGCAGACGTCAAGCACATGAGCTATCTTGAAGTTCAGGAAAAGGTTGGAATATATGGCGAATTTAGGAAGTGGGATCACACTCTCGTCCGTTGATGTCTGATAAGTCAGTGCATTTTGCCAGTTGAGCGCTCGCCACTTAAAATTCTGCCAGGCCCTCACGGAGAAAACCTGCACGTTTCGATCACTCTGTACCGGCATGCCGTCAGAATTGAAATATATAAGATTCTGCACGTTCTCAACACCGACGTCAGCCTTGGTTGAAGTATGGGGAATGTCAAGTCTACCTCCGAATCTTACTCTGCGTGTCTTGCCGAACTTATTTTTCCAGATGAAATGGTTGGACACATAATTGTCCATCAGATATGGTGCGGTGGTATTGCTGAACGAGCCATAGCCTTTCACTGTCACAGTATCACCGAGCAAGCGCATATGGGTATATACCTCTCCATCAAGATTAAGTTCTCCGGCAGCCGGACCCACAACACCTATCTTGACCGTACCATTGTAATTGAGCACCTCGCCTTGCTGCTTGGTGAGTTGTGCTCCCACCCAAAGTAGATTCTGAGTTGCACGAGGACTCAGTTTTGAGTCAAATGGATAGGGTGTGAGATCTGCAGGTCGATCTAAGCCGGACATCGGAATCGTATCTACAGACTGGGTATATTTCCTGAGTTCGTGGGTCATAAAAGCCGATAATCCGGCCTTGGCATACTTATTGAAACCCTCCAAAAGTGAGATGCCGAGAGTATTACGCATCGACGAATATGAGGTATAGTCATACGTACCGCTTGCGTCGATATAGTGATTGGTCCAGAAATCTTCCTGCGAGGAGTTTGTGTTAGTGAATCTGTGTGACCCTGAATCGTAAGCAAAGGTCCAGATGAAACTTGACACAGGCACAAGCTCACGTTTAACTACTGAATCAGTCTTAATCGAGTCATACGTTTCCTTCCAGAATCCGACCTTGTATCGGTTGTTCATGTAGAACTGCTTGCCTTTAATACGATTGTGTGAGGCCGAGAGATTGGTGGGAATAACTTTAGGATCCACATAATCTACACCTCCATTGACCTTCTCCGTGTCAAGTATCCATAGGTCATCCGTTATACCGCCGTTCTCCTTATTGACAAAATTGAAGACGTTGTAATAGGTCTGCAGCTCATAATGCTCACCCATGTAAGAAGCCGATAGCCCCCATGTGAACCCCTTTGAAGCCTGATAATTGTAGGAACCTTTTGAATAGGGATAATCTACCAGCGCGCCTATCTGGAGCCTTGGACTCACATTGCCGCTGAAAAGAAATCTGAATAGATCCTGTGCTGTTTCGCGTCCACCTCCCGTGTTATAGCTGATCAGCGACATCGGGATTGGAGTATTGTAAAAGCGAGCTTTTTTTTCTGACGGGAGCCAGAACCTCTTGGCATCATGAAGGAAGAACCGGCTCATCGGATCGCGATCCATATAAATCATCTCCTCTCCTGCTGACGCTTGGTTGCCTGTAGTCGCGAAAGCTGAGGAGACCGCAGAGGGAACAGCACTTCTGTAATAATTGATCGGAAGTGTATCAAGTGGCACAAATTCTCTCAGGCCGAGTGGAGGGAGGAGTTTCCACGAAACGTAGGGCGCCATCTGTGGTTCGGCTGAGCGAGCTGTAAGGCCACATATAGCTATAAGAATTATGATGAAAAAACGGATTATTCCTTTCATGGGTACAAAGATACGGCTATTTTCTCAATTTTGGCCAGGCACAAAAAAAAATTATCCGTCATCACGACGAATAATCTTCTTACCTTAAATCTAATACCATGAAAAACTGATGCAAAGTTACAAACTCTTTACAAAATGGCAAAAGAGTATGCTAAAAAACATCTTTGTTATAACAATAATTAACTTATTAGCGCGTGCGAGATGTTTTAGTAATATCTGTTAACACACGAAAGTGCTTTTCCTTGCTTTCTCCAGAGTCTCAGGTTTTCCGATATCAAACCACTGAAAAGGCCCGGCAGGAGTGAAGGATCGGATGTCAAGTTGATCACATTTTTCTATGTAGAAAGGTGTGAGTGAAAATTTCTTGTCCGAGGGCTTATAATCACGGATTATTTTTAATGCCCGGGGAGAAAGAATGTGCACCCCGCCGAACCCAAGTCTTTCGCTGTGACGGGTCGT
Organism: uncultured Staphylococcus sp.; assembly: GCA_964581555.1. Taxonomy (GTDB): domain Bacteria; phylum Bacteroidota; class Bacteroidia; order Bacteroidales; family Muribaculaceae; genus Duncaniella. The sequence goes on from CAZOOY010000024.1 coordinate 3,474, forward strand.
CTCCTCGGAATAGGGTGAGCGGATCTCTCCTGTACCTATATTTTCCCAGCCGGTCATCCTCCCGTCAGGACCGAACAGAAGATACCTTGAGGTTGGTCGATGTGCTGTCAGAAGTGTTATGTCTGCCTTCGTTTCTTTATGAAATGCCATCATCTCCTCAAGATCAAAGTCAGAAAGAATATCGGCATTGTGAAGAAGCACGTCATCGGTTACTCCAAGAAGTGGCAAAGCTTTCACCACGCCCCCACCGGTGTCAAGCAGGCAATCGCTCTCATCACTCACAGCGATATTGGTCCCTGAAGGATGGAACTGATCAAGGAAGCTCTTGACCTTATCCGGGTGATGATGGATATTTACTACGATATCATTTATTCCTGAGGCGGCTATTTTTTCAATGACGTGCTGCAGCATAGGTTTACCTCCCACATCAATAAGAGCCTTGGGTGTATGATCCGTGAGAGGGCGGAGACGAGTGCCAAGACCTGCTGCAAAAATCATCGCTTTCATAAGATTCGGTTGATTGATTGTTCGCGGTGGGTGAGCAGTACTCTCACCTGCGGAAATATTTTTTTTATGAATAGAGCCATGTGTTCGGCGGAATAGACACTTCTGTGCTGTCCTCCGGTACACCCGAATGCGACCGAAAGAGAAGTGAATCCCCGCGAGAGATAATTTTCCACTGCCGAAGCTACCAGAGATTGACACGACTCCAGAAAGACGGTTATCTCACCTTTTTCTTCGAGGAATCTTATCACCGGCTCATCCAGTCCTGTCAGAGTGCGGTATTCCTTATATCGGCCCGGGTTGTCCATCGCCCGACAGTCAAACACGAATCCACCTCCGTTACCGCTCGGATCTTCCGGTAGACCTTTCTTGAAAGAAAAACTCGTCACTCTTACTGTCAATCCGTCATAAGCTTCCTCCTCCTTTTTTTCAAAGGTATTGCAGAGATTCGTCAATACTTCACGAAGATAGGGATACCCGTCAGGTACATCGGCTATAAGTGTCCTCAGATTGGCAAGCGCGGGAGGAATACTCAGTAGAAAATGGGGTTTGCGCTCGAAAAGACCCCTCAATCCATATGCACCTAACGTTTGCAGAGATCTGACAAGCGCCATCAGTTTCAATTCCTCCCGGAATTTTTCACCATCCGGATCATCATAACTCATGGCTGCCTCAAGATAAACATCGGTAAGATGCTCTCGTGTCTCCTTTGAAAAGCCCGCTTTAGCTTGGTATAAAAAAGATGCAAGATCATAGGCTGCGGGTCCTCGGCGTCCACTCTGATAGTCGATGAAATAAGGCTCCCCGTCCTTGACCATAACGTTTCTTGACTGGAAGTCACGATACATGAAAGTTCCTTTTCTGGCTGTGATACCGGCCACTTCCTCAGCGAGTTTCTCCAGATTCCTCTGAAGTGCCACTTCATCGTAGGAGACTCCTGAGGGATTCAGGAAAGAGTATTTAAAATAATTCAGATCCCACATCACGGCCTGCTTGTCAAATGCTTCCACCGGATAACATTTTGAAAAATCCAGGCCGGGCGTGCCCTCATAGTGTAGCCTTGCAAGTGCTCTCATCGTTTTCTCCAGCAGTTCCATCTCCTCCAGATGATTGAAGAGCTGTTCATCTCCGAGATCCGTCACGAGATAACTCATCCCGTCCTCAGCCACAGCCACAATCTCGGGGACAGGCAATCCACGCTCTGCGAAGTGACGTGAAAGATAGATGAAAGCTTCATTCTCAGCTTTTGCTGTCCCCTCGACGCCTATAAGAGTGACGGGACCGTTCAGACGGTAATAACGACGATTGGATCCGGCAGGAGTAAGCGGAGTGATACTTACGGGAGCGCTCCCTGTGAGATCGGTATATAAATCTTCTATGCTCATCGTTCAAAAGGTAATAATGCACAAAGGTAATTAAAAAACCGCGGATTTTTCATTACCTTTGTTGTCATGATACAGGTAACGGCCAATTTGGTAAAGAAAATCTCATCCCTTGATGATCGCAAAGGCAGACGTCGCGAAGGAGCGTTCAAAGCGGAAGGGACAAAGTGTGTCCTCGACACTATCTCACACTTCACCGTACGTCACATTTTTGCAACCCCCGACTGGCTTGCCGGTCACGAAGATATCTCTTTCCGTTTCGGTGAGAAGGTCATGGAGGTTTCACGCGGAGATCTGAAGAAAATGTCATCATTGGTCACTCCGACCGATGTGATCGCTGTCTATGATATACCGGTTCGTGAACTTGATCTCCGGGCCGTACGCGACAATCTCGTTCTTGCCCTTGACACAATTCAGGATCCGGGCAATCTCGGCACAATTATCAGAGTGGCGGATTGGTTTGGCATAACCGACATTATTGCATCACGTGAGACTGCCGATTGCTTCAGCCCCAAGGTTATTCAGTCCACGATGGGTGCTATATCACGCGTGAAAGTGCATTACTGTGATCTTGCCGAAGTTCTACCCGCATGTGGAGCTAAAGAGATCTATGGCACATTCCTCAACGGTGAGCCCATAGGAAAGGCTACCCTCACTGATAGCGGCATAATCGTGATAGGTAATGAGGGTAACGGCATCTCTCCGGCGGTAGCCTCTCTTGTCACGCGACGTCTTCTCATTCCGAGTTATCCCCCCGAGCGTGAAACAAGCGAATCACTTAATGCGGCTGTTGCTACAGCCATCACCCTTGCCAAATTCCGCGGTATATGAAAGAACCTAAGTCAGTGTGGTTCTGCAGTAACTGTGGTGCAGAGTCAACCAAGTGGGTCGGAAAATGTCCCGCTTGCGGCGAGTGGAATACTATGGTGGAGGAGAAAGTCCGGCCGGTCAAGAAGAAAACGCGCACATTTTCTCCATCAGGCTCCTCGTCCGTCAGCCGTCCCACGCCTGTCTCAGCCATCGAGACATCTGAGGAGTCACGTATCCGTATGCCATCCAACGAGCTGAACCGTGTGCTCGGGGGTGGGCTTGTCCCGGGTAGCATTATTCTCATCGGAGGTGAACCGGGCATCGGAAAGTCCACGCTCGTATTACAGAATATCCTCTCCATAAAATCCCGCACAATCCTCTACGTCTCCGGGGAGGAGAGTGCCCGCCAGATCAAAATGAGAGCCGACCGCATCGGTCGTCCGAGCGACAATGTTTTCATCGTATGCGAGACGTCACTCCAGTCCATTATGTCTCACATTGAGGAACTCAATCCCGGTCTTGTGGTGATAGATTCCATCCAGACTATCGCGAGCGATGATCTCGAGTCTGTGGCCGGAAGTGTCTCTCAGGTGAGGGAATGTGCATCTCAGCTATTGAAATATGCCAAGGAGAGTGCGGTCCCCGTCATGCTCATCGGTCACATTACAAAGGAAGGAAGTATAGCCGGCCCGAAAGTGCTTGAGCACATTGTCGATGCCGTGTTGCAGTTTGAGGGCGACTCCCAGCATTTCTATCGTCTGCTCCGTGCTATCAAAAACCGTTTCGGCTCCACGTCCGAGCTCGGCATCTACGAGATGTGTCAGCGAGGGCTGCGTGAGGTTTCCAATCCGTCGGAGATGCTCCTGTCTCATACCGACGAAGATCTTTCCGGTGTGGCGGTGGGTGTCACTGTAGAGGGTATGCGGTCATTTCTCATCGAGGTTCAGGCGCTCGTATCCACGGCTGCTTATGGTACACCGCAACGCACGGTCAATGGATTTGACTACAAACGAATGAACATGCTCCTTGCCGTGCTTGAGAAGAGAGTCGGGTTCAAACTCGCTGCAAAGGATGTCTTTCTCAACATTGCGGGTGGGCTTAAAGTCAATGACCCTGCCCTTGATCTCGCGGTCGTATGCTCCATTCTTTCCTCTAATGTCGATATGCCTGTTCCGGCACGAACATGTATGGCCGGTGAGATCGGTCTTTCGGGAGAGATCCGTCCTGTCGGGCGCATCGAGCAGCGCATCCGCGAGGCGGAGAAACTCGGAATGGAGACCATTCTCATTCCCCGAGGAAATCTGAAAGGCGTAGATATTTCTTCTTTCTCCATCAAGGTGATTGAAGTAGCCAAGGTTGAAGAAGCTTTCCGTGCGCTATTTGCGTGATGCTTCTGACTCGATTTTAAAATTATAATCCAATATCATGAAAAGAACTGTTTTTTCCTTTCTCCTTTGTCTTCTAACGTTATTATCCTCAAACGCAGCAGGAATAAGTGTCGAACATCCTTGGGCTGGGAAGAAAGTGGCCTATCTGGGAGACTCCGTGACCGATCCCCGTCACAATGCCAATGGCCTTAAATACTGGGGATGGCTTGAGGAATGGCTGGGGATTACGCCCTATGTTTATGCCGTCAGCGGCCGTCAATGGAACGACGTTCCACGTCAGGCGGATCAGCTCCGTTCGGAACATGGGGATGATTTCGATGCCATCATGATATTTATGGGTACAAATGATTATAATAATGCGGTACCCTTAGGGAAATGGTATGACGAAACTCTCGAGACCATCGAGTATGGTCACGGGTATCCCAAACGTCCTGAGCCGAGACTGCGCCGTCATCCCGACATGAATCCCGCCACGTTAAAGGGCCGGATCAACATAGCCATGGATTCCCTTAAACGCACTTTCCCTGACAAGCAGATCGTTCTGTTGACTCCCATCCATCGCTCGGGATTTTATTCTAAGGATACTAACTGGCAGATCCCTGAGGACTATACTAACCAATGCGGAGAATATCTCGATGCTTATACCGATGCTGTCATCGAGGCCGGAAAAGTCTGGGCAGTTCCGGTGATTGATCTTGGATCTCTCTCCGGGCTCTATCCCCTCATGGATGCATATGCCCCTTATTTCCGTGACGCCGAGACAGACCGACTCCATCCCAACGCGTCCGGGCATGAACGTATGGCTCGCACTCTTATGTATCAGCTTCTCACTCTTCCCTGCACATTTTAATCCATGAAAAAAATACTTTCACGTTTCCTGCCGGCCATCGGTCTTCTCATGTCATGGTCGAGCCCTTTGCTCGCGGAATATACTCCTGACTGGGACTCTCTATCTGAACATAACCCTGTGCCCGAATGGTTGAGAGATGCCAAGTTCGGGATCTATTGTCACTGGGGCGTTTACAGTGTTCCGGCATATGGCAATGAGCAGTATTATCACTTCATGCACTGCAATGATTCCGTCAATGATTTCCTGATGGGTCTCCACCGTCGGCATGCAGCGATTTACGGTCCTCTCACGGAATTCGGTTATCATGACTTCATCCCCATGTTCAAGGCTGAGAATTTCAATGCCGATGAATGGGCTCAGATGTTCAAGGAAAGCGGTGCCCGCTTTGCAGGACTCGTGGCGGAACATCACGACGGTTTCTCGATGTGGGACAGCGACCTGACACCATTCTGTGCAAAAAAAATGGGTCCCGAGAGAGATGTCGTCGGCGAATTGGGAGAGGCTATCCGCAAGCGTGATATGAAATTTTTCACTTCGCTCCATCACGAGATCAACTATACTTATGCCGATATTCAGCCGGGGTGGGCCGGGTATGACCCGAAGTACAGCAAACTCTACGGATGTCTGATGCCTCACGAGGAGTGGCTTGACATGTGGCTCGGGAAGTGCAACGAAGTCGTTGAGAAATATTCACCGGACATCATATATTTTGATGCATGGATGGCGCAGATCCCCGATACCCTGAAGAAACAGTTTGTGGCCAACTATTTCAATCATGCTGACTCGGAGGGGAAGGATGTATGCTTCACATATAAGTATAAGGATTTTCCCCGCAGTGTCGGAATGCTTGACCATGAGATGGCCAACCCTAAGGAGATTGATTCGATCCCTTGGCTCTGTGACTATACGATTTCAACAGGTTATCACAAAGCCTGGGGATATGTCAAAGGTCAGGAATACTGCTCCCACAAGGAAATCATAAAGAAACTTATTGAGGTTGTAGCCAATAACGGTCAGTTGCTCCTGAGTCTTGCTCCGATGGCTGACGGGACATTCCCGCAGGCTCAGAAGGATGTTGTAGCCAATGTTGGCGTCTGGCTATGGTCCTTTGGCGAAAGTATCTATGATACCCGTCCGTTCAAAGTCTCGGGAGAAACCATTGACAGCGGCGAGAGTGTGAAGTATACGAGCAAGCCGGATTGCGTGTATGCTATATTTCTTGACTGGCCCGGCAATGACAGGGATCTGACCCTGCGTGAACTTACCGATGAAAATCTTGATGGAAGAAAGATCGGTAAGGCCACTCTCCTCAGCGTGAAGAAAAATTATGAATGTACTGCAACCCATACCTCAGACGGAGTTAAAATCCATATTCCCAAAGGAGCGAGAATGCCATCGGATGCTGCCTCCGTCATACGTCTTGATCTGATATGAAAAAATCAATTGTTTTATTTATCATTGCTGTGGTGACATCATGTCACCTTCACTCAGAAAATCTGCGTCTCGACTCTCTTCTTACAGAGGGATGGACCATCAAGAATATATTCGAGGTCCAGAAGAAAGCCCGGCGGGATTCGGTTGTAATCCCTCATACCTGGAATGAAGATTTCATCCCCGGGACAACTTATTATGACCGAGGGATGAGGGTCTATGAGAAAAAACTTTCGTTTCCGAGGACAAAGCAGGATTCAAGCAGGATTTTCCTTCTTTTCGAGGGTGCGAACTCAGTGGCTAACGTACTCGTCAACAAGCGGTCGGTAGGCGAACATAAGGGAGGATACACAGCATTCTGCCTTGAGATCACTGATGCGGTCAAGGATGGCGATAATGATCTCGAGGTCTGGGTCAGCAATGCCATGCGTACTGATGTGCTCCCCATCAGTGGTGATTTTAATGTGAATGGTGGACTTCATCGCCCCGTACATCTTATCATCACTGCTTCCGACGACTGTATAGCCCCTGACTATTACGGTAGTCCGGGCGTATTCATTCAGCAGGAGAAGATCACTCCCGATAGAGCTAAGCTCAATATCATCACTCGTCTTAACCTTCGCTCGGATCTGTATGACGGTCTGAGTGTAAAAGCCACGGTTAAGGATGATGAAGGGAAAATTGTCGCTACGGAAACTGCTTCGGTTTCCAATGACACCCTCTCGGTAATACCAGTAGAGATCACCGACCCTCATCTCTGGCAAGGGAAAGAGGATCCCTATCTTTACACAGTTGATGTCACGCTTTTGCGAAATGGAGTCCCTGTTGACCAAGTAACACAGCGCACCGGCCTACGTGACATTTACGTTGATCCTGAACGAGGCTTCTTCCTCAACGGAAAATATCTTGATCTCTATGGATTCTGTCGCCACGAAGATATGGAAGGTAAAGCGTCGGCGATGGGCCGTGAAGATTATGCACGTGACATGGACTTCGTGCTTGAATCGGGAGCCACCGCCATGCGCCTTGCCCATTACCCCCACAGCACGCCGTTCTACGATCTTGCCGATGAAAACGGTATCATTCTTTGGACGGAGACTCCGATGTGTGGGCCGGGAGGGATGACTTATACCGGGTATCTCAACACAGTCAAGGAGAACGCCCTGCAGACTACAAAAGAACTTGTGCTCCAGAAATACAATCATCCGAGCATCTGCTTCTGGGGAATATTCAACGAGATCCTCACCGACAGTGGCGATACCTTCAAGGGTTATGACGATCCTATCCCTACCGTCAAGGAGATAAACGCACTGTTTCACACCCTTGATCCGTCGCGACCCACGGCTTTTGCTACATGTGTGGATCAGAATAATTATGCCGATTGTGCGGACCTGATAGGATGGAACAAATATTTCGGCTGGTACAGCGATGCCACGGCCGGCGCATCCCGCTTCTTTGACAGTAGTCATGAAATGGCCGGAAAGGTTCCCGTAGGTGTCTCAGAGTATGGTGCCGGGGCCTCTCCCAATCATCATATTCCATTTGAGCAACTTGAACGTCAGGCGGATGCTTCAGCTGATGACGGTGGCAATGCCGGTCCTACCGGCGGACTCCGTCCCGACAGCCGCTTTCATCCCGAAGAGGCTCAGACTTTCTGCCACGAGCGCAACTGGGCTGTCTATCGAGAGCGTCCTTATCTTTGGGCCAAATTCATCTGGCTCTTTGCCGATATCAAATCCTATCAGAGACGCGAAGGTGAAAAGGACGGTATCAATGACAAGGGGATGCTCACACGTGATCGCGCTACCCGCAAGGACGCTTTCTACTTCTACAAGGCGCAGTGGAATCCCGAGCCGATGATATATATAACCTCACGTCGATACGTTGACAGGAAAGAGAATCCCGTCTCGGTCAAGGTCTACACCACTCTTGCCGAAACTACCCTATATGTCAATGGAAAAGAAATCGGCACGGTGAAGACCGATGATCTGCACCGTGCCGTGTGGCATAATGTCTCCCTTCGACCGGGTGCAAACCTCATCGAGGTTTCAGGCCGACAGGGTGACAGAGTTCTTAGAGACTCATGTGAGTGGAACTACTCTCCTGATAAGTTATCGGTATTGTAGCCAAGATCCTCCATCTCGAGAGATGCCCAGATGAAGGGGCCGACACCTTTGCCGTCGTTATCGCGGATAGGTTCGCTCAGATAATATTCGTATGAGCCGTCACGCCTCCGGTCCTCTTTGACACCGGGGGCGGCTTTGAGTACGGATGGACTCAGACCCGGGCCAAGGCCTGCAACGGAGCAGCATCGGGTGAGGGAGATGGTGCCATCGGGATTCTCCTTGATGAAATTGTCAATGATCCCTTTGTAGGCCTTGATACCTGCATCGCGGTATTTTTCGCCGAGATAACCCTTGCGATAAGCCTTGAGAAGAGCATAGGCAAACATGGATGAGGCGGTTGCTTCAAGGTAATTCCCCTCACGGCCGGGAGAGTCCATCACCTGATACCATACCCCCGAATCCTTATCCTGCCATTTGATCACTGCGTCGAGATCCTTACCGAGCAGCTTGATCACTTCGCCTCGGCGTGCATAGTCCTCCGGGAGAGCATCGAGCAGTTCGATCAGAGCCATCGTGTACCATCCCTGAGCGCGGCCCCAGCAGTGTTGAGACAGTCCCGTGGTGTCGTTGCTCCAGAACATGTCGCGGTTCTCGTCCCAGGCGTGACGGTTGAGCCCGGTGACGGGGTCAAGAGTGCGCTCGTAGGTCTTCTTCACCTGATCAACGGCGTCATCATAGATGGCATAGGTTTTTCCCTTGTCGCAGAGTATCGGCGCGGTCAGGACAGAATAGGGGAGACCCATGAAAATTCCGTCGAGCCACACCTGATAGGAGTATCTCGCCTTGTGCCAGTAGACTCCCTCTTTCGTGCGTGGCTGATCCTCCATCTGCTTCATGAGGGTTTTCATGGCCTTCAGGTTCTTCTCTTCGGGGAATTCCTTGTACATACGGGTGACGAAGTGGCCCGTGCGGATATTGTCGAGGTTATAATCGCTCATTTTATATCCGCGTATCTCGCCGTTTTCATTGATCATCGTATCGGTGTATAGCTTGCAATAATCCTTTATGTGCTCTCCACCGTAACGGAGATAAGTGTCAAGAATAGGTTCAAGCTCTGTGCCTACTACATAGCTCCAGAGGGGACGTTTGCTGAAATCGAGCAGATAGCTTTTGGGAACTCTCTTCATCTCCGACTCGGTCATCCACTGGCTGTAATGCTTGTAAGGTTTCTGCGATTTGCAGAGAGTACCGTTGATATAGTAGTCCTTGTAATTGATATTACGGGTGAGTCCCGTGACATAGTTGCCGGATGCGACATTGTTGAAGCGGCAGTTTACCACATTGATGTCATAAACATTCGTGCATGTGTCGAGTGCGATGATGCAAACTCCATATTTGCTCCTCTCGCATGTGACGTTCTCGAGGTTGACGTTGTGAACGACCGGAAGATATCCGCGGCAGCAGTTCTCGTCAGGGCTATAGTCAAGATTGATTTTCAGGACAGCCTCGGCACATTGACCTACGGTGATATTACGGACATTGATGTTCTCGATCACTCCTCCACGGCATGAATTAGTCTTTATACGTATCACACGGTCAAGGCTCGGACTGTCCATCCTGCAATTTTCGGCATAAAGATTGCGGCAGCCGCCGGAAATCTCACTTCCGATCACCACTCCGCCGTGACCGTTGCGCATCTCGCAATTGCGGATGATGATGTTTTCAGTCGGTCTTGCCCACAGGCGACCGTCATTATTACGCCCGCTCTTGATGGCTATGCAGTCATCCCCGGTATTGAAATAGCAATCTTCTATAAGAACACCGTTGCACGACTCCGGATCACAACCGTCGCCATTCGGTCCGTCGTTGTTGACATGCACTCCACGCACGGTGACATTGGTCGACAGCACGGGGTGAAGCACCCAGAAAGGTGAACGAAGCAGAGTCACCCCCTCAATCAGCACTCCGTCACATTGGTTGAACTGGACCATCAACGGGCGAAGACCGTCATTCCGGCCGAAAACGCGCGATTCGCGTTCCACACCGTCGGCATTCATCCTGAACAGTGAATCGCGTCCGAGCGCCGGTAGATCGGCACGAGAGGGATCTTTGAAATAGGGATGGCGGAACCAGGACCACCAGTTGTCTTTACCGGCGCCGCCGTCAATGGTACCTTCTCCAGTAAGAGCGACATCGGTAGCTTTATATGCATAGATAAGTGGCTGGAGGTTATTGCAGTCGACACCTTCGAAGCGGGTTGGGACGATGGGATAGAGGTCAAAATCGTAGACGAACTCCAGTGTGGCACCCTTTTCAACTACGAGATTTACATGGCTCAGGAGTGTGATGGGGCCTGTAAGGAATGTCCCGGCCGGTACGATGACTTTACCGCCCCCGGCCTTGTTGCAAGCTTTTATCGCATCGTTGAACGCACGCTGATTGACTTTGGCTGTCGCTGATGGAGATGCTCCGAAGTCAGTTGCCGAGAAGTGGCGCTCTGCAAACATCGGTTGCCGGATGCTCTGTTCTATCCGGTGATATTCCGCATCATTCCACTGAGCGTGGGCTATGGCCGGAAGAAGAGCCAGAATAAGGAATCTAAGGTATTTCATGTTATTTGGTATTAGTTAATTCATTTGAAGGTAAGGGAATAAAGAAGTGATTCGCAAATTTTCTTCCCAATGTTTCACAAAAGTACATAAATTATTTCGTATCTTAGCGGTACTTTAAAAAAAGTGTGCGGTCACCCCTGTAAGCTTAACTATAAATCCCTCATGTCATTCAGATGACTGAACCGTAAATCTATGAGATTACCTGAAAAACTTTGTTCAGCGGCATTCGTCGCTTTATCATTCCTCACCCTGAGTGCTCAGACCGGGCTGGTCGGGTTTGCCAACTACAGTGATCTTGGTCTGCAAGGCACGACGGGGGGCATGGGTGGAGAGATAGTCCATGTCACTACCCGGGAGGACTTCGCCAGGTATGCCGGCTCCTCCAAACCTTACATCATTATCCTTGACGCTGATCTGAAGGGTCATTATGATTATAGTGTTGAACCCAAGCAAAAGCATGATTTCATTACTGTCACAAGCAATAAGACCATTATCGGCGGAGGTTCGGGAGCACATCTTGACAGCCTTGGCCTTGATGTCAAGGACTCGCGGAATATCATCATAAGGAATCTCAGGATTTCAAAAGCCGATCCGGATGCGATCGCGTTCAGAAACACTCATCATGTATGGGTGGACCACTGCGATCTGTCCAGTCAGAAAGAGGAATCGGATGCCAACGACGGCCTCCTCGATTTCACTTATGGATCAAGTTATCTCACCGTCTCGTGGTGTCGCTTCCATGATCATGACAAGAGCTCTATTTGTTCTTCCGGAACACGCAATATCACCGATGTCGGCAAACAGAGGGTCACTTATCATCACAATGCCTTCATCAATTGCACTCAGCGCAATCCCCGCATCGGTTACGGTCTGGCCCATATCTTCAACGACTATAACGCCACCAATACATCATATGGAATCGGTCTCTTTGCCCGGGCCGAAGTCAATGTGGAGAATTGCTGTTTCAAAGACGTGAGAAATCCTTTCTCGCAGATGTATTCGGCCGATTATGGCGAAGAGGATGCCTACTGGGGCTTCGTCAGCAGTTCAGGTAACAGTTTCGTGAACTGTCAGGGAGACCGGACAGGAAACTTTGACAGCTTTGATGTCGGTAGATATTATCTCTATGATTTTGCTCTTGACGCAGCCGAAGATCTCCCCGGATTGATAGATAAGATGGGTTGCATGGAGGGACTTGAAAGTGATTTCATTCCTTTCCCGGGCGATGGTGCCATAGGTGTGACCTCTAAGACGAGAATCGTTTGCAGCGATATTGAGGGTGCGGAAAGCTATACCTACAGTATCGGTCTCTCTCCCGATGCTCTTGAGGTCTTTGCTCCGGAGGAATATACCCTTTTGCCGGCCACATTATATTATTGGCAGGTCAGGGTCAACGGCGGAAAATATGATGGAAAGACTTCGGATATATTCCGCTTCCTTACGGCCGACTCCAAGCCTCAGTTGCCTCTCCCCGCTGACGGCGAAGAGAATGCGCAGTTGAGGGAAATCAAGGGTGAGACAGAGCCTTGCATACCTCTTTCCCTACGCTGGCGTCCCTCACTTGATGCTGAGGGTTACACCGTCTATCTCAGCACTGATCCCTCTCTTGCAGATGCCGAGAGTGTGAAGGTCACTGATACGAAATGGCAACCAGGAAAACTGCGTCAGGGTAAGTCCTACTACTGGCGGGTGGACGCGGTGAAGGCTGACGGTAGTGTGGCGCAGGGTGATGTCTGGACTTTCAGTTCTCCCGTGCGTTATGCACATGTGGGTCGCAATGAAGCTGAACACGCAGTGCGTGGTGCTTTGTGTTTCCCTGAGCCCGAAGTTCCCGGGGGATGGATTCCGGCCTCCAATGACTCCTGTACAGTGGGTGATCAGGGACCCGGTTACCTCTGTCTTGTCTGGGATGGTGAGACCGGCACATATGATTTCTCTACTGCTTATATGGATGAAAAGTCAGGACAGTCGTGGTTTGGACTATACGTCAACGATGAGAAAAAGGATGAGTGGAAAGCCACCAATGACAACAACAAGATCGCCGTCCGCACCACCGGGAGTGTGACCCTTGAGCCGGGTGATGAGATACGCCTTGATTTCTATACCAATAAAACCATGCGCACACGTATTGACTACATAGATATCCTCTCCTCGGAGGGTGGGATTATGGACATATCTGCTGACGATCCGCTCAATGCAGGGGAGGCCACTATCATCTATGATCTGATGGGGAGAAGGGTGAAGGACCCCGCACCGGGTATCTACATTGTGAACGGAAGGAAACTGGTCATAACCCAATAGCTCAGAGACTTTCCATAGAGTGCTCTTTTGCTTTCGCACCATCACAAAACCGATGAGTTTTTTCAAAAAGATTATTTCTCTTTTGGATATAAACGGAAATTGTGTAACTTTGCGATAGCTTATGAAGTGGGCTTTAAAGGCCTGTCTTCAGATACTGCGGGGTAAGCTCCGCGCTAAAGTAACTTAGAATTTACCTATTACCAATGAAAACTTATCATCTTGCAGTCGACCTGGGCGCCACGAGCGGTCGCACCATCCTTGCCTCTTACGATGGCGAAAAGGTCGAGATGGAGGAACTCACCCGTTTCAAATATCCCATGCTCCCCATTGCGGGACACCTTTTCTGGAATCTCCCTTACCTTTATGCGGAGATCCTCAATGGTCTCAAGGTCGCAAATACCCGTCTGCAGGAACTCGGATCCGAGCTGACATCAGTGGGTATCGATACATGGGGATGTGACGTCGCATACTTCTACAATGACGGAACTATCGCCGGTCTTCCTTACTGTTACCGTGACCCTCACACCGCGGGTGCCGTGGAGGAATTCAGCAAGAAAGTCTCCAAGAAAGATGTATATGCCAAGACCGGAATCCAGTTCATGGATTTCAATACGCTCTTCCAGCTTGACACCCTGCGCCGCAACGATGCCAAGGTGCTTGACGCCTGCGATAAGATCCTCTGGATGCCCGATGCTCTCTCATATATGCTCACCGGCAATGCAGTGACTGAATACACCGTCGCTTCGACCGCCGAGATGCTCAACCCTGCCACCGGTGATCTTGATGAGGATCTGCTGAAGGCTCTTGACCTCGACCGCAGCAAATTCGGTCCGATGGTACAGCCCGGAGCCGTGATCGGCACTCTCACCCGTCAGGTGCAGGAAGCTACTGGTCTCGGTGAAATTCCTGTTGTTGCTGTGGCCGGTCACGACACTGCTTCCGCGGTCATCGGCGTTCCTACCCCCGACGAGCAGTATGCCTACCTGAGTTGCGGCACATGGTCGCTTCTCGGCATAGAATCTCCCGGTGCCGTCATCAACGATCGCAGCTACGAGCTCAACTTCACAAATGAAGGCGGTATCGACGGAACCACCCGTTTCCTGAAAAACATCTGTGGCCTCTGGATCTTCGAGCGTGTACGTGAAGAACTCGGACTCCAGAATGAGGACATCTCCAAACTCGCGGCTTCATGCCTTGAGTCAGACTGTCCTTCCATAATCAATCCCGATGATCCCTCGTTTGCCAACCCCAAGTCAATGGTCAACGCCATCAACGACTATTGCCGCAGCCACGGCGACACCATCCAGCCCGTGCCCGAAACGCCGGCAGACTATATCCGCGTGGTCTACCGCAGTCTTGCCCACAGGGTAGGAGAGGTGCTCGAGCTGCTCAAGGAGTTCACCCCCTCCAAGATTGAGCGTCTCCACGTGATAGGCGGCGGTTCGCGCAACGGCCATCTCATGAAGATGATAGCTGAGGAGACCGGCATACCTGTCGTGGCAGGTCCGGCAGAATGCACAGCTCTCGGCAATGTCCTCGTCCAGCTCCGCGCCTCGGGCCGTGCTGAAAGCCTGGCCGACATGCGCCGCGTGGCAGCCAATTCAACCGAAACAAAAACATTTTTACCTAAATAAATAATAATCATGAAAGCAGAAAAGATCAAACAGGCTTACGAGATAGCCAAAGAACGTTACGCCGCCATCGGCGTGGACACCGACAAGGTTCTCGACCAGATGCAGAACTTCCACCTCAGCATGCACTGCTGGCAGGCCGACGACGTGGAGGGATTTGAAACCCGCGAGGGTGGTCTCACCGGCGGCATACAGGTGAACGGCAACTATCCCGGCAAGGCCCGCAATATAGATGAGGTACGCGCCGACGTGCTCTACGCGATGAGCCTCATCCCCGGCAAGCACCGTCTCAACCTCCACGAGATCTACGGTGACTTCGGCGGCAAGTTCG
>CAZOOY010000025.1:0-18665 GCA_964581555.1 uncultured Staphylococcus sp.
TGGGCAAGATGGCCGACCTCGTGCTCTGGGAACCCGCATTCTTCGGCACAAAGCCCAAGATGGTCATCAAGGGTGGCGTGATCAACTGGGCCAACATGGGTGATCCAAATGCATCACTTCCCACACCTCAGCCCAAGATCATGCGTCCGATGTTCGGTGCGTTCGGAAAGGCTATGCCTACCACTTGCGCCCGCTTCATCTCACAGGCATCCATGGCAGCCGGTATCCCCGAGAAGATCGGCACCAACAACATCTTCTATCCCGTCCACGGTGTCCGTCAGCTCTCCAAGGCCGACATGGTGCGCAACACTGCCCTGCCCCACATCGAGGTAGATCCCGAGACATTCAATGTCTATGTGGACGGCGTGCTCGCCACGGTTCCACCGGCAAAAGAGCTACCTCTGGCTCAGCTCTACTGGTTCAGCTAAACCAAAGCGATAAATAATATGTCTGCGGGCCGGCCGCTCAAAGTAGCTCCCGCAGACATATTTTTTACCTCCCTTGTCTCCGAATCTCTCCCGATCCTCTACCGAACTACACGTTCCATCACAAACGCTATTACCTGAAAGAATTATGGAAGTAATTACCGAAATCATCGGCAATATCCACACTCCCGAATGGGCCGAGAAGCTCAAAGGGATGCATATCGAAAACCTTTATCTTGACCAGTGGACCGCACAGAAAAGCCGTTTTCTCGTGACGAGCGACCACGGTAACGAATTTCCGATTGCTCTCGTGCGCGGATCACGCATCACCGACGGCGACATCGTGGTATATGACCCCGAAAAAGGCAACGCCGCCGTGCTGCGTCTTGATCTCAGCAACGTGCTCGTCATCGATATGGGCAGTCTCGAAAGCCGCACTCCCCAAGAAATCATCCGCATCTCCGTCGAACTGGGCCACGCCATAGGCAACCAGCACTGGCCCGCCGTCGTGAAGGGCACCAAGGTATATGTTCCTCTCACTGTCGACAAGAAAGTCATGCTCAGCGTGATGGAGACCCACAATATAGAAGGTATCACCTATGAGTTCCAGCCCGGGACGGACGTGATCCCTTATCTCGCACCCCATGAGATCCGCCGCCTTTTCGGCGGAGCCTCCCACAGCAGCCATTCCCACGTGCACTGATACCTTCCCAACCAACATTTCCCTAAGCCTCTTTCAAGCTTCACTCACCCATGAAGATAATGCATCTACTTCAGATGACCGATTCCACCTTTCCGGTGGGAACGTTCTCATTCTCCAACGGTCTTGAGACCGCCTCACATCTCGGCATAGTCACCAATGCTGACGAACTTGAGCAGTTTACGCGCTCAGTGGCTCTCCAGGCTGCCTATTCCGACGGTGTCGCAGCCCTGATAGCCCATCGCGCCGCGCTGGCAGGTGATCTTGACGGAGTGGAGGAGATAGACCGCGGACTGATGCTCTTCAAGATGAACGACGAAGCCCGCATGATGCTCCAGCGCATGGGCAAAAAGCTGGCCGAACTCGGAGTGAAACTCTTTCCCGATTTCCACCTCATCGAGTCATGGCTCGCCGACATCAATGCGGGTACTACCCCCGGCGCCTATCCCATTGCTCAGGGACTATCATTCGCTGCCTGCGGTCTGGGAGAGGAAGAGCTCTTCGCATCCCATCAGTATGGAGTCATCAATATGGTGCTCAGCGCCGCGCTGCGCTGCGTGAGAGTCTCTCACTACGACACTCAGCTTATCCTCCAGAAACTCTGCGGCGAGGCAGACAAGCTTTTCGAGGAAGCAAGGGAAATGACATTTGACGACATGAACTCATTCGTCCCCGAGATGGACATTTTCGCATCTCTTCATGAGAAAGGACAGATGAGAATGTTCATGAACTGACACACCATCATTTTAACATCAACGAAACAATTCACACTGCTCACACAATATGAGTACTTGCAGAATAGGAATCGGCGGCCCCGTAGGCTCGGGAAAGACCGCCATAATCGAAGCCATCACCCCCCGTCTGCTCGAAAGAGGGATGAAAGTGCTTATCATCACCAATGACATCGTTACAACAGAGGACGCCAAGCATGTCCGCAAGACCCTCAAGGGTATTCTGCTCGAGGATATGATCATAGGTGTCGAGACCGGTGCCTGTCCTCACACCGCCGTGCGCGAGGACCCCTCCATGAACATCGCCGCAGTTGAGGAGATGGAGGCCAAGTTCCCCGATGCCGATATCGTGCTCGTGGAATCAGGAGGCGACAATCTTACCCTCACTTTCTCTCCCGCCCTCGTCGACTTCTTCATCTACGTGATCGACGTCGCCGCGGGCGACAAGATCCCCCGCAAGGATGGCCCCGGAATCTCGCAGAGCGATATCCTTGTAATCAACAAGACCGACCTTGCTCCCTACGTACATGCATCTCTCGAGGTTATGGATCACGACAGCCGTCTCATGCGTCCCGGCAAACCTTTCGTCTTCACCAACGCCATGACCGGCGAAGGTATCGACGAGCTCGTCGACCTCATCTTCAAGATGGCCCTCTTTGACAAGAAATAATCATCACTATCCTTCCATCCCCATTCCACTCATGAATCCTACCGACGGAAACCGTCTGATGACCGACGTCAAGCTGGTCGACTTCGACTCCGCCCGTGAAATGCGGCCTTATCTCACCACACCGCGCGCCATGTATGTAGGTGCGCCGGGTAAACACGGCTATCTCAACCTGGGCTTCGAGCTTGACAAATCGGGCAAATCGATACTCCGCGAACTTGACAGGCGCGTCCCTCTCATCGTTCAGCAGGAACTCTACTTCGATGAAGAGCTCCCGGGTCTGCCATGCGTCTATATCCTCTCTTCGGGAGGGCCCAATATCGACGGCGACCGTTATCGACAGAATATTTTCCTGAAGGAGGGTTCAATGGCATTTGTCTCGACCGGAGCAGCTACAAAGCTTGCTTCGATGAAGGACAACTATTCGGGCCTCGAGCAGACCATAACTCTTGATCGCGACGCTTATCTCGAGTATCTTCCTGAACCTATCATCCCATGCCGCAACACCCGATTTATAAGCGACACGCGCATGACGGTTCATGAGACAGCCACGGTGTTCTACTCCGAGATCTATATGGGAGGACGAAAGTATTACAACGGTGGTGAGCTCTTCGAGTTTGACATCCTCTCGGTGTGCAGCCACGGAGAGCGTCCTGACGGGCGCCAGCTTTTCAGGGAAAAATTCATTATCGATCCCCGTCGCTCTCCGATCCGCGACATCGGCGTGATGCACGGTTACGACGTGTTCGCAAATGTGCTCGTGATGACTCCTGAAGAGAATATCGAGCCAATCTATGAGGCCACGAGTGCTGTGATCGATGCGGAAGCCCATATTGCTGCAGGAATCACACGGCTCCCGAGCCGTGCCGGTCTGCTCTTCAAGGTGCTTGGTCAGGAGCCGGGCCCCGTGAAGAAGATAGTGAGGGAATTCTGCTCGAAGGTGAGAATGAGGGTCAAGGGGAAACCCATCCCCCCGGAATTTCCATGGAGATAATAATTGAACAATAAAATAAAACCGCTATGACAAATAATAATCTGAGCGTGTCCGTACGTTCGACACTCCGTGGAGCCGGACAAGTAATGTTCCAGCAGAGTGCCTGGACCGGACTTCTATTTCTTTTAGGTATCTTCTGGGGCTCATATGAGACGCACTCTCCACTGGTGGCCTACGGAGCTGTCGTCGGCCTGGTGGCTTCAACTATCGCAGGCTGGATCATGTCGTCAGACAAGGGTTCAGGCGAGGCCGGACTCTGGGGGTTCAACGGCATTCTTGTCGGATGTGCTTTCCCGACCTTCCTTGAGAATAGCTGGCAGATGTGGATAGCCTTGATATTCTGCTCCATGCTCACCACCTGGGTGCGCACAGGAATGAACAACGTCATGGCTCCATGGAAGGTTAATTCCCTCACATTCCCGTTCGTTCTCCTAACCTGGATCTTCCTCTTCGCTTCGAGAATGATGGACGGGATGTCACCCGAGTCCCTCTCCGTGCCTCATCTCACGGAGCATATCACCACGGATCTGGACACCTCTTTCGGGAGTCTCGTGGTCTACTGGCTCAAGGGTGTCTCTCAGGTGTTCCTAGTAAACTCCTGGGTGACCGGAATTTTCTTCCTCGTTGGACTTGCGCTCTGCAGCGGTTGGGCCGCTTTTTGGGCTGTCGCCGGATCAGCCATCTCACTATTCATTGCCATAGTATTTGGCGCAGATGCAGGTGATATCTCCTCTGGACTCTTCGGATTCAGCCCTGTGCTGACAGGTATCGCCATCGGCTGCACATTCTATAAACCGTGTCTGAAAAGCGCCATCTGGTCGGTGGTAGCCATTATCGCCACCGTATTCGTCCAGGCAGGAATGGATGCATTCTTCGCACCGTTCGGACTCCCCACCCTCACCGGCCCGTTCTGCGTGACCACATGGCTCTTCCTTCTCCCTCTTTTCAAACTGAATCCTCCCACAAAAAAGAATAACTGAAATGCACATGGCCGACGCTCTGGTCTCTCCCGCAGTGGCGGGAGTGGCCGGAATCGGAGCCGCCTCGCTGATAGCAGTGGCTGCCCGTAAGGTTAAAGAGATCAGGCGTGACGACATAGTCCCGCTCATGGGCGTGATGGGCGCATTCGTGTTCGCGGCCCAGATGATCAATTTTTCCATTCCCGGCACCGGATCAAGCGGCCATATTGTAGGCGGAGTACTCCTTGCGGCTGTTATGGGACCGTGGGCAGCATTCCTGACACTGTGTTCAGTACTGATAGTCCAATGTCTGGTCTTTGCTGACGGGGGGCTGCTTGCACTGGGTTGTAATATCCTCAACATGGCAGCGACCTCATGTCTGCTTGGCTACATGCTCGTCTACCGTCCTTTGACGGGCTCGGAACTGAAACCATGGCGACTGATGGCGGCCTCGATAGCGGCCTCGGTGGTCGCACTCGAGATCGGAGCGCTTGGCGTGACAGCAGAAACCGAGTTGTCAGGTATAACCGCCCTACCCGCCGGAGTGTTCCTTTCATTCATGCTGCCCATCCATCTTGTCATCGGTGCCATCGAGGGTATCGCCACCGGAGCTGTGATATGTTTCCTTGCGAAATATCGCCCATCCACACTCTGCACTAACAATGAAGCGAAACCAACCGGGAGCGGCTCGAAGAAGCGGCTGACTACCGTCCTGGCAATTTTTCTCGGAAGTGCACTTGTGCTTGGAGCCGGTTTCACATGGCTGGCGTCAGGCGATCCTGACGGGCTCGAATGGTCGGTAGAGAAAACCGCGGCAGGATTGGATCTGTCATCCGTCCAACTTCCGACAGCCATGATGCCCGACTATGACTCGACATTCGCAGGCATAATCGGTGCGATTATCGTGATGATGATACTGTGGGCCATCTCATCCTTGCTGTTCCGCAGTCTCCGCAAGGCCGAAGAGCGCGTCAGGTCAAGGAAATAAACACGCATGAAAGCGTCACGGGTCCGTAAAGCCATTCTTATACTGAATTCCGCTCAGCTACCTGCTGCGCCGGACTCCCACATCAGTTCCATTGATCCGCGGGCTCTGATAGCTGTGACGGTGGTCTATCTCGTGGCTATGCTTAGCGTGCCACTCAATGCCGCCGGCATGCTCATATGGTTTGCCATTTATCCCATCATCACCTCTCCCCTCGCCCACATCACATATGAGCGGGTTTTTCTCCGCTCGCTCTATGTCCTCCCGCTCATCATAGCTATCGGGATTTTCAATCCCATCTATGACCGAACCGAAGCCTTCGAGGTGTGCGGGATTTCTGTCAGCGAGGGATGGATCTCGTTTTTTTCGATAGTGATACGCGGACTTCTTTCCGTCCAGGCTCTCCTACTGCTGATCCATGTGGCAGGATTCAACCGCATATGCGAAGGGTTGCGCAGTCTGCACGTGCCGACTGTTCTGGTGACTCAGATTCTTTTGGCCTACAGATACATGGGAGTGCTTCTTCAGGAAGCACAGACCATGCACCGTGCACGGCAGGCTCGAGGCTACGGACAGAAGAGTTATCCCGTCTCTATGTGGGGACCATTAGTCGGTCAACTGCTGATCCGCTCCATCGAGCGGTCACGACGGATCTTCGCCGCCATGCAGGCACGAGGATTTGACGGAACACTGACGGCGGAGAAACCGTCAAAATGGGATGTCGCCGCTACTCTCTATTGTATGATATGGTTTGCCGTAATTATTACGCTCCGACTCTCTGATCTATCCACCCTGCTCTTAAATATTCTGCACCGATGAATCAGCCTGCACTTGAATTTGAAAATGTCCGCTTCACCTATCCGGATGGTGTCGAAGCTCTGCGAGGAGTGACATTCTCTATATCGCAGGGTGAGAAAGTGGGACTTCTCGGCCTTAATGGATCCGGCAAGTCTACCCTCTTACTCCACACTAATGCCCTGCTTCTCCCCGACAGCGGGACGGTGAGAGTGGAAGGGATTAGAACAGACAGGAAAAATGCGGGTGAAGTGAGACGACGGGTTGGAATGGTATTTCAGGATGCCGATGATCAACTTTTCATGCCGACAGTGGAGGCAGACGTGGCTTTCGGGCCGAAAAATATGGGCCTGGACAACGCTGAGATTTCAAGTCGTGTCGAGGAAGCGCTGAATGCGACAGGAACGGAGGATCTGCGCCATCGGGCACCTTTTCAACTGTCCGGCGGACAGAAAAGGATGGTGTCAGTAGCCACAGTGCTCTCCATGCGACCCTCCATCCTGGTGATGGACGAGCCTACCTCGGGACTGGATTATGAAGCACGCGGAAGATTCATTGAGATAATGAGCGCCCTGCCCCACACACTGCTTATGTCAACCCACGAAATTGATCTCGTCCACAAACTTTGCACACGGGCGATTGTTATGAAAGAAGGAGGGGTAATCTTTGACGGCCCCACAGATAACCTTATATATCCATAGCATCTCACATTATGAAACAGAATTCATCATCCCGGCCGATGTCCGGCGAAGTCAATATGGAAACCATGCCGATAGGCTGGCGTCACATCCGAGTTGTAATCATAGCATCTTTAGGACAGTTTATCGGACAGGGTCTCGCCACTCTCGTTGGTATCGTCATTCCTCTCATGCAGCTTGCCATCCATCCAGAACTGTCGGCCGGAATGCAAGGACTTCTGGGATGTGTGTCACTCATAGGTATCATGCTCGGCACGGTCGTGTTCGGCCGACTTAGTGACCGCTACGGATACCTCCTCTTTTTCCGTCTATGTCCGCTCATCATTCTCATCGCTTCTCTTGTCGCAGCTTATGTCAGTGAAGTGTGGGTGCTGATGGGTTGTCTGTTCGTTATGGGTTTTGCCATCGGAGGTGAATATAGCCTTGATCCGGATTACATTTCAGAGTTGATGCCAGCAAAATGGCGCATCTTCATGGTCGGGGTTGCCAAGGCTCTCGCCTCAGCAGGAAGTGCGGTTGTCGCAGTGGTCTGCTTCTTCCTCATAAAGGATTGGGGGAATGCTGAGCATTGGACTGATCTCTTCCTCATCATGAGCGCAATCTCCGGCCTCATGCTCCTGCTCCGTCTCGATTTCGCGCAAAGTCCGGCATGGCTCATGGAGCATGGACAACAGGCAAAGGCTGAAGCAGCCGTTCACAAGATACTCGGTCCCGATGTCGAGATGCCCGATCAGGAGAAAAAGGCGACCGCAACTCCGCCTGACAATCGGTCGTTCGGTCAGTTCCTAAAGGATAATCTCGCCAAAGTGGTGCTTACGGGTGTACCCTGGGCATGTGAGGGACTCGGAGTATATGGTATCGGTATTTTCCTTCCTGTCCTCATCATGAGTTTCGGTCTGGATTCACTTCCTGCCACTGCTACAAAGATTGAGCATATCACCAATTCTGTCGGTTTGACATTCGTGCTGAGTCTTGTCATGATGGGTGGCTTCACGGCAGGTATCCTTCTGCTCCATAAGTTCAATCATCTTCGCATGCAGACCGTAGGATTCTGGGGAAGTGCCGTGGGTCTTGGAGTCTTGATGCTTGCCTATCTTCTCCACTGGCCGGCATGGATAGCCATCTGCGGCTTCGTGGTGTTTGAACTCTTCCTCAATGCCGGACCTCATCTCATCACCTTCATCCTGCCCAGCCGGGTGTTCCCGGTGGCTGACCGCGGAACGGGATCTGGTATCGCTGCAGGTGTTGGTAAGACGGGTGCTGTGGCCGGTGCCTTCATCATCCCCGTGCTCCTCCGCTGGGGAGGCGGTACTCTTGTGCTGATCGTTTCCATAGCCGTTATGGTTGCCGGAGCCCTCATAACTATGATAGCCGGAAGAGTTGTTTCAAAAAAGAATCCCGGAATCTGATAGCAGAAACCGACTCGCTATTTCATCTCAGAGAGGAGGTGACGAATAGCAGCAAGCGGATGATGGAAGATCATACGTGGTCCGACATCCCTCATCACTTCTCTCATCCGAGCCCTCATCACAGGGGAATAACAATGAATTTCGCATTTACGGCAGCTCGTCTTGAATGATCCTTTGGGACACGAACGCAGCCTGCTGTCAGCATACGCAAGCAACGATGCGCAGACATCACAGAGCGACCCCTCAGGCGCTTCGTGGTGTCTATGGCAATATATGGCGATCATGCGCTCAACGACCCATCGTTCCCGATCAATTCTTTTCATGACTTAGCTTCGAGTCAAAATTCTCTCACAAAAGTACACTTTTCTCAGAGACTAAGAAATCGCTAACGACTAAGATTTTTATTTGGTATGATTAACAAAATCCAAAAATTTAGATTTTTGTTTGGTATGATTAATAAAAATCATTTCAGGACTAAGTGAAAAACCAATAAAATTCTATAATTAGATCATATTCAACAAGACCTACTCTCCCAAAGTAGGGACAGAAAAACACACTCTTCCTCATTCTATTCTCAAAACAGCAACTATTTCGAAATTGAATCGGGGGAGTGTTTTTGGCGGTGCTTCTGTTCTTGGGTGAAGGAGTTCCAGCGACGTTCTAAATTTTTCTTAGTCTTGTAGCCGGAAATACCTGTGATTTTTTTCAAGAAGAAGAGAGCGCGATGTCCGAGCCTGAAATTATGATTGTCGGGCACGATATATCCGATACGAGGATCAGGGATGACTGCAAGACGTATTCCTTCCTTATCGATATTCTCAACCCTTTCCTTGAGTGTGAGCACCCATGGTTCAAGCTCGGGAACATCAATTGGTTCATATAGCCCGGTGGAGTTGTCACTGAAACGATACTTTTCCCACTTGCGAGCTTCTTTTACCGTGATATATTCCTTGTCAAGAATATAAACATCTGCCTGTGTTGTCACGAAAAACGGTTGGTCTTTGCGGTTAAAGCGGAACATATCATGTCCACGGCCATTTGATTCGATCTTGAATGAGCAACCGGTCAAATCAAAGGGAGTGATAGCATCACCCTCGACATTATCATAATCGAACTTCACGATGAAACGGTCAAAATCAAGGTCTTTCCTGAAGAATCCTGCGAACTCAGGCACCCATCTTCGCGCCGCTTTATCGGCCAATACATCAATATCAACCGTCACACTCTCATAATTCCGAGTCCACACTTCCGCCGGGCCATATTTCCCTCTCACAGTATCTATCCCCAATCCTTCGTCATCAATAGCCACAGGGAGACGCTCAGCCGGAGGGATACTCACCCAATCAGACCAAGAGAAATGGTGGCCGCTCACATCGCTTACACTGTCGAGCCCCTGATCATCAGTGAAATGATAATAGGACTTGCAAGCTATCACTCTTGGCCTCGTCCACCCTTTGAACTGCATTTTGCTATCCGTAGGCAACATATAATCTACCATTTTTTCTCTAAAGAGAAAGACGGTGTCAGTATAAGTGGTCATCGAGGAATACTCTCGCACATATGCCAGAATATGAAGGACTTTACGGCTCCCCGACTCGACAATCACCTCAGGGAGCTGGGAGAAATCCTCACGGAGGAAAACCGTATCAGCAGATTGCACGGTGACGGTCTCATCCTTAAATCCAAGATATCTGATTGTCAGCGGGTAACACAAGGAAGAAACAGTTGGGAGAGAACCATTTTTGTCACTTATGCCAATTGCCTTGCCTTTGTTATCGAATATCGAAGCGCCCGGCAGAGGGCGATGCGTCTGTTCGTCAGCCACAACCACCCTCCTCGCCGAAACTTCGATAAAGAGGAAGGAAAGGAATAGACAAATGACCGACGCGAGAAAACGACGCATATGATATCGGGGAATTACTTAGAGTGATAGAGAGTAGCTGACTTGTAGTCGCTCTCGGAAGGCATGGTGACATCCACCTGTTGCTTTGATCGACCTATGGTCATTGAGCCGGTCTCATATCCGCGGGTGCTTACAGAGACCTGCTTTTCCAGACTGCATGAGGCCAAAACCAGGATTGCAACGAGGACAAACAAAAGTATCATAAAAAACTTCTTCATTTCTTGGGCTTGATGAGGTAACAGCGCAAATTTACATGATATTCCCGATACTCAATCCATTCCCATCCTTATTTAGTCTTAAAACTGCAATAAGCTGTGAGGCGATAAGGAATATTATGAGTAATTTTACGCATGAAAAAATTTAGAATAAATTCAATTATCTTCATATCGATCATTGCGTTGATTTTGTGTTGTAACGTATATTACATGGAGAGGCTTTACAACTCAATTTACAATACAGTGGAGAAGGATGTCATGACAGCTTTTGCTGATGCTGACCTTGACGAGTTGTGGATCCGGGCAGACAGTGTTAAAGCCGATACAGAATCAGAACATGGAGCACAGGACCGAGATGCGAGTCCTCGTCATGGCGAAACTTCCGTCTATCAGAATTCTGACGGATCAATGACCTCAACAACCAGGCAGCCGGATGGCACTGTTACTACTGAGGCTGTTAAAGTGGAGGGTGAGAATACTTTCACAAACAGATTCATCACGACTGTTGGAAAACAATTTCATGGTCTTATAGATCCCTATGTTGGAGTGAATCTCAGGGTGATGGATAGTGTACTGACCATGCGACTGAATAATCGCCTTATCTATCCGGATTTTGTGGCCGTGGAGGTTATTGACAGTATAGGAAACATTATTGTCCCAAACCCAAAGGAAAGGAAGCAGAAATATGATGAGTTTGTCTATACTTTCAGTGCGGACGGCTCGCTGTCTTATCGTGCATATATAACACCTCTGACCCGTCATGTCCTTTCACCGATGATGGGTGTTATCGTAACGATATTTTTGCTGATGGTTACTTTCGCGGTCGCTTTCCGGTATCTTTTCCATACGGTTTCCAAACTTCGTACCATCGAGGAGATGAAAGATGACTTTGTCAGCAATATGACTCACGAACTGAAAACTCCGATAGCCATAGCCTACTCGGCTAACGACGCGCTCCTCAACTATGACACCGCCAACGATCCTGTGAAGAAGGAAACCTATCTGAAAATAGCTAACAAGCAGCTTCGCCGGCTCGGCGAACACGTCGAGAATATCCTCGCCATGAGTATGGAACGCCGCAAGACAATGCAATTGAAACCTGAACAGATTGCCCTGCGTCCTTTCATCAGGGAGATTGCAGCGGCCCAGATGACAAGAAAGGAGAAAGAAATCGCTATCAACACAGAAGGAATCGAAGACATTACTGTGATTGCAGACAGGACCCATCTTACCAATGTGATAAATAATCTCATTGACAATGCTATCAAATATTCAGGTGATAATGTGAGAATCATTATCCGAGCTGACGAAGCGGGGCTCTCGGTGGCCGACAACGGAATAGGAATCCCTGCGAAAGCTCTTCCCCATCTGTTCAATAAGTTCTACCGTGTGCCTCACGGTAATCGTCAGGATATCCGGGGTTTCGGTATAGGACTTTATTATGTCAGGAGCATACTTGACAGGATGGGCTGGAGCATAAGCGTGAAAAGCAAGGAGGGAGAAGGCTCAGTATTCACCTTAAAATTCAATTGTGATGAAAAGTAAGATTCTATTTGTGGAGGATGAGGCAGATCTCACTCTGATCGTTGCCGATACCCTTAGGAGTGAAGGCTTCGATGTCATCACGGCCCGTGACGGAGCCGAAGGGCTCAAGTATTTCAAAGCCGAGGGAGCAGATATAATAGTGGCCGACGTGATGATGCCCCGCGTCGACGGTTTCTCCATGGCAAAAGCGATACGTCGCCTATCCCCCACCGTCCCCCTGCTCTTCCTCACTGCCAAGAGCACTATAGAAGATGTGGAGAAAGGGTTTGAGATCGGAGCAAACGACTATCTCAAGAAACCGTTTGAATTGAGGGAACTCCTGGTCAGAATCAAGGCACTGCTTCGACGCTATACCCCAAACCGCTCCGATGACATCAAGTTTTCACTCGGAGGATATACGTTCAATGTCACCACACAGACTCTTGCCTATGCCGGGAAAGAGCGTGAGCTCTCTCATTTCGAGGCCAAGATACTTGAACATCTCGCACTCAATATCGGAACTACCGTTGATGCATCGGAACTGATGATGGCCGTGTGGCAACGGGATGATCCAAGTAACCGCAATTCACTTCACGGCTACATCCATAAGCTGAGACGCGCTCTCCGCCACGATCCTGCAATCTCTATAATCAATCAACGAGGCTTCGGCTATATGCTGACAGTGAAGAGATCATAGCGCTGTAGCTTCTGACCCCTCGGGAGTGAGAGCTCTATTAATTAATGGTAAAAGTTTATTATCAAAAATTCTTTTTGTTATGATGCGGTAGTGAAAGCGTGAGGAGTCATTAAACATCCGGCTGTGATGCACAATATAGTCCCCCACACCGAACTGTCTTGAGAGTTCAGCCCGATCTGATTCCTCAGAGACGAATCTGATCCCTTTATCCCTTATCACATCATCAATTTCTTTCCAGGTGCTCATCCACTCATCCCCGGATGGAGGAACCACTCCTTGAAGGCTTTCCACAAAAGCATTGAAGAAGATTTCAGTGGGGATTATACTATCCTTGATGAGTGACAAATTCACTCTATAGAAATTTCCTCTAAACCCTGTCGGTTCGTAGAGCGGACCACCAAAACAGCCGCTATCTGAAAGCTCATACATGAGATACCTACGTGAGGCCGCCGTGTCGGCGAGAATATGACCGGGGCCGAAATAGTCCTGCATGAAATACTTGTAGATATCTCTATACTGCGAGGCGGGATGCGCGGAGAGGTGATAATCAAGTGCCCGTGAGATGGAATCCTGCATGGTAACATCGTTACCACTTTCTCGGGATGACTCACGCGAGGCACATGAGAAGACCAGAAGAGAAATGAAAGGCAAAAATAATGACAATTTCAGTTTCATAATATAAGAATATCCCATTCAGGAGGATAAGCCTGTGGATCTTTTGTTTCGGAAAAGGATAAGCCATGCGATCATAACAACCAATGCATAGGTGGCAAATATCAGCCATGGCCATTGCCATTCGCCCATGAAAAGATGGATTGGCGTGCCTGAACCCGGTAAAGGGCTCAACTCCCAACGGCACCAATGATTGACTACCGCTCCTGCAATAATGGTGCCGACCGTAGCCCCGATACCATTGCTCATGAACATCATCAGACCCTGAGCGAATCCTTTCATCCCGGCAGGTGCGACTTGCTGGATATAGATATGACCGGCAATAGTGATGAAATTAAATGCCACTCCATATACCAGCATCGAGCCTATAAGGAGCCAGAGTCCGTCACCAGGATTCCCTACGCCAAGCATGAAAAATCTCAGAGCCCATGCAAGAAGTCCGAGCGCATAGACCCCACGAATTCCACGCCATTTGAGCGAAACCCCGACAAGAAGTATGCATAGAGCCTCCGAGATCTGGGAGAGAGAAAAAAGCATGGTGGCATTGCCGGCCGCAAGCGAATCGGCATACTCTATGATCCCGGAGAAATGAGAAATGTAGGGTGTGACGAAGCCGTTGGAAATCTGAAGACATACACCAGAGAAAATTACAAATGATAAAAAGAGTGCGATGTTATGCCGGCCAAACATAATCTTCAGAGAATAGCCGATCGGCTTTCGACACTCAGAGTCATGGAATATGCTTCCATCCCGAGAACTCGCCGGAAGAAAGAATGCATAGAAAGAAGTGACAAGGCCCATCACTCCGCTGCAGAGCAACTGCATGGCATTGTACTGAAATCGCAGGTGTCCGGTCGCAGAGGCGTCACTGAGAGTGAAACCAAATGATCCGTCATGCCAGTAGGCTGAATTGACAAACCACATTGCCACAACAAATCCGACTGTCCCCCAAAGACGGATACGCGGAAAGGATGAGACCGTGTCATGACCACTGCAGGCGAGTAGGCCGAATGTCACAGTGTTAGCCAACGCCATCGTGGGCATGTAGAATGCAAGGAAAAGGAGATAGAGAGGATAGAAGGGCCGGAATTCAAGATGAGGATGTGTCATGCCATAATGCCACATCACAATCATTACTGAAGCTGCACAGAGATGACAGAGGGAAAGAAGAAGCCCGGGACGCCCCGTCCTATCGGCGAGACGCCCGAGCAAGGGCGGTGTAATAATGGAGACGAGTCCTATCGCTGCATAAAACCATGCTATATCACTCCCGAGTCCGCCCGCACCCAGGAATTGACCAAAACATGTGAGATAACACCCCCAAACCCCGAACTGGAGGAGATAGAGCAGTGACAGTCGCGCCTTCATGTAGCAATCAGAATCGGAATTCGATTCCACCCATTATCGTGGTTCCGGGCATGGGACATCCGTAGATTATCTCATATTTCGAGTCTGTGATATTGTCCAGTTTAACCGACAGTGTGACCGGGACAGAACCTGTCATAGTATAGGCGGCCCGAAGATTCAGCAAGGTGTAACTCTCTTTTGACCCATCCGGATTGCCGTTCAACATGCTCCAGATGCTCATCTCTTCAAGAGTGAAACTGAAATTTCCGGGTGAATAGTTGATCTCGGCGTTGAGCTTGTTCTTTGGAGAATAAAGATTATCGGAATCGGTGTGAAGATAGGACCAGGAAGCATTTGCCGACAGATCCGGAAGGAATCTATAAGCCGCCTCCATCTCAAAACCCTTATTGTGGAATGAGCCGGTATTGACGTTGCGCGGACGTCCGTCCACTCTCACCGTCTGTATCATGTTTTTCCCATCTATGTAGAAGACAGCCGCTCCAAGCATCAGGCGATAATCCATGAAATGCTGACGGTAACTGAGCTCATAATTCAGCATATATTCCGGCTTCAGGTCAGGATTGGCAGGTGGATAAAGATAGAGTTCACGGATATTAGGCGCGCGGAAACCCTTGCTGAACGATGCCTTGATCTGAGAAGCGTGTCCCGGCTTCACAATGAAACCAGCCTGAGGCACCCATACATTACCATAGACAGATCCGTGCTGCAGACGGACTCCACCATTAATATTCAGAAAATCTCTGAAGAATCCCTGCTGCATCATCACATAGCCGGCTATCTCGTTGACATGATGACGGGCCTCCGACGTGCGGATCGATGCATCTTCCTTTCCGGTGTTCCACACGTGGCCACCCCAATGCTGGAAGTCCACACCACCGGAAAGTGTATTCGCCTCCCAAAGGTAGAGAGACTCGTAAGCCGTCAAGCCCATATTATAGTCAGTGGAATGAAAAATGTAGTCCTTGGGAGCCTCCCCGGGAGTATTCCCGTCATCCACATTGTGACGCCCCCAGTTGACGTAACCCTGGACGCCGCCGTCAGCTTTCTCATAAGTATTCTTCACATAGAGTCCTCCCGTGCCACGGAAAATGTCAGTCCACATATTTTCCAATGGATTCTGAATAGTGCCGGGATTATCGGCCCGGGTCTGAGTCATATCCAGCATCCCAGCCAAACTCCAGTTGCGCGAGGCTGCATATTTCAGTTGCATGAACTCGTTCGCAAGCCAGAATGCACTCCCCTTGCGATTTCCGTTACTTCGGTCAAGCTGGCCTGAGAGAGTGGCGGAGAATTTTCCTTTCTTATATCCCGATGAAAGCGCAAACCTCTCTGTGGTATATGAACCGAACATTGCACGTGCTCGCCCAGTCAGTCCTTCCTTTTTCTGCGATTGCGTGACAAGATTTATCGATCCGCCCATAGCACTTGACCCGTAGAGGAGAGAGGATGGCCCTTTGACGACTTCAACTCTCTCGATCCCGTTGGCGACATATGTGTCGGAAAGCGAATGCCCGAACACTCCTGCCCACTGTGGTTGTCCATCGATCATGAACAGGACTTTGTTACCCTGTCCCACTCCACGGATATTGACCTCGCCGGCACTACCGCCCGAGATGCCGTAGCCTGCGAATCCACGTTCCGTTACGAAAAGACCGGGCACCTTGGAGACAAGGATCGGGAGTAGGGAGCTCTCGGAGGACTTTTCAATCTCTGCAGCCGTGATCCGAGTCACGTTGAGAGGCGTAAGCTCAGGATTAGTCTTTAGGGGAGCCGTCACGACAACACCGGACAGACTGAGAGTATCACGCAAGGAGGGAGAGGCATCAACTTCCAGCGTCATCATCCATAACGCGATCAACAGAAGAGCTTTATTTAGTTTCATCGTGAGGTGAAGATTAATTTCTCGTGCAAAGTTAACAAATACATTTTGATAATCACTATATTTCAGTTAATTTTGCGCAAAGATTTACTAAAACAAAACTTCACTGCCGCTTATGACACAGTCCGAGATAGATTTTTTTGACCGGCTTGCTCCCACCTGGGACGAAAATGAGGTGAGATCGACTCCCGAAAGAATCCGGTCAGTGCTCAGTAAACTCCCGCTGGCTTCGGGACAAAAAGTACTTGATCTCGGGACAGGCACCGGAGTACTTATCCCCTATCTCTGTGAAATCATAGGTGAGACCGGAAGTGTGACCGGAATTGACCTGTCGGAAGGGATGCTTTCTCTTGCCAGACATAAATCCGGGTATCTGCCCAACGTCACTTTCCATAAAATAGATTTTGAAGAGGAGCAGATTCCGGGACAGTATGATATCGTGCTTCTCTATTCGGTCTACCCTCATCTCCATTCCCCGCGTGCCACATTTGAATGGCTGTTCAAAATGAACATCAATCCCGGGGGAGTCATAGTCATAGCTTTTCCTTCAGACGAAAAATTCATTAACGACATTCACCATGAGCGCAAATCGGAGAGCGATCATCTCCCTCCTACCGGAGTGCTTGCAGAGATAATCAGCAGATGGGGCTTCACAACCGAGGTGGTTGCCGATACCTCTGATGAGTACATAATCACCGTCCGGTCAAATCAGTAGTCTATACCGTTCTTAACGAGCAGTTCCTTGAGACGCAGATTCTCCTCCTTGAGCCGATCCACTTCATCGCGCAGATCGTCCACCCGTTGAGAGAGACGGTCATTTCTTTTAGTAAGAAACTCTATTCGAGCAGCCGCCTCGGCATCATGGCATGACGAAGCATTCTTGTGGGCAAGGTCGTGAAAATGAGTGAGGAGATGGGTGAATGAATCATTCTGATCCACCACATGAGAGTGAGTCACGATACCGGGAGCGACGTCTGTGACAGTGTCAATCACATAATCTTCAAGACTGTCAATCTCAAAAATCTCCATGATTCTCCTTTCCTTCTCCTCAGGCAGACGGCTTCGACCATTCTCTATGGCCGAGAGGAAACTTGGACGTACCTGCAGAAGGTCGGCAAGCTGACGCTGACTCATGCCTGCGCGTTTGCGGAGTTTTGCCAAATCGATTCTACTCATCACTTGCTCGATTAAAATCTATGGAAGCAAATTTACTTCATTTCAGTGAATTTACCAAATCAAAATTTCCCCTCCCGAAAACCCTTATTCGGCCGGTAACATAAGTTATATCATATATAGAATCGGAAAGAACTTAAATTAATTCCGTGTAGCCGCGGAAAAACAAAACGCGACCATTTATCCTCTTGCACCAGGGATTCGGCATCATTTTCGGTTTGCGTGGTGCTTCTTGGAGTATCTGAATAATCATTTTTTTGATTGGTTGATATTTTTTCCACATAAAAGCATAATTTTATTTCATCAAAACTTAACAAAACCTCTTTCGGGCGGTATAATTACTTTGTAATTCAAAGATCTCACAATGATCCCATTCCTCCCGTTTTCGGCATAGTATCAAATGTCAAAATATAATCCCTGCCTTGATTAAACCAAATTCCCAATCGGAATTATTCTTTGAGTGGGAATTTATATGATGTGGACATAATTTCTAAGCAGTTCTGCGATATGTACTTGTTAATGTCCGATTTTTTTGTTTATTTTGCGGATTAGAAAATTAAAAATCAATAACCGCAGCAAGAATAAAGAAAGACTAAACAGGACATATTTCAAACATGACTTTTAGACAAGTTATTTGGCTTTCGTAAATCTGGTAAATTTCAAAGCCCCAAATAATAAGTCAAAATGTTGGTTTGTACCCGCTAAGGGCGCAGACTGCTTTTTACTTATTTGGGCAAAAGGTTTACCAGAACCCACGAAAGCAAATGAGGAAAAAGTTTTGGCTGTCGCTCTTTTTTCGTGCGTAAGTATAAACCAAGAAATATGAACTTTCAAAGAACAATAATCACAAACATGTTGGCTAAGATAGCCA
>CAZOOY010000026.1:0-3733 GCA_964581555.1 uncultured Staphylococcus sp.
TTGAGGTCATTGTCAAGCAGATTGGAAAATTCGCGGAGCAACTTTTCGGCCGCCGGTGAGTCGTTGATCTTGTTGTAGGAGAATCGGCAGCGGCGGCGATAGCGCTCGAACTGGGTGGCGATGAGGGGGGACTCGTTGAGATTCTTCCCCTCGGGAGAGTCCTCGTCCACCCACAGGTCGGGGAACATGCGTGCTATCTCAAGAGGCATGAGGCCGGAGAAGATGGCATTGCGGGCATACTGGGTGGCGGTGGGGAGGATGGAGCAGTAGAGCTCCTCGGAGAATGTAAACGTGTCGGCCAGGAGGGGCTTGATGGCGGCCCACTGGTCGAGACGGAAGTTGTCGATGAGGATGAAGAAGAGGGGAGCCTCGCGGGGTTCGTCAAGGAGCGGGAAGACGCGGCTCTTGAACACTTCGGTGGAGAGCAGGGGGCGATCCGCAGCACGCGAGTCGGTGACCCATCGCTCGTAGTTTCGGCGGATGAACTTCACGAATGTGGAGTCGGCCTCGTTGCGTTGCATCGAGAGAAGTTCGTCCATCGAGGAGTCGGTCTGCGAGAGTTCCATCTCCCAGTGGACCAGCAGGCGGTACAGATCCATCCATTTCGAGGCGGAGTCGGCCTCGTTGATGAGCATGGAGATACGGGCGAATTCCTGGCGGTAGTCCGTGGTGGTGCGGGCAGAGACGAGACGGTCGGCATGGAGATTCTTCTTGATTGAAGACAGAATCTGGTTGGGATTGACGGGCTTTATAAGATAATCGGCTATCTTGTTGCCGACGGCCTGATCCATGATGTTCTCTTCCTCGCTCTTGGTGATCATAACCACCGGGATATGGGGCTTGGAGAGCTTTATGCGCTGGAGTGTCTCCAGGCCGGTGAGGCCCGGCATATTCTCGTCAAGGATAATGAGATCAAAGTCACGCTCGGCAGTCATGGCCAGCGCATCGGCGCCGCTGCAGGCCGTGACGACATCATAGCCTTTGGCATTGAGAAACATTATGTGGGGTTTCAGGAGGTCGATCTCATCGTCGGCCCAAAGTATGGTGGACATCGTGGATAAAGTTTATGCGTGGTGATCAATCATCCTCATCACCCTCCGAGCCAATAGGATAAGAGGGGAGAACGGGAGAGGGAGTGGGAGAAGTAGAAGGAGTTGGCTTAAGCTCGGGAGCAGGTTTGGGCGCGGGGGCAGGAGTTGGAGTCGGAGCGGGCTCAGGCTCGGCTCCAACTGACGGGTCGGACAAGTCGGACTTGTCAGAATTATCCGACTTGTCAGAATTGTCCGACTTGTCGGACTTTTCAGTCTTGTCGGAAGGCTCACCCCGGTTGTCATTCTCCTCTTCGTCAAAGATCTCCTCGTCGGCATCCTCCAGGATCTCTTCGGCCTTGTTGATGGCCTCTTCGCCTGTGAAGCGGAAGTAGTCGTCGAAGCTGCCACCACCGGTCAGGAGCATGTCGAAGTTATTTTTGGAGATTTCTACGGGACGCACAGCCTCAGGCATGGTGAAGGTGCCGTCGCGGGCCAGGAGTGAACGGTAGTGGTTAAGCTCGGCCTGATTGGCGAAGCCTTTCACTATGAGAATCCCGAGGGGGCCGAAGTTCATCAGCTCAAGATCGAAGTCTTTGACAACATAGGTCGAGAAGTTATGACGGGCCACCTCGTAGAGAAGGGTCTGTGGGCTCACGGCATCGGTGGAGAAGAGTAGCACCAGATAGTGGGGCTCTTCGGGAGCGAGGGTAAATTCAAGTTCGCCTGCCTCTCCTGAGAGCGCGGTAGAGTCGTTGGTCAGGCGGATGTCCCAGAGCATGCTGCGCGTATTGGAGCCTCCGCTGTGGAGCTCACGCCCGGCCTTTACGCCCTTGAGCCACTCGGATGCGAGTGGAGCGATGTCGGCATCGGGATAGCGGGTGAGAAGATCGGAGATGGCTTCGCCAAACTCTTTCGAGCGGTTCTCGGTGACATAGGCAAGCGCATGGAGGAACATGAACTTGGGCATGAGCGGCGAGAGGGGATACTCCTCCTCCATGGTACGGAATGCGTCGTGGACAGCCCCGTTGCGGTCGGATAGATAGTCCTCATAAGCAGTCTCATAGAGCTCGTTCTGGCGCTCTTCCATCCGGCGGATATTGTCAAGATAGTTGGGGTCACGCATTGCCACGGCATATTTCGATTCAGGGAATTCGTCGATGATGCGCAGGCGATAGATCTCAGCCTCGTCGGTCTTCCCGGCTCGCATGGCCATGAGATATCTGTTGTAATAGACATCGAGCCGATAGACGTTCTCGGGGTAACGGCTCATGAGACGGTCCCACTCAGTACCGGCGGCGGGGAAATCCTCAAGTTTGTCCTTGAGGATGAGTCCTGAATTGTAAAGGCCCTCCTGAATGACGTCGTTGGCCACCGTCTTTTCCGCATCGGTCTTGGGAATCTGACGGAGGTAGTATTCGGGATAGTGGGGATCCTGTTCGCGCTCGCGTGCTTCCTTCTCCTCCTTGGTCTCGGAAGTATCGGCGCTCTCATCGCCTCCGGAGGCGTTGTCATCTTCTTCTCCTTCGCCTTCATCCTCGTCAGAGGGGAGGGACATCGAGAAGCTCGCCTTGTTGCGCCGGCGCCAGTCATCCTCAAGTTTGCGCGAACCCCAGCGCTTCTGGAAGTCGGTGCGGCCGGCGTTGCGGGTAGCCGTATTGTAGAAATACCACGACTTGTCCGTGTTGAGCTGAAACTGGGTGGGAGCATTGGCATTGGAGTTGCCGAGCTGCTGTCCGTTGGCTTCCTGCTGCGCCATATATTCCTCCCGGGCGGCATTCTCGGCCTCCTCTTTCTCCTTTTTCTTCAGCTCGTCAATGATCTTGTTTATGACGGCGAGCTGCTGCTCCTCGGGCATGGCCGAGAGACGAAGCAGGGAGTCGTTGAGCACAACGTTCTGAGTATAGACGGCAAGCTCGTCAAGCACATCGGAGCGGCGGCGCAGACGGGCGTAGTCGGGATAGGATTCCGGGAGCTGGGAGACGCCCTCGGCATAACATGGCTGTGAGAGGTCATAACGGCCCTGCTCGTAGTAGAGACCGCCGAG
The DNA here is from genome assembly GCA_964581555.1 of uncultured Staphylococcus sp. GTDB lineage: Bacteria > Bacteroidota > Bacteroidia > Bacteroidales > Muribaculaceae > Duncaniella. The sequence continues at coordinate 3,076 of CAZOOY010000026.1, forward strand.
TGTGACCTGGGAGATGGCTTTGTCGATACCGTTGCGGGTGGACTTCTCGGCCGCAAGTATATAGTTGGCTATGGCATTGGCCGTGTCGCGTCGGGAGAGATAGAGGTTACCGATGGCGTAGTAGATCTGGTCGAGATACTCTTTGTTGACGCCATAGCGCGTCATGCGTCGCAGAGCTTTCACCTCCGGCTCGATATTGGCCCCGTCGTAGACCTCGCTCTGCTTGATGCGGGCGTTGAACCGGGTGCGGTAGGGGGAGGATGATGAACCACCTACTTTCTTGAATGCTTCGTAGGCACCCTTGCGGTCACCCTGAGCGGCCTTAAGCTGGCCCAGGAGGAAGGTGAGGCGGGTCTTCTGTGCCCCCTTGGCATATTTTATGGCCTCGGTGAGCATACCTATGGCCTGTCCGTTGTCATGAGAACGGACATAGTAGTCGGCGTAGGTGAAGTAATAAAGCCCTTTGAGAGTGGAGGATGTCAGTTCATCCGGCTTTATACGGCGCAGGATGGTCTCGGCCTCGAAGAGCCAGTCCATGGCGCAATAACTCCTCGCCTGCCAGAGCTGAGCCTCAAGCACGGTCTCCGGGAGCCATGAGAAATGGAAGGATGGGAAAGTGCGTGAATTCCCGGAAAAACATGCTACCGACATCTATGTG
>CAZOOY010000026.1:3743-18514 GCA_964581555.1 uncultured Staphylococcus sp.
CCCCAGGAAGTCGCCGTCCATGTATTGCGATCGGCCCATCATCATCCAGGCGTTGTGGAGGAAGGGGTTATACTCGTCGCGTTTGAGCCACTTCTTGTACTCGGGATCGTTTCCCTTTCCGCTTTTCCTCTTGGGACGTTTCTTGATGCTGTGCAGCTGGATGGCTTTCTGCCCTTTCTCGATGGAACGGGTGAACGAACCCGAAGGTTGGGTGGCTTTGGGGTTGGCGCGCGCCTCGGCCGGATGGAGAAGGAGGGTGGAGGTATAGTCATCCTCATAGTTCTTCTCCATCTCCTTGAGCGTCTCCTTATAGTGTTCGTCACCGTTGAAATAGACGTTATAGCGGGTGAGGAACGCCTGATAGTTACGGGTGGCGGCTGTATTCTTCTTGGGAGAACACGACCAAAAGGCCGCGGCACTAACCACGGCCGCCAGCAGAAGGAGCAGACGACTTCCGAAACGTTTCACTATATAATTAACGTGGCGGCAGGGGAAGTTATTGCGTGGACTGACAGTGAAGACGGCCGTCAGTGGATGACTGACGGCCGTCTTGCGGGTATTGGTGTGTATTTTGAGATATTAGAGATCTTCTCAACCAAGCTTATCGGCGAGCTTGGCGGCTGCCTCGGAGAGGGAGTCGAGCGCACCGGCCACAGCCTGCTTGGCTTTATCGACCATGGGCTGAGCCTTATCCTGGAGCTGATCCACCTTTTCATTGATGGCATCGGCCACTCCGGTGGCTTTGTCGACGAACTTATCCTGCAGATCGGCAGCTTTCGCCTTGAGGTCCTGCTGGGCGCCCTGCACCCCGGCCTTGGCAGCCATTTCAGCGGCCTCCGCACTAAGTTTAGCACTTGCCTGAGAAATCTCCTCGGCGGCTTTCATCTTGTTCTCGTTAATTGCGTCCATAGTCGTAAAGTGTTATAGTGTTAATATTCTTTTTGTTGCTTGTAATTAGAACAATAACACTTCACGCTATGTTCCGGGCATTAATATAGTTTAACACCCCTATTTAGCCAGTGCACGGGCCAGCTCGCGGAGCTCGGTGAGGTTTTGGCGACTCATGGCGCTGCGCAGTGTCACCACCGGTTCGACGACGGTCATATCCTTCATTCCGGCCAATTCCTCGCGGATGAGGCGTGCGGCTGCGGGAGCCCACGAGCCGTTCTCGACGATACCTACCTTACGGCCGCGGAAATTCTTGGCTTTAAGATGGTGGAGGAAATTATGCATGGCGGGGAACATGTCTCCATCGTAGGTCACGGAGCAGAGGGCGAGCTTATTGAGGCGGAATGCCTCGGCGACGGCATAGGAGACATCGTTGCGGCTAAGGTCCATGAGCATGACCTCTCCGGCGCCCTCTTCCTCCAGCATAGCTGCGAGACGGCGGGCGGCAAGAGCTGTGCCACCATAGATGGAGGCGTAAGCCACGAAGACACCTTCGGTTTCGTGGGTCCAGCGGCTCCATTTGTCATATAGGTTCCAGTAGCGGGCGAGATCGTCGGTGAGCGCAGGTCCGTGGAGGGGACAGATGGCCGAGAATTTACGGGTGGCGAGTTTCTTCATGAGGCCCTGTACGCTCGTGCCATATTTGCCCACGATGTTGGAGTAGTAGCGACGCGCTTCCTCCTCCCAATTGTCGTTGGAGAGGGGGGTGCCGAAGGTGCCGAATGCGTCGGCCGAGAAGAGGATCCCATCGGTAACGTCAAGAGTGAGCATCACCTCGGGCCAGTGGACCATGGGAGCGGTGATGAATTCAAGAGTCACGCGGCCGAGCGAGAGGGTTTCGCCATCCTTCACTGCCATGGAGCGGGAGGCGATATCAGAGTCCTTGAAGAAATTGCCCATGATCTCGATGGCTTTGGCTGTGGCCACAATCTTCAGGTCGGGATAGCGGCGGAGGGCATCGATCACGCTGGCTGAATGGTCGGGCTCTACATGCTGCACAATGATATACTCGGGTTTCCGCCCCTCGAGGGCTTCCTCAAGCGCGGCCAACCAATCGCTGCGGCGGCGCTTGTCGACGGCGTCGATGATGGCGATATGCTCGTCGATGATGAGATAAGAGTTGTAGGAGATTCCTTTCGGGAGGGGATATTGGCCCTCGAAGAGATCGAGGTTTTCATCGATTGCCCCTATGAACTTAAGGTCGGGATGGATAGTGTGCATTATGATGATTATTTTGTTGTCGATATTATTGAGCCGGAAAAAAGTGTGGTCTCGAGGATGGTGCCGGGTGCGATCCCGTCGGCCGAGGTAACGGCCTTACCTCCGACACGGGTGATGGAGTAGCCACGGCTCAAGGTGGCCTCGGGAGAGAGCACTTTCAGCAGCTCCTCGCGTGAATCGAGCCGCGTGAATAGACGCTGGGGAATCTGGAGGGCGGCCTGACGGAGCTTCTCGGCATCAAGCGAAAGCCTTGACTCCTCGGGACGTAAACGATTGGAGGCACGGTCGGCCAGAGAGACGGACATTCGGTCAAGTATTTTACCGGCCCTGTCAAGAGCGCTCTGCGGCAGATGGGGGAGGGTGGCGGAAGCGTATGCAAGTTCCTCACGGCATCCGGCCAGCGTGGCGGTCACCGTGCGGAAGATCGTCTCAGCCATCTCGTCGAGGCGCGTGAGGGCTTCCTCACCTCGTGCCACGAGCCACTCTGCCGCTGCCGTCGGGGTCTTGACACGCATGTTGGCCACATAGTCAAGCACGGTGACATCCCTCTCATGGCCAATACCGATAATGACAGGAAGGGGAAACTGGGCTATGTTAGCGGCGAGTTCGTAGCTGTCAAAGGCCGCCAGATCGCTCGTGGCACCTCCTCCGCGGATGATGACCACGCAATCCCATTCATCTTCGCGCTCCGCTATGGCTTCAAGAGCGGAGATTACGGTAGGCACCGTGGATGCTCCCTGCATCAGGGCGGGGAAGAGCTCCACGTCAAATCGCAGTCTCGAAGGGGAGGTGAAAAGCTGATGGATGAAATCGCCGAATCCGGCAGCCCCGGGAGCTGATATGACAGCAATGCGCAGGGCCGGCTCAGGCCACTCGGCCTCCTTGTTGAGATCAAGTATCCCCTCGCGTTTAAGCCTTGCCACGATCTCCATCCTTCTCCGCAGCAGATCGCCCATAGTGTAGGTGGGATCGATGCCTGTTATGTTGACGCTCAGGCCGTAGGAGGGATGGAATGAGGCGGTGGCGAGAACCATCACTTTCATGCCGCTCTCGATACGGCTCCCGGTGGCAGCATGAAACTCGGCATCCAGACGGGCGAAAGCGGTGCGCCAGATGGTGGCGCGTACGCGGGCCACGGGCTCTCCCGTCATCGGGTCCTTCTGAACAAGCTCGAGATAGCAGTGGCCTGAGCGGCGCACGTCCGAAGTCTCGGCCGTGACCCACACGTTTCTCACGCCCGGGGCGCCGTTGATCAGGCCTCCCAGACGATTGGTGAACTCCTCAAGTGTGATTGACTCGCTCATTATTCTGTATATATCGGGAGCAAATTTAATAAATTATTCCGAGAGGGAGAGTGAAGGATGATTCATAAATGATATGAGATTCAGAAATTTTTAAATCATATAATTGAAAATAACTTTTCTTCGGGGTATCATTCACATATTTTGAGTTTTCTTTTGTTATACTTTTAATCATATTGACTAATTTTGTGTTCATTCTCCAAAAAAGACTTATAAATAGAAAATGAAGAAGCTCACTCTGCTCGCCGCCGCCATTGTGGCAGTGGTCATTCTGGCCTCGGCAGCCACGCGCAGCAAGAAAACCGATATATCCCGCAATCTCGACGTGTTCAATGCTCTCTACAAGGAGTTGCAGACGTTCTACGTGGATTCCATCGATGCCGAAAAGTCTGTCACGACGGCCATCAATGCAATGCTCAACGATATCGACCCTTATACCGAGTATATTCCGGCCAAGGAGCAGGAGCAGTTCCGCTCGATGACCTCCGGAGAATATGGCGGCATAGGCTCAACCATTCAGGAGACACCGCGGGGTGTCATCATAGCCGATCCCTATGAAGGTAGCCCCGCACTGGCTGCCGGTCTGCGTCCCGGTGATATCATACTCACCATTGACGGCGATTCCGTGAAGGGGTGGAGGAGCTCGCAGGTGAGCGAACGTCTGAAAGGACAGAGTGGAACGATGCTTACCGTGACCGTCAACCGTCCCTACACGGATGATTCCCTCAAGACATTCGAGATACGCCGCGGCAAGATTCAGATACCCTCCGTGCCCTATTACGGTATGCTTAAAGATGATATAGGCTACATCATTCTCAACACATTCTCGGAAAAGAGTTATCCCGATGTACGCCGGGCCACCGAAGAACTCATAAAGAAGGGGGCGAAAGGAATTGTGCTTGACCTGCGCGGCAATGGCGGAGGTCTCGTGGAGAGCGCAGTGCAGATTCTCGGCATATTCCTTCCGAAGGGCACGACTGTGCTCAATACCCGCGGAAAGGGCGTCCTCAACGATAAGACCTACAAGACCTCGGTCAATCCTGTCGATACTAAGATACCTCTGGCAGTTCTCATAGACGGCGCCTCGGCGTCAGCCTCGGAGATCGTAACCGGCGCCCTCCAGGATCTTGATCGCGCTGTGGTGATAGGTAACCGTTCGTTCGGCAAGGGTCTTGTCCAGAGCACCCGCCAGCTCCCCTACGACGGACTGCTGAAGGTGACTGTCGCAAAATACTATATCCCCTCAGGACGTCTTATTCAGGCTATCGATTATTCTCACCGCAATCCCGACGGGTCGGTGGCACGTATCCCTGACTCGCTCACGAGTGTATTCCACACTGCGGGAGGGCGCGAGGTGCGCGACGGCGGTGGAATCACACCTGATATCACCATCGAATATCCAGATGTCAACCGACTCACCTACAATGTGGTGCGTGATAACTGGGCGTTCGATTTCGCCAACTGGTATGCTTCGCGCAACGAGTCTATCCCGGCTCCGGAGACTTTCGTCGTCACCGACACCATTTACTCTCAGTTCAAACAGTTCATAGATCCGGCCCGATTCAACTATGACAAAGTGTGTGAGACGGCCGTGGATCAGTTGCGTCGCCTTGCCGAGAGTGAGGGGTACATGAATGACTCGACCAAAGCGCAGTTTGATATCCTTGCCGGGATGCTCCGTCATGACCTGAATCACGATCTGGATATCAACCGCAAGAATATATCACCCTATCTTGCCAGCGAGATCGTGAGCCGCTATTATCATCGTCGCGGTGAGATAGTCAACTCTCTTCAGGACGATCAGACAGTCGACTCGGCCGTCACGGTCATCACCTCACCCCGTTACCGTGAGATCCTCTCGGGCGACGTGAAGAAAAAGAAGAAGTGAGATGACGCTTGCTGAACTCAGTGACGATTTCCTCTCGGGGGCGCGTCGGCAGGCTCTTGACAAGGCTTTGCGCTCGCGCACGTCCGTCATATCCGCCTATAATCTCGCCGGCTCTTCTCCCGCCATGCTTCTCGGCGCAATGAAGGCGCGCAAGGTGCCCACGGTGGTGGTGGCCGACTCGCCCGATGATGCGGGATATCTCTATCATGACCTTTCGCGGATGCTTGGTGAAGAGGAGGTGCTGATCTTTCCCTCAGGCTTCAAGCGAGACATCAAGTATGGACAAGTAGATGCTCCATCACGCATCCTGCGGACTGAGGCGCTTAACCGATGGCACTCCGAGCGGGCGCCGCGATATGTGGTGACCTATCCGGAGGCACTGGCCGAGAAAGTGGCCTCAAGGGAGACCATCGACACCCATACCCTCACTCTCAAGCGTGGTGGCGAGCGGGATCTGACCGAAACCATCAAATGGCTGCGGGAAAACGGATTTGTCGAGACAGACTATGTCTACGAACCCGGACAGTTCGCTGCCCGCGGTTCTATCCTCGACATCTACGGCTACAGCAGGGAACTCCCCGTGCGCGTCGACTTTTTCGGCGACGAGATCGACTCCATCAGGCTTTTCAATATCGAGACCCAGCTCTCGGAGAGCAAGCTCGACGAGATAGCCGTCACGGCGGCATGTAGCGTCGGAGCGGAAACCGGACAGTCGCTTCTCGATTATGTGGATCCATCGACGCTATTTGCGGTGCGTGATGCTTCGCTCACAGTCACGCGCATCACATCCATTGCCGCCGAGAAATTCTCGGAGAGCGCCGTGATAGCCGGTGAGGGTGACGCCAACGCTATGGATGAGGTGATAGATCCCGAGAGATTCGCCCGGAAGTTCGGATCATTCCGTCAGTTGCGTTTCACAGCGGCGGCTCTTCCCGACCCGGAGGCCGGAGCTTCCATTGACTTCGGGTGCTCCCCGCAGATGATCTATCACAAGAATTTTGAACTTATTGCCGATTCGTTCACCAAGTTTCTCTCTGACGGTTATACCATCTATATCCTTAGTGACAGCGACAAGCAGATAGAGCGTCTGAAAGTGATATTCGAGGATCGCGGAGACGATATCCGGTTTTCCCCCGTCCTTCCCACTGTCCATGAGGGCTTCATTGATCATCCCCGGAAGGTGTGCGTATTCACCGACCATCAGATATTCGACCGTTTTCATAAGTACACTTTGCGCAGCGATCGCGCACGCTCGGGCAAACTGGCTCTCTCGCTCAAAGAGCTGAGTGCCATCGAGCCGGGTGATTTCATTGTTCATGTTGATCATGGTGTTGGCCGCTTTGCAGGGCTGCTACGCACCAATGTCAACGGTAGAACACAGGAAATGATAAAGCTCGTCTACGCCAACGATGACATCATTTTTGTGTCCATTCACTCCCTCCACAAGTTAGCGAAGTATCGCGGTAAGGAGGGTGTGCCTCCCAAGATCAATAAGCTCGGGTCGGGTGCGTGGAACAAGATGAAGGAGCGGACCAAGAGCAAACTCAAGGATATAGCCCGAGATCTGATCAGGCTCTATGCGGCCCGAAAGGAGGAACAAGGTCACGCTTTCTCGCCCGACAGCTATCTGCAACAGGAACTCGAAGCGTCGTTTATATATGAGGATACACCTGATCAGCTCACCGCCACAAAGGCCGTCAAGGCTGACATGGAGAGCCCACGCCCGATGGATCGCCTTATATGCGGCGACGTGGGCTTCGGTAAAACCGAGGTGGCCATCCGCGCGGCTTTTAAAGCGGCTGTCGACGGGAAGCAGACGGCTGTACTGGTACCCACCACAGTGCTTGCCTACCAGCATTTCCGCACGTTCACAGAGCGTCTCAAGGACCTCCCCGTGAGAGTGGATTACCTCTCTCGCGCCCGTACCGCCAAACAGACCAAGCAGGTGCTCAAGGATCTCGCCGAGGGGAAGATAGATATCCTCGTTGGAACCCACAAGATCGTGGGCAAGGAAGTGAAGTTCAAGGATCTCGGTCTGCTCGTGATTGATGAGGAGCAGAAGTTCGGAGTGGCGGTCAAGGAGAAACTAAAGCAGCTCAAAGTGAACGTTGACACCCTCACGATGAGTGCCACCCCTATTCCACGCACCCTACAGTTTTCGCTCATGGGAGCCCGCGATCTCTCGGCTATAAATACGCCGCCCCCCAACCGGTATCCTATCATCACCTCCGTTAATGCCGGAAGTGACGATATTATAGCCGAGGCGGTGAATTTCGAGTTGTCGCGCAACGGGCAGGTTTTCATTGTCAACAATCGTATCGAGGGTCTTTATGATCTCGAGGCTCAGGTGAAACGGCTGGTTCCTGACGCACGCATCATCGTGGGTCACGGGCAGATGCCCCCTGAGAAACTCGAGCAGGCCATAATTGATTTCGCCAACCATGACTATGACGTGCTCATAGCCACGACCATCATCGAGAGCGGTATCGACATGCCTAATGTGAATACCATTATCGTCAACAATGCCCAGAATTTCGGCCTCTCCGAGCTTCATCAGTTACGTGGACGAGTGGGCCGCAGCAACCGCAAGGCATTCTGTTATCTCCTCGTGCCACCCCATATTCCACTTTCGCCTATAGCTCGGAGGCGACTTCAGGCCATCGAGAGCTTCAGCGAGCTTGGTAGCGGCATCCATATCGCCATGCAGGATCTCGACATCCGTGGCGCGGGCAATCTTCTCGGAGCTGAGCAGAGCGGATTCATCGCCGACCTCGGCTATGAGACCTATCAGAAGATTCTCAAGGAGGCTGTCACCGAGCTCCGCAACGAGGAGTTTGCCGACATTGACAAAAGTGATCGTCTTGAGGTGGACAAGGATGAATTTGTGGCTGACTGCGTGATAGAGAGCGACATGGAGCTGCTTCTTCCTGCCGATTATGTCCCCACGGAGAGCGAGCGTATCTCGCTTTATCAGGAGCTTGACGGAATAGAGCGTGAGACGGATCTCATGGAGTTCCGCAACAGACTGACAGACCGCTTCGGCGCTATCCCTGAAGTGACGGCTGAGCTGCTCCGCATTCCTCGCCTGCGTCGTCTCGCACGCCGTCTCGGCATAGAGAAGGTGGCTTTGAAGCAGGGAAGAATGTACACGTATTTTGTGGATGAGAGTAACAAGGCTTACTATCAGAGCGATATGTTCGGGCGAATGCTTAACTATCTCACCGCCCATCCTCGCCGCGTGCAGATACGTGAGAATGGCGGCAAACGATCATTCGGCATTCTCAATGTAAAGACCGTCGAGACTGCAGTGGCCATCCTTGAAGAAATCATCGGGGAATAGTGGAAGAGTTCCGATAGCTAATTTACCTGCATTTCCTCGTACTAACGTGTCATTTAAGTCCTTTCCTTGAAGTAAGGTTGTTTGATTTACTACCGCTTAAGTGGTATAATTTATTCTGAATAACGGATGCTTCATACACTAAATATTTACCATATTAGTGTAAACAATGTGCCTACATTTAAAAGATTAGAGGTTAAAGCGCAATTATATACTGCGTTTTGCTAATTTGCACTTTGGTCTGATGAGTCTGATGGCGCGGTGGTGTCTTCTCCGAACCATTCTTCGAGCTTTGTGCGCGCTTTGGTAAATGTCTCGTCCGAGAGATTGTTCCATATATGGCGGATCACGTAGCCGAGGGCCGCGGCATCGTCAGCGAAACCGCCGGGGAGCGCGTCGGGCAGGAAATCGGCCGGGAAGATGAAGTATCCTAAAGCTGCGATGACAAGTAAGCGGTCTTTGACGGGGAGCTTTTTGTCAAAGGTAGCGTAATAGAGGATAAGCACCCCGTAGACGGTCTTGCGACCGGCCTTTCTTGCGACCTTGCGCAGCTTCTCGAAGAGAGCCGTAGGGGAATAGTAGGCGGAATAGCGGCTGAGGTTGTTCTTGAATTTGGTGATTTTCATAGGTTGAGGATGAGAGTAGAATGTGAAAAAATCCGGTCTCCCCGCGTGAGGGAAGGGTGATAAGGCCGATGCGTGGTAGTACTCAATGTTATCCACGGGCGGGATATTTGCTCAATGCTCTTGTGCGCCATGCTGAGCCTGCGCTGTGCGAGGTTCCCTCCGGCTCAAAGGACATAAACTAAAAGGGGTGCATCGCCGCCTCTTCATCCGCAACCTCCGCGGGGCAGACCGGACGGAATGGGGTGTTGAGACCGGGTGATATCAGTCCTCGAGCAATTCAGTGGTCCAGCCGAGGGCCTGGATGCGCAGATCGAGTTCACGCAGCTGAGTGGCGCTCCGATCGTGAAGATGGCGGAACTCCGTGGCGTCGACAGTACGGACGATGCGGATTTCGCTGCGATTATAGCGGTCCTCCCGAGCTGTCAGGATCTTCAAGCTCTCGCCGAGGGTGCGGACGCGTAGACTTAGGGTATCTCTCTCGGCCAGGAGCGAAGTGATCGACCGGCCGTCGTCGGTGAAAGTGCGGGTATTGGTAATATTTATGCGGTAGATGAGCTGCCGGAGGTCGGAGAGAGTACGGTCAAGTTCGGAGATGACCTGCTCGGCCGTCTCGACCGGCACATCGCCCTCCTGGATCTTGACGCAATCCTTGAGGCGGAGTTTGAGTTGGTCCACCTTCTCTATAAGAGCTGCCCTTCGGCTCAGTGCTTCAGCTAATTTCATGAGTCTATACTTTTGATATATGTCGTATTACAAAGATAGGGGAAATCGGCGAGATATCCTAACGCGCAACTGATAAAATCTTTGTATTCTCAGTGTAGAAGTTTTTTAGTGGTTTAAAATATGTTAAATGTAGGTACTATGTATTGCATAGTACTATGAGAGGCCATATCTTTGCAGTGTGGATGTGAGGCCGGCAAAAATAAAAGCACGTCCACCCGACGAACAATGAACATAGACAACCTGAAATCCCAAATGCGTAAGGGGATGCTCGAATTCTGCGTGCTCCTGATTCTGAGGCGGGGCGATGCCTACGCTTCCGAGATGATAGGGCGTCTGAAGGAAGCGCACCTCATAGTGATGGAGGGGACTCTCTATCCTCTTCTCACTCGCCTGAAAAATGACGGACTGCTCTCCTATCGCTGGGAGGAGTCACAGCAAGGCCCCCCGCGAAAGTACTACTCAATCACTCCCGTCGGCCACCAGTTTCTCGAGCAACTGCAGATCTCCTGGAACGAGATAGCCTCGGCAGTCAGAATACTTGAAGACGATTATCTCACCAAATTCACACCCGAAGAATGAAAAAGACATTTCCCGTAAATATCAACGGTAAAATATATTATATAGATGAGGATGCCTACACGCTCCTTCAGAACTATCTCCAGCAGCTTCGCGCCACATTTCCCGGTGAGGAGGGAGCCGAGATTCTGTCCGATATCGAGAGCCGTATATCCGAATTGTTCGACGAGCGGCTCGAGACGGGTGCCAGCGTCATAATCCTGGCAAACGTTAATGAGGTGATCGGTATCATGGGGCGCCCCGAGGAGCTTGGAGGCGACGAAGACGAGACTTGCCCGAAGAATGAGGCCGGAGCAGTTCCCCCGCCCATCCCCGATGCTTTTATTGTGGAAGGTCCGGTGACGAAGAAGCTCTATCGTGACGAACGCCATAAGGTGTTCGGCGGTGTACTAGCCGGATTCGGACAATATATGAACTGGGATGTCACAGTGCTCCGCATTCTTGTGGTCGTGCTCGCACTCTGCACAAAGCTGTGGCCTCTCGTGCTCGTCTACATGATAGCTTGGCTCGTGATTCCGCCGGCACGCACTCCCCGTCAGATCCTCGAGATGATGGGACGTCCGGTCACTTTGGGCACCGTGGGTCAGACTGTCATCGATAGCTCCACCCCTCCGCCAGCGCCTGTCCCTGATGGAAACAGTTTTTCCAACTTCATCAACACGGCATTCATGCTGATAGGTAAATGTCTGCTTGCATTCATAGCCTTCGTAGCCGGAATCACTTCGTTTGTTACCGTAGTGATAGGTCTTGTCCTCATCACGGGAATGATATGTCTGTTCACGGCAAATGCACCCGGTATTCTCAACGGAATGGATGTCTCGCTCACGTCGCCCTATCTTGAAGGGTGGGGCATAACATTAGTGATGTTTGCCGTGGCCCTCCCCATGCTTGCCCTCTTCTGGGCCGGATGCACGGTGGTCTTCCGGGCCGCTCCGATGTCACGCGGTGTGCTTCTGGCCGGACTTGTTCTGGAAATACTCCTGATAATCGGAGCCTCCGTCCTGCTCAATCTTGACGGCGCGGACTTCTTCTCAGCCCTTCTACCTGCAACAACCATAGGTACATTCTGCATGGCGTGACGGCGCGACATGTATAGTATTGTCCCCTCACTTCGGTCGTTTCACACACGGAAGTGAGGGGATATTCATTAATTTTTAGCTATCTTTGCGGTGCGACTATACTGCGATAGACGACCGAATACCCTAAAAACACAGATTGCAGAAGAATATAACTATCATGAAAAGACTTTTACTGATTCTTACTCTTGTCATGGGCTGGAGTGTATCATGGGCCGAAGAAGGTGCGCCCACAGCCACCGTCAACGGGAAAGCTACCGAGATGACAAACGGAATTATCTCGCTGAAGATCGGATCAAACGGTCGTGCGTCAGATATGCGCTGCGAAGGATACTCGGGTAATATCCTTGGCTCGAGCGGTATATATTTTGATTACACGGCGTCGAAGAATCTGGCGCTGAGTCCCGACAAAGTTGAAATAGTGAGACAGACGGACGATTATGTGGAGGTGCTCTACTCTAATACGTCAGCCGATCTACGATGGCAGCAAGGGTGGATTATGCGCCGAGGTGTGAGCGGTGTCTATACTTATGTGATAGCCAACGGCACACCTACATCATCGTCGGTATCAGTCAAAGAGGCGCGCGTGTGCACCCGTCTGGCCTCCACGTTCCTTGACGGATATGTCGACGAGATGATGCAGGGGCCGATTCCCTCCAACTCGGATATGGCTTATGCGGAGAAAAATACTCAGATTCAGGATGCTACCTATACCATGACCGACGGCTCGGTTTATACCAAATATAACTGGGCCCAGTTCATTGACGAAGATCTTTTCCATGGTCTGATGAACGGTACGGTTGGTGTGTGGAATATCCCGGTGAGCTATGAATGGCTCAATGGAGGTCCTATGCGTCAGGAGCTCACGGTGCATGCCACAAGTAAATCGCCCATCACCATACAGATGCTCCAGGGTGAGCATCTTGGTGGGGCCGCACAGAGCTATGAGGACGGCGAGCGTCAGATCTTCGGCCCATTCCTCATCTATGTCAATTCGGGCGCGAGTCGGGAGAAGATGATAGAAGATGCGCGGACCATGGCTCTTGCCCAGCGAGATGCATGGCCATTCGCCTGGTTCAAAAACGACCTTTATCCCGTGGAACGCGGAGTGGTGAAAGGTCAAGTCAAGGTTTTCGGCACCGCACAACCTGCCTCGGTCAAAGTGGTGCTGGGGCAGTCGGGGACAGAGCTGATCCGTCAGGGTAAAGAATATATGTTCTGGGGCGAAACTGACAGTGAGGGCTATTTCTCCATACCTGCCGTCCGACCCGGAAATTACTCACTTTATGCATATGCTCTTGACGGAAACATCACGGATGAACTCGAGGTCAAGGATGTCAATGTGACAGCCGGAGTGGTCGATCTCGGTACGATAAACTGGGCCCCTGTCACCTATAGCAATCTCATATGGAGTATTGGCTCTAACAACCGCCGCGCCGACACATGGAAGCTCAGTGACGTCCCCCGTGCATATGGCCTTTGGGAGAGTGTCCCTGCCGATCTTGTCTTCACTCCCGGGGTGAGTGAAGAGGCTTTGGATTGGTATTATGCACAGTGTCATAACGGTACCTGGACCATCGAGTTCCCTCTTTCGGAGATGCCTGAGGGAGACTTTCTGCTGACAGCTTCCATAGCCGCTACAACCAATAAGCCCAAGGTGAACGTGAAAGTCAACTCCACTCAGATAGGATCTTGGTCGTTTCCCGATAATGATGCCTCCATATATCGCAGTGCCACTCAGGCAGGCCGCCATGTGGTCAAGACACAGCGCATACCGTCGTCAGCTCTTACTTTAGGAGTTAATCGGCTGGAGCTGATTATGAGTGGTATCAGTAAAAACGGTGGGGTAATGTATGATCTCATCAAGCTTGAGGGAGGACCACAAAATGTGACTGGATTGTCCGATGTCGTCACAGAGGAGGGTGCCCCTTATCGCGTCTACTCGTTGCAAGGCCTACTCATGGGAGATTTCGATTCGCTCGATAATCTCTCGCTTCCTGCAGGTATCTACATCTACCGCCATGGCAGCCGGACAGGCAAATTCATCATGCGTTGACGGCACTGAAATAATTCATTTATCCGACCCCCGGCCTGCGGAAGCATTGAAATTCCGCAGGCCGGAGCGATATGACAGGAGATTGTTCTCCTGTTTCTCTTTTCCGGGGAGGGGACTTGGAATTTTTGTGTGAAAATTTTAATTTTGCACTCTAAATGTAAAGCTTCACAATGGAAAAGAATTTCAAACGTACCCTCATAACTACTGCCCTCCCTTATGCCAACGGTCCTGTCCACATCGGCCATCTTGCCGGTGTCTATGTCCCGGCCGACATCTATGCCCGCTATCTTCGCCTGAAGGGTGAGGATGTGGTGATGATCGGCGGCAGCGACGAGCATGGTGTGCCCATCACACTCCGTGCCCGCAAGGAAGGTATCACTCCACAGCAGGTTGTTGACCGCTATCACGCCATCATCAAGGACTCGCTCGAGGAGCTCGGAGTGTCGTTTGATATCTATTCCCGCACCACTTCACCCCTTCACCATGAGACAGCGTCGGAATTCTTCCGCCATCTCTACGACAAGGGCGAGTTCATCCAGCAGACAGCGCTCCAGCCCTACGACGAGAAGGGTGGTGAATTTCTGGCTGACCGCTATGTGGTGGGCACTTGCCCCCGCTGCGGCAACGAGAATGCCTATGGCGACCAGTGTGAGGCCTGCGGCTCGTCGCTCAACGTCACCGATCTTATCAATCCCCGCTCCGCTCTCACAGGCGAGCCTGTGAAGATGCGCGAGACCACCCACTGGTATCTCCCTCTTGACAAGTGGGAGGAGAAACTGCGCTCATGGATTCTCGACGGCCACAAGGAATGGAAGTCCAACGTCTACGGACAGTGCAAGTCCTGGCTCGATGCCGGGCTCCAGCCCCGTGCCGTGAGCCGTGACCTCTCGTGGGGTGTCCCGGTTCCTGTCGAGGGTGCCGAGGGTAAGGTGCTCTACGTATGGTTTGACGCTCCGATCGGCTATATCTCCAACACCAAGGAGCTCCTGCCTGACTCATGGGAGAAATGGTGGAAGGAT
>CAZOOY010000027.1:0-13822 GCA_964581555.1 uncultured Staphylococcus sp.
GTCCGCTCCCCATGCTTTTTGCGGTCACGTTTGGAGCCTCGCTTTGTTTTGCCTCCCCGTTCTCCACCCCGCCCAATGCACTCGTGATGCCGGCGGCGGGCTATACGTTCACCGATTATCTTCGTGTCGGCGCTCCTCTGCAGATTATCCTCGGCGTGCTGATGATCTTCGCCATCCCGCTGATTTTCCCCTTTTAAGATATAGCTTCTGTTTATAGTAACACCAAACCCCGTCAATCGCGTTGGCGGGGTTTGGTGTATGTCAATCTATAAATTTCACTTTTGAAGCATCTCTTGACTTCGCGTCTGGCGATTCGTCGGGATAGCCTACTGCTATTGCGTAGAGCAGTTGATAATCCTCCGGGATCTCGAGTCTGTCGATATAGGGAGCGGCAACCGGGGTGGAAGTGAGGAATCTCACCGGCCCTCCCAGACAGCAGGTGCCGAGGCCCATCGACTGTGCAGCAAGGATCATATTCTCGCCGAGCAATCCGCAGTCCGGTTGTCCCGATCCATCCTTTGGTGAAGCAATGAATATTACGGCGGGAGCATTGCGGAACATGTTCTTGAAATCCGGATTGGCCGCCTGTGTGCTGTCTGTTTCGACAAATACTTTGGTCGCACCGGCGATAAACTCAGGCGAATCCACCACTCTCACTATCCACGGCTGGCGGTTCATGCCGCTCGGAGCGTTGATGCCACACTCCACTATTTTCTCCAGCTTTTCACGTTCCACCTGTCGGTCCTGATATTTTCGGACACTTCTGCGGGCCATGATTGTCTCTATCACGGGATTGGTCTCCTGTTTGTCTTCGGTTGTGACGGATGTCTCGTTTGCACCGTTGCATGAGATTGTACCGAATAGTCCGGCAAGAATGATGAATGTTTTATAATACTTCATATCTCTTTTCCTTGATCAGTTGACGACATTGACGGGTGTCCCGGCTATGAAATTAGCCACGTTAGCCACGGCTATCTCCATGAGTCTTTGCCGTGCCTCCACGGTGGCCCATCCGAGATGGGGGGTGGTGTAGCAATTGCGGGCACAGAGAAGCGGGTTGGTCATTTCCGGCGGTTCGCATGACAGCACGTCCACGCCTGCTCCGCGCAGCTTTCCGTTGTTCAGAGCCGCGGCGAGTGCCTCTTCATCCACCAACGGGCCTCGCCCGGTGTTGATCAGTATGGCCGAGGGTTTCATCAGGGCGAGTGTGTCGGCGTTGATGAGATGACGGGTCGATTCGGTGAGCGGACAGTGGAGCGTCACCACGTCGCTATCCGATAGAAGAGCTTCCAGCGAGGAGGCTTTCTCCACTCCCTCGGGGAGCTTGTCAGCCGGTTTGGAAGTATATGCCAGGACTTTCATGCCGAAGGCAAGCGCGATCCCGGCCACGGCGCTCCCGATGTTGCCGAGACCCACTATCCCGAATTTCTTTCCTGCAAGTTCCGTGAGCGGTGCGTCCCAGTAGCAGAAGTCCGCGCATCGGCTCCAGCGCCCGGCGCGGTTGTCGGCGGTGTAATGTTCCACTCCGTTGGTCACCGCCAGCAGGAGCGAGAACACCATTTGTGCCACGGAAGCGGTGCTGTATGAGGGGATATTCGTTACCGTCACCCCTCTCTCGCGTGCTGCCGCTGTGTCTACCACGTTATATCCCGTGGCAAGCACGCCGATGTATTTCAGCTCTGGTAGTGCCTCGATAACCTTTCGGTCCAGCACGGTCTTATTGGTCAGCAGCGCCTCCGCTCCGGCCGCTCTCTTCACCGTCTCTTCCGGAGAAGTGCGATCATATATCGTGACTTCTCCCAGCTCACGTAGACCGTCCCACGACAGATCACCCGGATTCATTCCGTAGCCGTCCAAAACAACTATATTCATTCCTTTAGTCTGTTTCCGGGGTGAGTATTTCGGCGGGGGTCAGGATCTCGAGGGCACGGGCACCGCGGCGGGTGCCACGGAGATAGGCTATACGGTCATCGGGTCCGATATGATCATCCTCGACAATGCGGCGGACGGCCTCCACGGAGTGTTCATGAGGAGTGTAGCCGCAATGAGAGAAATAATATGCGGTGATGCCGTAGCTCAGCGCGAGCCAACGCTGCACGTCACGGTTGTGACAGATGGCGAAGGTGGGATTGTTGCCGCGGAACGAGGCTATGAATCGAGCCGATGTGCCGCTGAAAGCATCCGTGAAAATTGCACGTGTTCCCACTCTCGTTTCTGAGAGCACGGCTTGACGTGCCAGGAAGGAGCGGATATCAGCATCGGTGAGCGGCGGCACGTCAAAATTGGAGCCTGTGGAGGCCTCGACTTCACGGGCAACATTGGTCATTGTGCGCACCGCCTCCACGGGATATTTTCCGTAGGCCGTCTCCCCGGAGAGCATCATGGCGTCCGCGCGCTGATAGACGGCGTTGGCCACGTCCGATATCTCGGCGCGGGTCGGGCGCGGATGCTCTATCATGGAGTGGAGCATCTGGGTGGCCACGATGACTGGCTTGTGTGCTGCTATGCATTTCTCTATCAGCATGACCTGAATGCCGGGGATTCGCTCCGCGGGTACCTCGATGCCAAGATCGCCGCGTGCCACCATGATACCGTAGGACGCAGCAAGAATCTCATCAAAATTATCTATTCCTTCCTGATTCTCTATCTTGGAGATTATCTTCACCGGCGAGCGAAGATCGTTGAGGATCTGCTGTACCTCATGGACATCGGCTGCCGAGCGAACGAATGAATGGGCGATGAAATCCACACCCAGTTCGGCAGCGAATCCGATGTTGCGGCGGTCACGCTCGGTGACGGCGGGCAGATCTATTTTCACGCCGGGAAGATTGACGCTCTTGCGCGAGCCAAGCAGACCGTCATTCTCGGCCTCGGCCTCGACTGTGTCGCCATCCACTGAAAGCACACGGAAGCCCAGTTCCCCGTCGTCGATGAGGATGCGGTCTCCCTCCTTGAGCACGTCGGCTATGGCTTTATAATTGAGATATATTTCCTCGGGGCCGGTCAGTCCGTCGGGATTGCCGTAGAATTTCACGCGGTCTCCAGCCTTATACTCCACCGCATCACCGGTCACGGTGACTGTGGTCCTGATCTCAGGTCCTTTGGTATCCATCATGATGGCAAGAGAGCTGTCGGCTGCACGCGTGTTCTCTACGACGCGGCGGAAGCCGTCATAATCCATGTGGGCGGAGTTCATGCGGACCACGTTGACACCAGCCTCAGCGAGCGACTTTATAAACTTTACGTCGCAACGGCGGTCGGAAATCGTGGCGACAATCTTGGTAAATTTCTGCATAGTCATGAATTAGTAATACACAACACAATTATTCCATAAAGTACTAACGTGAATATTCTGCATTATGTTTGCCGCAAAGGTAGAAAAATAAGATGAAAACGTGAAGGAAATGCACTTTGCTTTTTCGGAGGAAAATAGTATCTTTGCAGCGGGGAACAAACCATCTCCCCGCCTTGACAATATGGAACGCCCCTCTACCAATCTTCAGAGCATTGACAACATTGTGGAACGTCTTTGCAGTCTCGACGACATGCGTCACGTGTGTCCGAGCCGGCGGCATGAGGGCGCGCCACTGCTTTCCAACAGTTCCGTCCGTCGCATAGTCGACCTCTCGTCAGGCGTGATGTTCCCCGGATTCTTCAACGACAATGTTTCGGCCCCCTCCGTGATGCGCTCCACCATGACCCTTGCATGCCACGAGCTGCGGGGACTGCTGGTCCATCAGATCAGCGCCGGCCTCTCTTTTGCCGACACTGACTGCTCGGTGACACTTCATGAGATAGAACGCAAGGCCGGCGAAGCGGCCGATATCTTCATCAGTCGGCTCCCGGCGCTGCGCAGGATCCTTGACACCGATATCGATGCCACCTTTCACGGCGATCCTGCCGCCACCTCCACCCACGAGGTCATCATCTGTTACCCCGGCGTGAGAGCCACCATCAGCCATCGTATCGCCCACGAACTGGTGAGCCTGGGTGTCCCAGTGCTTCCGCGAATGATCTCCGAGCAGGCCCACTCTGTCACCGGGATCGACATTCATCCCGGAGCCACGATAGGGGAGGGGTTCGTGATTGACCACGGTACAGGCGTGGTGATCGGGGCCACGGCAATCATCGGTTCTCATGTCACAATCTATCAGGGTGTGACCCTCGGCGCGAAGAGCTTCGTGACTGACGATTCCAACAATCCCGTCAAGGGACTTCCCCGCCACCCCATCATCGGCGACAATGTGGTGATCTATGCCAACTCCACCATCCTCGGCCGCGTGACTGTGGGCGATGGTGCCATAATCGGCGGTAACCTATGGGTGACCCGCGATGTCCTTCCGGGCGAAAAGCTCATCCAGGCCCGGGGCGAGAACTTCAGGTCTATAGAATCAGGAAAATAACATATCACTCTCTCTCAGATACCCGTAACCATAATTTATGGAACAGACTTTTGAAATGGTGGCCAAGACCCTCAAGGGACTTGAGGAAGTGCTGGCCGAGGAGCTCCGCTCGATGGGGGCGCTCAATGTCCAGCCCGGACTGCGCATGGTCTCCTTCGAGGGAGATCTGGCCATGCTTTACCGTGCCAATCTTTGCAGCCACACGGCCCTCAGCATTCTGCGCCCGATCTACAAGTTCATGGCCTCTGACCCTGACTCACTCTATGAGATGGTCAAGGAATATGACTGGGGGAGCGTGCTCTCCGTGGGCAAGACATTCTCTATTGACACCACCGTCCACTCGGATGTCTTCACTCACTCCCGTTTCGTGACCTATCGCGTCAAGGATGCGATCGTTGACTGGTTCAAGGATCGCTTCCGCGAGGACAAGCGTCCCGGAGTGCGCCTCAGCGATGCCGATGTCATGATCAACGTCCACATTGACGGTGACCGTGTCACCCTTTCGCTCAACTCATCGGGCGAATCGCTTCACAAGCGTGGCTGGCGCGTTGCCTCCACCGAGGCCCCTATCAATGAAGTTCTTGCCGCAGGTATCATCCTCAAGTCGGGTTGGAGAGGCGACTGTCCGCTCGTGGATCCCATGTGCGGCTCCGGCACTTTCCTGATCGAGGCTGCCCTGATCGGAGCCGGCATCAAACCCGGGTCGTTCCGCAAGGGGTGGGCTTTCGAGAACTGGCGTGACTATAACGCTGAGCTCTTCGAACAGGTGCTTGCCGAGGGCCCCGCTCCGCGAGAGCTCCCATATATGATCTACGGCGCCGACATCTCCCCCAAGGCCGTCTCCATAGCCGAGCGTAACATCCTCTCTGCCGGAGTGGATGAGTACATAAATCTTCGCGTGCGCCCCTTGCAGCAATGGGAGGAAGCTCCCGCTGAGGGCAAGCCCGGAGTTATGGTGACCAACCCTCCTTATGGCGAGCGCCTCAATCCCGAGGATATTGAGAATCTCTATCGCACTCTCGGCACCAAGCTTAAGAGAGTTTTCACCGGCTATCATAGCTGGGTGATCTCCTCCAATGAGGATTGCCTGGCCCATATAGGTCTCACTCCTTCTCTCAAGGAGGAGTTGCAGAATGGCGGAATCGACTGTCAGCTCCGGGAATACATCAGCTTCGAAGGCTCCAAGAGCGACTTCCGCAAAGGTGGTGGTTCCATCAGGGAAGACCGTCCCGTCCGCTCGGCCCGCGAACGTCTGGCCCGCAAGAGCGATGCCGAATGGCGTCGCGACGCGCGCGACAAGGGTATGGGCGGCAAGCGTGCCCGCAAGAACGAGGAGCCTCGCCGTGGCCCCGAGAAGCGCACGGCCCTCAGTGAAAAATATCGCCCCAAGAAAGGTGGATTTGCCCGTGCCGAGGAGCGCCGCAGGCGTTTCAAGGAAGATACTGCTGCCGAGGGCATGAGCGAGGCTGAGCAGATGCTCCAGCGCCGCCGCAACATCCATGCCCTGAAGAGCCTGGGCGATACACCCAAGACTCCCTCCATCCCGGCATCTGAAGGACCGTTCATGCGTACACGCCGTCGCTGGAAGCGCCCCGATGCCGACACTTCTGTGTCCGACCCCGAGTCAGGCGAGTGATCAAATAGTAATTTCCATCTTTTCCCTTTCTATCAATGTCAGTACATCATACAGTCGATCCTCTTATGTATCCCGTGAGCAATAAACCTGAAAAGAGCCCCTTCAACGCTGGGGAAACACTCGCCGAACAGACCGCCCCGATGACAGTCCTGCTGCTCGGCAGCGGTGGACGCGAATGCGCCCTCGCCTGGAAGATAGCTAAGAGCCCTGCCTTGCGTCACCTCTACATCGCTCCCGGCAACGGCGGCACAGATGCATATGGCGAGAATGTTCCCCTTTCGCCACTTGATTTCGATGCTATCTCACAGTTTGTTGCCGAGAAAGGCGTGGATATGATTGTTGTTGGAAACGAGGATCCGCTCGTGGCCGGTATCTACGACTATTTCCAGGGACGTGAGGGTGCGCCGCTCATCGTCGGTCCCTCTCAGGCCGGTGCTCAGTTGGAGGGAAGCAAGGATTTCGCCAAGCAGTTCATGGTGCGCCACAATATCCCCACCGCACGCTATCGTAGTTTCACGGCCGAGACCCTCGCCGAGGGTGAGAAGTTTCTCGAGGAGCTCAAGGCTCCCTATGTCCTCAAGGCCGATGGTCTTGCAGCCGGAAAGGGAGTGCTGATCCTTGACTCCCTTGACGAGGCCAAGGAAGCCCTGCGCGAGATGCTCGGTGGAATGTTCGGGAAGTCATCCGCCACTGTTGTGATCGAGGAGTTCCTTAAAGGTATCGAATGCTCGGTCTTTGTGCTCACCGACGGTAATGGTGGCTATCGTATCCTACCCGTTGCTAAGGACTATAAGCGCATAGGTGAGGGTGACACCGGTCCCAACACCGGAGGCATGGGTGCTGTCAGCCCCGTTGCGTTTGCCGACAAGGAGTTCATGCGCAAGGTGGAGGAACGCATCATTATCCCCACTGTCAAGGGGCTCGTTGATGAAGGCATCACCTACCGTGGTTTCATCTTCCTGGGTCTTATTGAGGTTGGAGGTGAGCCTATGGTGATAGAATACAACGTCCGTATGGGCGATCCTGAGACCGAAGTCGTCATGCTCCGCATAGCTTCCGATCTTCTTCCGCTCCTCTCCGCCGCTGCTCAGGGCAATCTCTCCACCATGCCTCTTGAGCAGGATCCGCGTTATGCCACCACTGTCATGGTTGTCTCGGGAGGTTATCCCGGCAGTTACCCCAAGGGGAAAGTCATCACCGGCACGGATACAGCCGAGGCAACTCTCTTCCATGCGGGCACGAAGCGTGACGCCGATGGAAACCTCGTCACCTCCGGTGGTCGCGTGATCGCATGTAGTGCCTACGGCAAGGATCTTGACGATGCTCTCGCCCATAGCTTCAAGGCTGCAGGCGACGTGACATTTGAGGGCAAATACTTCCGCCGCGACATCGGTGCTGACCTCCGTGCCATTGAGGAAGCCCTGGGCATGAGTAAATGACAAAACGGGAGACACATATCACCAATGTGATCCGTTCGCGCGGAGTGGCCGGGCTGCTCATGCTCGCAGGAGCATGGATGATCTGGTCATCTCCGGGCTTTGATTTCATGCGTCCGGCTGATAGTGTCTCGCTTTTTCTCACTTTGGCCACAGCCGTGGCCATGATTGTGATCAACCGCCAGTTCAATCTGCTGCGGACCACATCTCTCTTTTTCGCCGGCCTTTTCATGATTGCATGTGGCGCCACGCCGCAGGTCTTCATCACTGGTAGCATTGTTCCTGCGCTCCTTGCGCTCACCGTCATCTGTGCGATGTGGCTCATGTTCACGCTTTACAACCGGCGCATGTCCGACCGGCGCATCTTCCTGATCTTCACCATGCTCAGTGCCGGTTGCATCCTCGACTTCACCTTCCTGTTCTATGTGCCGGTTTTTCTCGGCGGCATGGTGCAGATGAGGATTTTCCGTTTCAAGAAGATTGTCTCGGCCGTCATCGGGCTTGTCACTCCCTGGTGGATAGGGCTTGGACTGGGTGTCATCTCCCTCCCTGAGCTGCCACGCATATTCTTCACGCCTCCCGCCATGCTCCTCTCCCTGCCGGGGGGATGGCCGTTTCTCGCCACGGTGGCCTTCTCGCTTCTCCTTGGCTTTGTGGTCGGTTCGCTCAGCACCCTGCGCATACTTGGCTTCAACGCCCGCGCTCGGGCTGTCAACGGGCTGCTGGCCATGATAGGGGTCGTCACCGGAATGCTCGCCATCGTCAATTTCACCGCCCTCCCCACCTATGTCGTGCTGCTTAATTCCTGCGTGGCTTTCCAGGTGGGCCACTTCTTCAGGGCCACCGCCTCCCGTAGGGGCTACATATTTGTTCTCGCGCTCGTCGCCGCATATATCTCACTCTATTTCTGGGGATTGGCAGCATGAAGATAGTTATTGATCGCAATATTCCTTTCGTGGCTGCTCCCCTTGCCTCTCTTGGTGAAGTTGTCGCGCTCCCGGGAGCTGGTATCACCTCTGCCGATGTGCGAGATGCCGACATACTTCTCACCCGCACGCGCACCCGTTGCGATGCTTCCTTGCTCGAGGGGAGCCGCTGCCGATTTGTAGGAACCGCCACGATCGGCACCGATCATATTGACCTCGATTACTGCCGTAGCCACGGCATCACGGCCGTCAACGCCCCCGGCTGCAATGCTCCCGCAGTTGCACAGTGGGTGCTCGCTGCCGCCCGCGCTCATCTCGGTGAGGGGGAGAGCCTTGCGGGTAAGACCCTTGGAGTGATCGGAGCCGGAAATGTTGGGTCAATCCTCATCCGCTGGGCCGAGGGGCTCGGCATGAGGGTACTTGTCAATGATCCGCCCCTTGAGGAGAAAGGATGCGGTAAATATAATTTTTCGGCTCTTGACGATATTACCCGTGAGGCTGATATCATCTCCGTTCACACTCCGCTCACTAAAAGGGGACCTCACCCAACTTATCATTTGCTTGGCCGCGATTTCATCTCCCGTCTCGGGCGTCGTCCCCTTGTTCTCAATGCCGCCCGCGGGCCCGTGGCTGATACAGAGGCACTCAAAGATGGGCTCCGGGAGGGACTCATCTCAGCCGTGGGGATTGACTGCTGGGAAGGTGAACCACAGATTGATCGCGAGTTGTTGGCCATGGCCACTATTGCGACGCCTCATATTGCCGGGTACTCCCGTCAGGGTAAGATCCGCGCCTCCGAAATGGTCCTCTCGGCACTGAGCCACCATCTCGGTCTCGCTCACCCTCTCCATGCCGATGCACCGGCCCTCCCTCCAGTCCCCGCCACGATAAAAGAGGAGGATCTGACCTACGACATCCTCGCCGACACAGCCATGCTTCGCAAATCCCCCGACACCTTCGAACACCTCCGCAACACCTACACCCTCCGCGAAGAACCGTCGACATTGAAAGACTGAATTTTATAATACTTAACTTATCAGTGCGTGCTATTTATTACACAGTCGTTTTAATTACCACGCGCATATTTATTCTCCTATGAAAGGTCTCATACCGATTCTTGTAATTTTTGTTATCTTCTTCACCGGATGTAAAACGAAAAATCCCCTGACGGTAGATCTTGACAACGCTGAATCCTTATTAGACGCTCATCCTGATTCTGCGCTGGAATTACTTCGCCCCATTATTCTTGATACTATTCAAAACCCTGATCAGCGAGCACATTATGCCTTGATAAAATCCCGTGCTCTTGATGAGATGTATATGGATTTATCGGACACGCTGATTGCTATCGCTTCGGGATATTATAGTGCTAAGCCCTATGGAATCGAAAACCTCCAGGTTCTTTTCCTTAAGGCTCGTATGGCAGAGGATAGAAATGATTTGGAAGCTGCCACAGAACTTTACATTGAGGCTGAGGGCTTGGCAAGAAAACTTAATAGCCATTATTGGCTTGGAAGAATCTATAGACGGATTTCTACTATTTTTTCTTCTTTCTTTAACGGCCAGGAAGCACTTGAATTTGCATTGAGGTCTAAACAGGAATTTGAGGTTGCACATGATAGTGTCTATCCTCCGCATGCGGCATTGAACCTCGCTATAGCCTATGCCGGGATCGGAGAGCATGAAACATCTCTCCGAATGATGGACTCATTAATAAAAGTTTTGTCACCCTCCGATTCTCTTCTACGAAAACATGCGTTATCTTTAAAAGCCACTCAGCAATATGTCCTGTCCAAAGACAGTGACGCATTGGCTACATATGCTCTGATATATGATGATAAAGATTCTTTATTCTTAAATAATGATAAATACATATTGGCATGTCTCTATATGAATGAGAATATGGAAGAGCAAGCGGAAAGACTGGTAGAGAATGCCGTTGTCTCGGATGATGACAAGTTGTCATTTCCCGCAGAACTATTTTATCAAAAAGGAGAGTATAAGAAAGCCTACGATATGCTTTACAATCTGGTTGACTCGATGAATACTCTCATCCTTACCCAGCAGAAGCAATCCGTTAGTCGCAGTTTACTTTTAAATCGACAGAATGAGTTGGAAAAAATAAACTATGAATATAAGATACATCGGTTACGCTCTTTTCTGTTTATTCTGGTTTTCTGTATGATCTTAATAGGGGGATGTTGTTTCTATTATTTTTCTAATAAGGCTCATCGATTACAGGAAATAGCCTTAAATACGGAAATTGATAACTATATTTCTCAAGTGTCCTCACTTATTGAAGATGCAAGAATCAAAGAATATAAAATTAACGAACTCATCACTCAAAAAAATCTTGCCCAACAAAAAAGCGTAGAGAGATTTAACACAGTTTCCTTACAAACCAAATACGTCATAATAGACGGCCTCTTGAATTCATTTTTCTCCCATAGCGGACAAAAGAATGAACAGCGGAAGATTTTGGAGGAAATAGAAAAGGCTATTACTCAACTAAGAAAGGATGGGGAGGAATTAGATAAAATAGAGGCATACATAAATCAACATTATAATAACGTCTTCAAGGATCTGAGAGCTAATCCGGGAGCATTGACTGAGGATGATTTCAACCTTATTATTTATTTAAGTATTGGGTTTTCAACATCGACGATTTGTTTGTTGCGAGGAGAGAAACCGGAAGTAATATATAACAGAAAGGCCCGCTTAAAAAAGAGAATTAAGGCTTTGGATCCGATGGTATCCTCGGTGATTCTTGGTATTATAGGATAAATACCTGAATATCAGTGGATATATCATGAGATAGTTCCCTCCTCTGATAAAGTACTGAATATTAAATGTTTAGCCGATGTGATAGATTTTTTCTTCTATCACGTCGGATAAGTCTTTGATTATATGGCTACTACGGACTTCTTGTGATAGATTTATTTCATGCGAAAATTGATAAGAAAAGCCTCCCTCACACTAATTTTGCCCATGAATAAAAACCCTTAACCATTTCTCGTATGAAAAGAATCATCTTGTTGTTAACAGTTTTCCTCTCGGCTTTTTCTACCATAACCTTAATGGGTGAAGAGTCTAATGATCCCACTCCCAAAGATCACCCTACATCAAAACCAAAGATTCGACAAGTACCAGTCACTCCTCCTTCCTCCCAAACAAGGAGGGCTCCCTCACATAAAATTATCTCACTGCTCTTTTCTGAAAATTCAGTTGAGGTATTACCAAATTTTGATTTCGATTGGCTATATGTTTCTATTCGGAAAGAAGAGTCAGAAGAAGAATGGGTGGGTATAATAACACAAGAAGAAAGAGAAATACCTTTCTCAAGCCAGTTTGGGTTATATTATCTTTATGTACAAGGCATGGATGGTACTTACCTAGAGGGACAATTCTTCATTTAAGTATTTATTAATATTTCATTTCATGAAAAAAGTCGTATTATCAAACTTTATTGTAGGACTATTATTGGTCGTTCTACCCTTTGTAATGTGCTCTTGTCAGACAGAAGAGGAGCCATTGCAAACTCCAGTTGCCCAAACTAATGCGGAAATTGAGACATTTCAGATCTCACCCGAAGTAGAAGCATTCTACCTTTCTGTAGATAGTTTAAACAAGTCTTTCGAGTCTGCTTCACGTAAGTCATTTGCAGGTTATGGAGCGGTCATTCTTGCTGATATGGGAGGCCGTATAGCAGGAAGATGGATTGGTCGTACTGCTGGAGCAGCTTTAGGCAGTCTAACGGGCAACCCTCTTCTTGCCTGCTTAGGATATGTTGGAGGACAACATGTTGGTGCTGCTCTTGGATATGCAGCCGCCTCCGCTGCAGCAGAATGCTTAATCTCTGCACATAACTCAAGAAGAGGTGTACCTAAGGGGGAAATGAGGATGATTTATGACCTAAGACTAAAGCCATCCGATTATGTAGATCCTTCTCAAAAGGAATTGTATTACTTTAGTGATTCCTTAGGTATATTTCATAATGAGTTCCTAATAAAGGTCAATAGTATAAAGGAAACAACAATAGACGAGAATGGAGAAGTAAATCTATGGCCTATCTATTTTGAGATTGTTAATTTTCTGGATGAATATAAATTACCGAAAGTTTACTACTATAAAACCACTTCATACAGTATCCCTCATGTTATCCTGAATTTTTCTAAAGACATTGCTAATATGGCCTTAGAAAATGAATCAGATATTGATGATCTTGAACCTATGTTAGAAAAGATACATGCCTATTATTGGGAAATAGGCGTGCCGGATAGTGTCACCAGCAGTTTTGAAACCTATGAATATCAGATGGTCAAAACAGTATCTACATTGGAGGAACCTGCAATTAGATTTTATGCACAGTTACTGAAGGTGAAAATCTCGACATCCGACATGAGTGATCAGGAAAAGTTTGATCATACTGAAAGAGCTCAAGCTCTAATAAATAGTGCCTTAATCTGGAGTCAAGCCAATTAACTGATATAATAATCGAAGGAGAGTTTTTTTAAGATTGTAAGATGTGAATACAGTTTTTTATGTTTTTCGACTCTCCTTCGATTTTATTGTTTTCATTGTTTCTTTGCTAAGCACCATTTGTTCTATTTAAAAAAGTTCATACCATTTTTAAATCAATAATTTGGATAAAAGTGTTGAAAAGTTTATATTTGCAAATAAACACATTTTAGTCACTAACAATTATTCGTCATGAAGAAAGTTTGCAGAGTGTTGATCAATCTTGAGAAACTGGCTCTCGGAGCTGCATTTGTTATGATGGGTGTTAATCTTTCCTCTGATTCGCTCTGGGTGGCCGGGGTCTTTTATGTCCTCGGAGCCATTGCCGCAGGTTGGCCTGCCGCTTCACTCCCCGCCTCCAGAGTATGGGGCGAAGGAATACTTGCTGTCATAGCAGCTGTGGCCCTTATCACCGGCGCCGGTATATGGATGTGGCCCGTTGTAGCGCTGCTCGCAGCATCTCTGCTTGGCGTAGCCGCAATCCTCGTTGAGACCCTCCCCAACCCCGCCTCCGTCAGAGAATAAGGGTGGACGTGATACTTCGCATTAAAGACGTGATTCTTCGTATTAATGGGACCGGCCGTGGCGACAAGAATTGGTTGAAGAAAGCATATTCCGATTCCGCCGGAATCCTTTGCCATTAGCCTGTAAATCATTTCACGGGAAGAAACAGCCGTAAAAACTCGATTCCGCAGGAATCATTAAACATTAGCCCGTGAATTATTTCACGGGTAAAAATACCCGATTGACCAAGATTCCGTAGGAATCATAAAACATTAGCCCGTGAATTATTTCACGGGAAGAAGATAACCGATAAACCTTGATTCCGTAGGAATCGTTAGGCATCCTACTCCATCCACAACAAAAAACCTTTGGCTCTCTGGTCAAGCTCCCGTCCTCTGG
>CAZOOY010000027.1:13922-17641 GCA_964581555.1 uncultured Staphylococcus sp.
TACTCCATCCACAACAAAAAACCTTTGGCTCTCTGGTCAAGCTCCCGTCCTCTGGTCGAACAACCGGGCGAAAATCACGGTCAATAAATAGTGCATGGGAGAGACAGCCTTTAAACTGTCTCTCCCATGCTAACTTCAATTATGCATTATGCATTATGGATTATGCATTAAAACATTGCATTATGCATTAAAAATTACCATCCAAAAGTATACGTATCTACCCCGGAAGTCTCACCATTGGGTGAATAATAAGTGGAAGTCAGCTTGACGGGAAGACCGTTGTCATTAAGAACCCACTCATAGACATCGTAGTAACCCGCGTCGGTCACGAAACGAGCCTCGGTGGGAAGATGCTTGGTAGCCTTTCCAAGCATACCGGCAAAGTAGGCAGCAGCCATCTCATCCATGTCGATGTTGAAAGTCTCGTCGAAAAGCATGATGGCACCCTTGTTGGCGATAGGATTGCTGGAGTAGTAGATCTCGGTCAGGTCGGGAGTGGTGTCATCATCATCGAGTTCCACGGTGCTCACCTTAGTGATATCGCCGTTGGTGTAAGTGATGGTTGTCTCCTCATCACCCTCGCTACGCTTCATGAAACTGAGCTGACCGTCAGCGTTATACTTGAATGACCATTCATCATATTCGGGCTCCTCATTCTCATAGATATAGGCCTGAAGAGCATAGGTGATGAAGCCCTGTTTGTTGAGCTGGAGGTAGAAGTGCCACATCTCTTTGTCTGAGCGGCTGGGCAGTGTGCATGATATTTCCGCATCATACTTTTTGCCCTTGAAAGTGACAGGCTCATAGCTGATATTGTAAGTCTCGTATCCTGTGGCGATTGAGGTCACCTGACCTTGTGCGTTAGTGGTGATATTAGCGCCATCCACACTGCTGGGAAGACCGGCTGTAAAGACTGTTTCGGGCTTGACACTCGAGCCGGCACCATTGCCGCTGTTGTCATCATCGTCATCATCACTACATGCAGTGAGACCGCATGACATCATGGCTGCTGCAACGCAGAAAGCCATAAATTTGATCTGTTTCATCTATTAAAAAGTGAATGTTTGATAGGTTAATACAATTATCTTGAACAATAACGCGGATATAGTGCTTTTTGTTGCATCAGGGAGTAACTATAAGGGTGAGGACATGATATTGCCAAATGGCTCTTTTCCTGACTACGTCCTTCCCCTTAGCCACCAAGACTTTATCTCAATGTGTAAATCTTATAATGGAATAATCGTGTTCTTAACTTCTTTTAACTCTATAAAACTAATTATTTAGTTGTATAATTAAATTCTTAGTTCTATCTTTGCTACGTGAAACTAAATAATTAGTTATATATGAAAGCCGGAAGAAAACGTCAGGTCCTCACCGAGAAGGAATCTCAGATCATGAACATGCTGTGGGCTGATGGCCCTCTCTTCGTCCGTGAGATGGTCGACCGTTACCCTGAGCCGCGACCCCACTTCAACACAGTTGCCACAACTGTCCGTATCCTTGAGGAAAAAGGCTATGTGGCCCATGAGGTCTGCGGCAACTCCCATCGCTTTTACGCCATCGCTGCTAAGAATGACTTCCGTGACCGCTCCCTCGCCGAGGTGATCCGGAATTACTTTGACAATTCCTATAAAAGTGTAGTCTCCGCCCTCGCCGAAGAGGAGAAGATCTCCGTCCGGGAGCTCAGGGAGATAATTGACCTTATTGAGAAGAAACACGACAGAGATTAGACCGCCATGGGTGAGATTTTCGCTTATTCTATTGTCTCGGGACTCCTTCTGTTGGCCATGTATCCGGTCTACAAGTGGCTCCTTTCCGGCGAGCGGCAGCACTCCTTCAACCGCGCCATGCTCTGGGCCATCTATCTCATGGCCCTTCTCCTCCCCCTTCTCCTTCCGTCCCTTCGTGAACTCACCGCCCGGCTTGCTGTCGGGGCCGATGGGTTGACACCCGCCGCCGTCACGATCGGTCATCCTGAAGCCACTGTCGTTGAGCGAGGGGTTCCTTTGCTCCCTCGCATCCTCCTGTGGGTCTACCTTGCAGGTCTCATCCTCTCGCTCGCATATACCCTCCTGACGTTTCTTCGACTCCGACGCTTGATAGGGGAGGGAGATGCACGCCCCTGTGACAGTTATACCCTCGTGCTCACTGATCGCCCCGAGGTCGCTCCGTTCAGTTGGAAATCCTTCATCGTCATCAGTCGTCGCGACTATGAGATCTCCGGGCGCGTCATCCTCACCCACGAGACCCGCCATCTTGACCTCAATCACTGGATTGACCTTGTGATGGCTCAGGGCGTGGCCATCTTCATGTGGTACAATCCTGTCTCTTGGCTCATGCGTGAGGAGCTCAAGGCCGTCCATGAATACCAGGCCGACGAAGCCGTAATGACCTCCGGGGCCGACTTGAAAGAATATCAGATGCTATTAGTTAAAAAGGCTGTCGGCGCGAGATTCCCGTCACTTGCCAACAGCCTGAACCATAGTAAACTTAAAAAACGTATCACTATGATGCACAAAAACAGATCAAATGTAGTGCGGCGGATGTGGGCATTTGCGCTCTTCCCTGCCGCAGCGGTGGCCATCGCTGTCACCGGAACGCCTGCCGTGAGCACTATTCTCTCTCAGGCATCAGCCGCCACCCTTGGAGTTCGCTCCGTCGGCAAAGTTACTGAAAACACTTCATCGGTGCAACCCTCCGTTGCGAAATCCTCTCCCGGTGTCGCCGCATCCGTAACGCCGATCTACTTCATCGATGGTACGAGACAGCCCGATGACTTCGATATCAGCACTCTTGATCCCTCTTCCATTGCAGCCATGACTGTCAATAAGGACTCGGCCACCCCCGAAATCCACATAGAATTGGAAAAGAATGGTGGCTCCAATACCTCGGCTAAATCCGGTTTTGATAATGAGATGGTCATTTCAGTCGCTCCCACAGTCTTGCCCGAATTTCCCGGCGGAATAGATGCCCTCGTCGGCTGGCTCAGCGAGCACATAAGCTATCCCGAGGCGGCCGTTAAAGCCGGCGAAGAGGGGAGGGTAGTGGTGAGATTCATCGTCGACACCTCCGGACGCATTTCCGAGCCCGAGATCATGCGTTCCGTCAGTCCCTCCCTCGATGCCGAAGCCATCCGAGTCGTTAAGGAAATGCCTGCATGGCGTCCCGGCATGGAGGATGGCAAGCCCGTGGCATGTAAATACGTCCTCCCCCTCCAGTTCTCCCTCCCCAAATAAGGAAAAACAGCCTCAAGGAGAGACAGCCTCCGAGTTGTCTCATAACCAACTCACTTCCCGACAGCGGAACAGCCCATCATCGCCTGTACCGCTGTCTGAATTATATATATGAATAATTGCCCTCTCCGAAAACTCTTTCTCACTTTTCCCCTGACGGATCATCACCCCTAAATTTACCTGAATTAAAAATTGGTGAAAAAGTTTGAATAATTGGGAAAATAGTTCTATATTTGCCTCCGGATTATGTCCGCTCTCTGCCCTCACGCAGACCACATAGATGTAGAGAAAAACGTTACCACCTTATTATATATAATAAGATACCGCCGGAGAGAAGGCTCCGGCGCCGCCCATGAAAATCCCTCCTCGCCTTCAACAATCATCTTTCCTCCAATCAACTGTTTACCAGAGATTATAATACTTACATAAATCAAAACTTTCTAAACAACTCTTGCATGAAGAACATTTGTTTTCAAATGAGTCGGA
>CAZOOY010000028.1:0-17238 GCA_964581555.1 uncultured Staphylococcus sp.
GGTGACGCCAAGTATGCCGACATCGTGGAGACTGCCCTTTATAACAGTGTTCTCAGCGGTGTCAGCCTCGATGGTAAGAAGTATTTCTATACCAACCCCCTCCGTATCAGCAACGATCTTCCCTACACCTTACGCTGGCCGAAGGAGCGTATGGAGTACATCAGCTGCTTCTGCTGTCCTCCCAACACATTGCGTACAATCTGCGAGGCTCAGAACTATGCCTACACCGTCAGCGACGATGCTCTCTGGTGTAACCTTTACGGTGACAGCGAGTTGAAGACCTCGCTCGGAAAGAAGCGTCCCCTTGAAGTCATCCAGCACACCGGCTATCCTTATGACGGCAAAGTGGAGCTCACTATGGTCGAAGTGCCCAAGAAGGAGGAGCTTACACTGAATCTCCGCGTTCCCTCCTGGTGTGACGCCGCTACTCTCACTGTCAATGGCGAACCCGTGGCAATCTCCGTGAAGCCTGACACCTATATCCCCGTTAAACGTCAGTGGAAGAACGGTGACAAGGTAGTGTTTGACATGGAGATGAAGACAAAGTTGCTTGAGTCCAATCCTCTTGTTGAGGAGACCCGCAACCACACAGCAATCAAGCGCGGCCCCATCGTCTACTGTCTTGAAAGCATCGATATCGAAGGCGGAAAGGCTATAGATGATATCCTCATTCCTTCAGATGCAGAGTTCATCACCAAGGATATCACTATCGACGGAAGCAAGATGACTGCTCTCGAGACCGAGGCACGCCTTGTGGACGGAGGTGACTGGACCGGTAAACTTTACCGCGAGGTGGGAAGCGCCGACAAGAAGGTGAAGGTGACGCTCATCCCTTACTATGCATGGGGTAACCGCGACAAAGCTGAGATGAGTGTCTGGCTTCCCCTCGCACGTTGAAACAATAAGATATGAAAAGAACCATCATAACAGCAGGATATGCTCTTATGGCAACGTTGCTTGTGTCCGGCGCCGACGTATATGTCTCGCCGGACGGCAACGATGCCAATACCGGATCTAAAACCGAACCTAAGGCGACGCTTACTTCCGCTCTGAGGCAGGCGCGCGAGATGAGACGACTGAATGCAGAGGGAGTAGAGAATGGCATAACGATCCATATGGCTTCTGGTGTCTATGAGCTTTACGAGCCTGTGTTCGTTAGGCCGGAGGATAGCGGAACTCCATCATCGCCCACGGTAATCACGTCGGATGGTGAAGCGCGTCTAAGTGGCGGCGTGAGGATCACCGGATGGAAAAAGCAGGGAAAATTCATGGTGGCCGATGTACCTTCGTTCAACGGTCGCCCTCTTGACTTCCGTCAGCTTTGGATCAACGGTACGAAGGCTGTCAGGGCACGTGATGTTCAGGATTTTGAGAAGATGGCCCGTATCATCAACAATGACCCCAAGAACGAGATCCTCTGGGTGCCCTCAAAGTCAGTGGAAAAGATCGCGAAAGCTCCCTATGCAGAGATGGTTCTTCATGAAATGTGGTGCGTGGCCAATCTCCGCATCAAATCCATAGAATTTCATGGCGACAGTGCCGCCGTGAGATTCCATAACCCGGAAAGCCGGATTCAGTTCGAGCATCCATGGCCAAGACCTATGGTGACCACGGACGGGCACAACTCGGCATTCTATCTCACCAACGCCATGGAGCTGCTCGACACTCCCGGAGAGTGGTATCATGACATTAACACCCGTAAACTATACTATTATCCGTTTGAGGGTGAGAAGATTAATGAGGCTTTCGTGCCGGCTGTCGAAACTCTCATGCTCATTGAGGGAACACTCGACCGCCCTGTGGAGAATGTCGATATCAATAATATCACGTTTGAGTACACGACATGGATGCGGCCATCAGAGAAAGGACATGTACCCCTACAGGCCGGTATGTTTATGACCGACGGTTATAAGGTTCGCCCGTCTATTGTCCGTGTCCAGAACCATAAGCTCGACAATCAGGGTTGGCTCGGCCGTCCGGCTTCAGCGGTGGTGGTGAGAGGTGCGCGCGACATCGATTTCACCGACTGTGTGTTCCGTCATCTCGGCTCATCCGGCCTTGACTATGAATGGGGGACAGAAGGAGGAGTTATAAAAGGGTGTCTCTTCACCGACATAGCCGGAAACGGCATCGTGGCAGGTAGCTTCAGCCCTGCTTCTCACGAGACCCATCTGCCCTATGACCCGGCTGACGAACGCGAGGTCGTCTCGAATCTTACAATCGAGAACAACTATATTAATAATGTGTCAAACGAAGACTGGGGCACACTTGGTATTGCCGCAGGCTATGTAAAAGGGATAAACATCGAGCATAACGAGATCAACGACGTGTCCTATTCGGGCATAAATCTCGGATGGGGCTGGACCCGAACAGTCAACTGTATGAGAAACAACCGTGTGCATGCGAACAGGATACACAACTACGCAAAACACATGTATGACGTGGCCGGAGTCTATACTCTCGGCTCGCAGCCTCATAGCTGGGTGACTGAAAACTGTGTCTATGACATCTACACCCCCGGGTATGCTCATGATCCCCATCACTGGTTCTATCTCTACACGGACGAAGGCTCATCGTTCATCACCGTGAAGGATAACTGGACGGAAGGGGAGAAATTCCTGAAAAACGCCAACGGCCCGGGTAATACATGGGAAAATAACGGCCCTATGGTCAATGACTCCATCAAGGCTAATGCCGGATTGACAAAAGAATACATTCACCTTAAATCAAAGTAATCATCAGATATATGAACAAAAGATGGTCAATGCTCCTCGGAGCTGCCTTCCTCGGTCTGGCTGCCTCTGCCCAGACATGGATATGGTATCCGGGAGACTATGAGATATGGCTCGGAAACAAGATGAACAACAACCGCACCGAGCGCGGCGCTTTCTTCCCACCGTTCTGGAAATCGGACAGTCATTTCGTGACGGTGGAGTTCAGCAAACAGCTCGATCTTGCCGAACCTGAAGAGATCGAGATTTTTGCCGAAGGGAAATATAACGTCAAATTCGATGGCAAACTGCAGTTCGGCATGCCATCCAAGTTTACCATTCCCGCCGGAAAGCATAACCTTAATATAAAGGTGTGGAATCAGGCCACACCTCCGGCCATCTTTGTCAAGGGTAAGACCGTCAACACCGATCCGACCTGGCTCGTAACCAATGAAGACAAGGAGTGGATCGACGAGAGCGGAAAAGCAAGCGATACATCCGCTACTACTTATGCCGACGCCGGATACTGGAACTTCAACGATCCCAATGTGCTCCCCTCGCAGTTCACCCTCAACCTCGAGCCGATGAATTATGTCAGCACCGGGCAGAAGATCGGTGACAAGGGTCGTCTTTACGACTTCGGGAAGGAGACATTCGGTCGCATTGTGCTCAAGAACACTACAGGAAACGGTGTTGTGAATATTTATTACGGCGAGAGCCCCGAAGAGGCTTATGACGTGAACTTCTGCGAGACTCTTGACAAGATCCGTTTTGACGGTAACAAGGTGACGGATCTCGCTACAAACGCGACTACCGACAACAACGGAGAGTATACTCTTGACAATACCAAGGCTTTCCGTTATGTCTACGTGCTCCCCGAGGATGGCGTAAATGTCGGTGATGTGGCGATGCTTTATGAGTATGCTCCCGTTGAGTATCGCGGAAGCTTCAAGTGCAGCGATCAGCTTCTTAATGACATATGGAATGTCGGAGCGTACACAATGCATCTGACGACGAGAGAGTTCTTTATCGACGGAATCAAACGTGACCGTTGGGTATGGAGTGGCGATGCAGTGCAGAGCTATCTCATGAACTATTATCTCTTCTTCGACAGTCCTGCTGTCAAGCGCACCACTCGTCTGCTTCGTGGCAAAGACCCTGTGACGGCCCATATCAATACTATTCTTGACTATACATTCTATTGGTTCATAGGTATATACGATTACTATCTCTATACCGGTGACGAGGCGTTCCTCAAGGAGATCTATCCCCGCATGTGCACGCTGATGGACTATGTGCTCTCGCGTACCAATAAGGATGGTATGGTGGAGGGCCTCACGGGCGACTGGGTATTCGTGGACTGGGCCGATTTCCCCATGAGCAAAAAAGGTGCGCTTTCATTCGAGCAGATTCTTTTCTGCAAGAGTCTCGAGACGATGAAGCTATGCGCCGAGGTGCTCGGTGATAAAAAAGATGCTGAAAAGTATGGAAAACTTGAGACATCGCTGCGTGATAAACTTCTTCCAACTTTCTGGGATGAGAAGCGTCAGGCTCTCGTACATAACGTCGAGGATGGCAAGAAAAGCGAGCAGGTCAATAAGTTTGCCAATATGTTTGCTATCAATCTCGGATTCCTCGATGAGGCAACGACCGACTCGGTGATGAAGAATGTGATGCTCAATCCCGAGGTACCCGCAATCACTACCCCTTACATGCGTTTCTATGAACTGGAGTCGCTCTGTGCCGAAGGGATGCAGGATAAAGTGCTCGGTGAGATGAAAGATTACTGGGGTGGTATGCTTAAGGAAGGTGCTACGTCATTCTGGGAGAAATACAATCCCGAAGATAGTGGTGCGGAACACCTTGCAATGTATGGTCGCCCTTACGGAAAGAGTCTTTGCCACGCCTGGGGTGCAAGTCCCATCTACCTTATAGGTAAATATTATCTCGGCGTGAAACCCGTGAAACCTGGCTATAAGGAATTTGCCATAGCGCCTGACCTCGGAGGACTCAAATGGATGGAAGGCACTGTCCCCACGCCTGAGGGTGAGATCTCACTCTACGTCGACGGTGACAAAATGAGAGTGAAAGCAACTCAGGGAGAAGGCTATCTCTATGTTAAGTCTGCCAAGCTTCCCAAATCCTCCTATGGAAAATTCGAGAAGATCGGTGAGAACAGTTACCGTCTCTGGATTGATACGAAAGGCGAAATCAACGTGAAATATAAGGAAATCAAGAAGTCATGATCAGGTTTCTAAAAATATTGGCCTTCACAGGTCTGATTCTGGCAGCATGTGCTTGTAGCCATCGGCCGGGTGTTGTGATAGAATGTCCGGAAGACGCTTCGAATCGTGTCCAGTTTGCCGCCGATCATCTGAAGGAGGCCCTTGAGAAGAGCGGATATGAAGTCTTGTCTTCTGCCGACAAAGAGGGTGTAAAGGTTATCCGTCTCTCGCAGGCCACTGACAGCGTGGGCCCTAAAGAGGGATACATGATCACTGTCATCGGTGATACCATCAATGTGAAGGGCAATGACGGATCAGGCGTCATCTACGGATGTCAGGAACTCGTGGATCGCGTGAAAGCTGACGGGAATCTCGATAAACTTCCCACTGAGTTTACAGATGCACCCGAGATGGTGCTTAGAGGTGCCTGTGTAGGAGTCCAGAAGCCCTATCTGCTTGAAGGACGTGCCGTATACGAGTACCCCTATACTCCCGAAAATTTCCCTTGGTTCTATGATAAGGAACTGTGGGTGAAGTATCTGGATATGCTGGTGGAAAACCGCATGAATTCCGTTTATCTCTGGAATGGTCATCCATTTGCCTCACTTGTTAAACTCGAGGATTATCCTTTTGCAGTGGAAGTGGACGACGAGACATTCAAGAAGAATGAAGAGATGTACACTTTCATCACTCAGGAGGCTGATAAGCGTGGCATATTCGTGATCCAGATGTTCTACAATATCATCGTCTCAAAGCCCTTTGCAGAGCATTACGGCATCAAGACCCAGGATCGCAATCGACCCATCACTCCTCTGCTCAGTGACTATACGCGCAAGAGTGTGGCCGCTTTCATCGAGAAATATCCCAATGTCGGTCTGCTCGTATGCCTCGGTGAGGCCATGGATACCTATGAGGATGATGTAGTGTGGTTTACAGAGACAATCATCCCCGGAGTCAAGGACGGTTTGCAGAAACTGGGGCGCACGGACGAACCACCGTTGCTGGTGCGCGCTCATGATACAGACAGCAAGATGGTGATGGATGCAGCCCTTCCTCTCTACAAGAATCTGTACACGATGCACAAGTATAACGGCGAATCACTCACTACCTACGAGCCTCGTGGTCCGTGGGCCGAGATTCACCGTAACCTCAGTTCACTCGGCAGCGTGCACATAAGCAATGTGCACATCCTCGCCAATCTCGAGCCATGGCGCTGGAGCTCGCCCGATTTTACTCAGAAAGCAGTGCAGGCTATGCACAACGTGCATGGGGCAAACGCTCTCCATCTTTATCCTCAGGCTTCCTACTGGGATTGGCCTTATTCAGCCGACAGTATCCCCGGTGGTCGCGAGCTCCAGCTCGTGAGAGACAGTCTCTGGTATGAGGAGTGGGGCAGATACGCATGGAACAGCCGCCGCGACCGTGAGGAGGAGAAGAAATTCTGGGATCACCGCATGGCCCGTACCTATGGCGTCTCTGACGATAAAGGAGCCCAGATCCGTGAGGCATTCGAGCAATCCGGCGAGATAGCACCTAAACTGCTCCGTCGCTTCGGTATCACCGAAGGAAACCGTCAGACTCTTCTTCTCGGTATGTTCATGAGTCAGCTCGTCAACCCCTACAAGTACACCATCTACCCCGGCTTCTATGAGAGTTGCGGACCCGAGGGCGAGAAGCTGATAGAGTTTATGGAGAAGGAATACAACGGTCAGCCCCACGTGGGAGAACTTCCGCTCCAGATCACTGCCGAGTGCATCGAGCATGGCGACAAAGCTGTGGCTGCCATCGAGAGTGTCGGTCCTGTAAAGGCTAACAGCGAAGAATTTGCCCGCGTGGTCAACGATATGAACTGCTATCGTCTCTTCGCCTATTTCTTTGACCGCAAGGTCAAGGCTGCACGCGAAGTGCTCAACTATCAATACACTAAGGATCTGAAGTATCTTGATGCTGCGGTGCCCCTGCTCGAAGAAAGTCTTGACTACTACCGGCAGCTCGTAGAGCGTACGAAAGGTACCTATCTCTATGCCAACAGTATGCAGACCACAATGCGCCGCATCCCCATTGCCGGTGACAACGGAAAGAACAAGCATTGGGAAGAGCTGTATGGCCATTACACTCAGGAACTTGAAAATTTCAAGGCCAATATTGCCATGCTTAAAGAGAAAGAGGCAGGTAAGAAATCGGCCGAAGTGACGGTCGTAGAAGCCGCCAAGCCTGCGCCCGTGACCGTAAAGGGGAACATGAAACGTGTCAACCTTACCAAGGGTGCCACTCTGCTTTCCAATATGCCGGATGCAAAGGTGGAAGGTCTCGCTCCCGAGCTTGACGGTCTGAGCGCATTCGTGGTCAACGGTGACGAGCAACGTAAGGAGGGCACAAAGATCGAGTTTACCTGCGACCGCCCTGTCAAGCTTCTCGTGGGTTACTTCAAGGATGACCAGAAGAAGTATGCCAAGGCTCCTAAACTTGAAACCGATGCATCGGCGAATGAATATGGTCAGGCTGAGTCTGTACTCACCAATGCCATCCATCTCGACAAGATGCCTCTGGCCAATGTCCATGCCTACAGTTTCGGTGCGGGAGAGCATTCTCTCATGCTTCCCAAGGGGTATACGCTTGTGCTCGGTTTCACATCAGATGAGATCAAGCCGCGCAACGCCGCTCTTGCCGGGACCGAGGAGGCAATGGACTGGCTATTCTACTAAACAACTCAATATCACTCAAATATTTACCTGTTAAATGAGAAGATTGGTTTTATCATTCGCTTTTGCCGCGATGGCGCTGATGGGAACGAACGTCCATGCTCAGCGTCACGTCAGTCAGGAGCGTATGGACGAAGTATATCAGGAATCACGCACTCCTTATAAGTATGGTCTTGTCGTGGCTCCGGAGGATAATAATCACAAGATCGATTGCCCCACAGTCTTTCGCGTAGGAGACAAGTGGTACATGACCTATGTGGTCTACAATGGAAAGTCGGGGCAGGATGGTCGCGGTTATGAAACCTGGATAGCTGAGAGTGACAATCTCCTCGAATGGAAAACTCTTGGCCGGATTCTCTCGTACACGGATACAGGCTGGGATCGCAATCAGCGCGGAGGTTTCCCCTCTCTTATCGACTGGAACTGGGGTGGGGGATATGCCATCAGTAGCTACAAGGGTAAATATTACATGACCTATATCGGTGGAGAGGGGACAGGCTATGAGGCTGTCAACGCTCCCCTCTACGTAGGTCTCGCATGGACCAAGGGAAATCCCGGTTCGGCGCATGAGTGGGAGAGTCTGGATCGTCCCATCCTTTCCATAAAGGATAAGGACGTGCAGTGGTGGGAGAATCTGACCCAGTATAAGAGCACCGTCTATAAAGATGATGCGCGCACATTGGGCGCCCCTTTCATCATGTATTATAACGCCGGTGGAGTCAATCCCGAGACGGGATTTAAGGGTGAGCGTATCGGCATAGCCCTTTCTGACGACATGAAGAAGTGGCGCCGTTACGAAGGAAATCCTGTTTTCACTCATGAATCGCAGGGTACTATCACCGGCGACGCCCAGATAGTGAAGATGGATGATCTGTACGTGATGTTCTATTTCTCGGCTTTCAATCCGTCGAGACCCTACAAGGCGTACAATACTTTCGCATGTAGTTATGACCTTGTGACCTGGGATGACTGGGAGGGAGATGATCTCATTTTCCCCACGAAGAAGTATGATGAGCTTTTTGCCCACAAGAGTTATCTCGTGAAACATGACGGAGTGGTCTATCACTTCTATTGTGCGGTCAATAACGCCGAGCAGCGAGGTATCGCAGTAGCCACGAGCCGTCCTATGGGGCGTTCGGCTGTCCGTTTCCCCGAGCGTCCGGCTACCGGACGTCGCACCGAGATCAGTCTCAATGACGGATGGCAGACCTGGCTTGAGGATAAAAAAGATGAGATCCTGAATGTAAATGTTCCTCACAACTGGGATGATTACTACGGTTACCGTCAGCTCACTCACGGCAATCTTCACGGTACGGCAGATTATGTCAAAACCTTCCCGATGGGAGCCAAGGTGTC
Organism: uncultured Staphylococcus sp.; assembly: GCA_964581555.1. Classification (GTDB taxonomy): domain Bacteria; phylum Bacteroidota; class Bacteroidia; order Bacteroidales; family Muribaculaceae; genus Duncaniella. The sequence goes on from CAZOOY010000028.1 coordinate 8,995, forward strand.
CGGCAAGCGATATTTCATCAATTTCGAGGGCGTGGGTACCTATGCTACCATTACGCTCAACGGCTACTCACTCGGTCGACATCCCTCAGGGAGAACTTCGATGACATTTGATGTGACAGATTATCTGAAATTCGATGGTGAAAACACACTCGAAGTCAAGGCCGAGCACCCCGAGATGATATCCGACATGCCTTGGGTGTGTGGAGGCTGCTCGTCGGAATGGGGATTCAGCGAGGGCTCCCAGCCTCTCGGAATCTTCCGCCCGGTATCGCTTGAGATTACCGACGAAGTGCGAGTTGAGCCTTTCGGCGTCCATATCTGGCATAATGAGAAGGCAGACAGTGTCTTCATCGAAACCGAACTGAAGAACTATTCCTCGGAGCAGGCGGAGTTTGATCTTGTAAATAAGTTTGCCAATGCTGACGGGCGGCAGATCTTCCGTCTCACCGAGACTGTCAGTCTTGCTCCAGGCGAGACCCGTGTCATCGCGCAGTCATCTCCGATCGACAATCCTCATCTTTGGAGTCCGGCTGATCCCTATCTTTATAAGCTCTCCTCCATGATCAAACGCGGCGGTAAGACGACCGAAGAGGTTTCAACTCCTTACGGTATAAGCACCTATTCATGGCCGGTCAAGAGAAACGATGGTGACGGCCGGTTCTATCTCAATGGTGAACCGCTGTTTATCAACGGTGTATGTGAGTATGAACACCAGTTTGGGGCGTCCCACGCATTCAGTGACGAGCAGATCGAGTCAAGAGTGAAGCAGATCAAGAACGCCGGTTTCAATTCCGTGCGAGATGCCCACCAGCCACATAATCTGCGTTATCAAAGCGCCTGGGATCGTGAGGGTATCCTCTTCTGGCCCCAGTTCTCGGCTCATATCTGGTATGACACCCCGGAATTCCGCGAGAATTTCAAGACTCTTCTCCGGCAGTGGGTGAAGGAGCGCAGGAATTCCACCTCGATAATCATGTGGGGACTCCAGAATGAAAGCACCCTACCACGCGATTTTGCTGCCGAGTGTGCAGATATAATCAGGGAGATGGATCCCATGGCCAGAAATATGCGTGTCATCACCACCTGTAACGGTGGGGAGGGAACGGACTGGAATGTGATTCAGAATTGGAGCGGTACCTACGGAGGAGATGTCTTCAACTATGACAAAGAACTCTCGCGAGCCAATCAGCTTCTCAACGGCGAGTATGGAGCATGGCGTTCGATCGGTTTCCACTCCGAGCCGGCAGCTTTTGATCCTAACGGTCCCTGGACAGAAGAGCGTATGACCGATCTTATGGAGACCAAGGTGCGTCTCGCCGAGGAAGCAGCTGATAGTGTCTGCGGTCACTATCAGTGGATCTACAGCAGCCACGACAATCCCGGTCGCCGTCAGCCAGACGAGGCTTACAGAAAGATAGACAAGGTTGGACCTTTCAACTATAAAGGTCTCGTGACCCCGTGGGAAGAACCTGCCGACATATATTATATGTACAAAGGAAACTATACGTCGGCCAAGGATGATCCCTTCGTCTATATCGCGTCCCACACGTGGCCCGATCGCTTTGAACAGCCGAGAGAGGCAACGATCAATGTCTACAGTAACTGTGACTCGGTTATTCTCTACAATGCCGCCGATTCCGGTGTTTCACTCGGCACACGGGTGAAGGGTAAAAAAGGCACACATTTTGTCTGGGAGAATATCCCGGTCCGCTATAATGTGCTTCGTGCGGAGGGATTCTACAATGGCCGAAAAGTCGCTGAGGATCTCATTGTGCTTGACAATCTTGAGAAAGCTCCCGGATTTGATAGCTTACTGACACCGGGCTCAACCGCTCTTAAGGGTGATGAGAGTCTGAATTATCTCTACCGTATCAATTGTGGCGGTGATGCGATCACTGATGAGTTCGGACAGCTATGGCAGGCCGATGATACAACCGTGTCCCGTTCATGGGCTCAGGATTTCGAAGGGCTCTCGCCTTATCTTGCCAGTCAGCGTGTCACTTATGATCCTATCGCCGGAATGAATGACTGGAAACTTGCCCAGACATTCCGGTTTGGTCGTCACAAACTATCCTACCGTCTCCCTGTTCCCGCTCCCGGTGACTATCGTGTAGAGCTCTATTTCATAGAGCCGTGGCATGGTACAGGTGGTGGCGAGGGTACCGATTGCGAGGGCCTCCGCATCTTTGATGTGGCAGTGAATGGCGAGACTGTCATTGACGATCTTGATATCTGGGCGGAAGCCGGCCATGACCGTCTTCTCAAGAAGACCGTCGACTGCAAGGCAAAGGACGGCTTTATCGAGATCTCGTTCCCAGAAGTCAAGGCCGGACAGGCTTTGATCTCGGCAATCGCCGTGGCTACATCCGACAAGTCGGCTAAAGTCGCTTCACCTTCTGCTCCTCTCATGAACTGGGCAGCCGCCGATAAGGATGTCATTGCCAAAATGCCGGCAGATATGCTCCCGAAAGACGAAAATGCACGTGCAGCTGTAGAATATCAGGCCGAGGATGCTAAACTTTCAGGCAAATACTCAGTCAAAGAGTTTAAGAAACAGACCGGCGTCTTCTTTGACGGCAAGGGAAGTATCGAGTGGACCATTTCAACAGGTCTCGCACAGGTATATGCCCTCCGGTTCAAATTCATGAATGTCAATAAAAACCCGGTGACTGTTAATTTCCGTCTCATCGCCCCCAACGGCGCAGTGCTCAAGGATGATCCCATTCATCTTCCCGACACTCCCGAAAAATGGCGAATGCTCAGCACAACAACAGGCAGCTACATAAATGCCGGAACATATAAGGTGGTCATTTCCGCTCCTGATCTCAAAGGGGTGGCGTTTGACGCGCTCGAAATACAGTAATCAATCATCATGAAATTCAAGCTATCTTTAGCGGCACTTTTCGTTACATCCATCGCTGTCACGGCGATGGAACGTCCTGCCCGCGAATGGGAGAACCATCATATCCTTCAGATCAACCGTGAACCTGCTCGTACAGCGTTCATCCCTTTCGGTGATGTAAAGGGTGACCGTTCCATGTCGCTTAACGGGGAGTGGCGATTCCACTGGTCGCCCACCCCGGAGGGAAGAGTTACAGGCTTTCAGAAACCCGGCTTCGACGACAAGTCGTGGGCCAAGTTTCATGTACCCGGAGTGTGGGAGGTCAACGGCTACGGGACGCCTATCTATGCTTCGGCCGGATACACATTCAAGATCAATCCCCCGTATGTCACCGATACCCCCAAAGAGAATTATACAGCTTTTGTAGAGCGAAATCCCACCGGCCAGTATCGACGTACATTCCGTCTCCCGGAGTCATGGGCAGGAGAGGGCCAGACGTTCCTGCGGTTTGATGGCGCTATGAGTGCTTTCTATGTGTGGATCAACGGTGACCTCGCCGGTTATTCACAAGGTAGCACTGAAGCATCCGAGTTCAATATCACTCCCTTTATTCATAAAGGGGAGAATGAGATAGCAGTCGAAGTCTACAAGTATTCCGACGGATCTTATCTTGAAGATCAGGATTACTGGCGCTTCGGCGGGATCCAGCGTGATGTTACTCTTTTTCACACTCCTGACGTGCGTCTTCGTGACTATACAGTCAGAACCTTACCTGAGAACGGCTACAAGGATTTCCTTCTGCAGGTTGATCCTCTTTTCTCGGTCTACAACGGGAACCGCGGCACAGATTATAAACTGAGAGTGCTGGTCTCCGACGGGCACAAAGAACTTTTTGATACATCCGTGGTCATCAATGATATACTTGATCTTGACCATAAGGCTGCGATCATGAACACGTGGTATCCTCAGCGTGGTCCCCGCAAGCTCGGACGTATCACTCACCTCTTCACGAATCCGGCCCTATGGACGGCTGAGACTCCCAACCTTTACAACCTACGTCTCGAACTCTGTAATGCCGAAGGTAAAGTGATAGAGCGGGCGGAATCAAAGTTCGGTTTCCGCAGCGTGGAGGTGACGAACGGACAGGTGCTCGTCAATGGAAATCCTATTCGTTTCAGAGGTGTCAACCGTCACGAACACGATCCTCGTACAGCTCGTGTGATGACCGATTCCCTTATGCTGAAGGATCTTCTGCTCATGAAGCAGGCCAATATTAATGCCGTCCGCACGAGTCATTATCCCAATCATCCCCGATGGTATGAGCTTTGCGATTCCATAGGTATGTATGTGATGGATGAGGCTGATATCGAGGAACATGGTCTTAGAGGTACTCTGGCCAGCACTCCCGACTGGCATGCCGCTTTCATTGATCGTGCTGTCAGGATGGCCGAGCGTGACAAGAATCATCCCAGTGTCATAGTCTGGAGCATGGGTAACGAGAGTGGCTATGGGCCCAACTTCGCAGCCATTTCAGCATGGCTTCATGATTTTGATCCCACACGCCCCGTGCATTACGAAGGAGCTCAGGGAGTGGATGGTGAGCCCGATCCCGCAACGGTGGATTTCATCAGCCGTTTCTACACACGTACACAGGATGAATATCTTAATCCGGGAATAGCTGAGGGTGCCGATGAAGAACGAGCTGAAAACGCGCGTTGGGAGCGACTGCTCTCCATTGCCCGCCGCGACAATGACAATCGTCCTGTCATCACGAGCGAATATGCCCATGCCATGGGTAATGCCATGGGTAACTTCCGTGAATACTGGGATGAGATCTACAGTCATCCTCGTATGGCGGGAGGATTTATATGGGATTGGGTGGATCAGGGTATCTTCAAGGTACGACCTGATGGTAGCATAGAGGTTGCCTACGGAGGTGACTTCGGTGACAAACCTAATCTGAAAGCTTTCTGTATGAACGGTATCGTGTTTTCGGATCGTTCGCTTAATGCCAAATACGACGAAGTAAAGACTGTCTACTCTCCCGTGGCGATCTCTCTGAAGAGCTATAATCCTGTTACCGGGATTGCTGAGATCGAATTCATCAACCGCAACCATCATGTCGGACTTGACGGAAATACCTGTACCTATACTCCTGTAATATCAGGTAAACACGGAAAACCGTCGGAAATAACTCTCCCGCAACTTGCTCCCGGTGATAGCGGAACAGTATCGGTGAAAGTAGGCCCTGCACCGAAAGATAAGGATTTCCGTATCAATGTTTCCGTCCGTCTAAAATCTCCGACCCTTTGGGCTGATGCAGGCCACGAAATCGTGACACGTCAGCTCGAGCTTGCCGATCACAGACTTGATGAAGTGAAGAATACGGGTGTTCCTACCAATCCTTTAACTGTAAACGAGACGGAGGACCGCATCTCTGCGATAGCCGGAAATGTTGTTGTGGAGTGGAACGGCCTGACTGGTAGACTCGACAATCTTTCGGTGAAAGGGGAGCGAATTATAACTGATTCGCATTTCCAGGCTTTCCGCGCTCCTACTGACAATGACCGTAGTTTCGGCAACTGGCTTGCCAAGGATTGGACTAAAAACCGGATAGATTCTCCCGAGGTCAAGCTCGTGGCTGTAGACAGGCAGCTTCCTAAAGACGGAAAGTTTGTCCTAACGATGACCCAGCGGTATTCGTATGCAGAGGGTGCTATCCTCGTCAAGAGTACTTATACCTTCTATGGTGACGGAACACTTGACCTCAATCAGACTTATACTCCCGAGGGTAAGCTCCCCGAACTTCCGAGACTCGGAATGACCTTTGAAGTCGCAAAGAAGTTTGACCGTCTAAGTTGGTTCGGCAATGGACCGATGGAGACCTATCCTGACCGTCTTGACGCGGCTTCCATAGGCCGTTGGGAGAGTAATGTCTCGGAACAGTACACACATTGGCCCCGTCCGCAGGATTCCGGCAATCACGAGGGAGTGGCTGAGGTGGCTCTTCGTGACCGCTCCGGAAGGGGAGTCATGATTTCGGCAACAGATGCCCTCTTTTCGGCCTCGGCATTACCTTATACCGCGACTGACATTGCGGCTCAGACTCATGATGTGGATCTGAAAGAAAGCGGTAATATCTATCTCAACATTGACACCGCCGTGCTCGGCCTCGGCAACAGCAGTTGCGGCCCGGGTGTACTCAAGAAATATACAATTACTCCAGGCGAACACACTCTCAATGTGAGAATCCTGCCATTGTTAAAGTAAAAAAATTAAATCTATATATACGATGAAAAAAACAGTGTTAACGATCCTCTCGGCCTGCATCGGACTCTCTTTGATGGGCCGATCGGTCGAAACTGAACGTCAGTATCTGTCGGGAACAGGCAGTGATGACATGGTTGAATGGGATTTCATGGTCTCCGACGGTAACAACTCGGGCAAATGGACCAAGATCGGAGTCCCTTCCAACTGGGAGCTCCAGGGCTTCGGCACCTATCAGTATGGAATGAAATTCTACGGCAAGGCTTTCCCGGAAGGAGTTGCCGATGAAGTGGGTAAATATAAGTATGAATTCGAACTTCCCGAGGAGTGGCGCGGGAAGCAGATCGAGCTGGTGTTTGACGGCGCTATGACCGATACCTATGTAGAGATCAACGGACGCAAAGCCGGCTCAAAGCATCAGGGCGGATTCTACCGTTTCATCTATGACGTGAGTGACCGCGTATTCTTCGGTCCGAATAAGAAGAACCGTATAGAAGTCACTGTGGCTAAGGAGAGCGAGAATGCAGGTGTCAACCTTGCCGAGCGTCGTGCGGACTACTGGAATTTCGGCGGAATCTTCCGTCCTGTTTTCATGCAGGCCCGTCCGGCTCTCAACATGAAGCATATCGCACTTGATGCAAAGCATGACGGCACGTTTAAGGCTGTCGCTACGCTCAGTATGCCTGTTGAGGGTGGAAAGATCACCACTGTCATCTATGACAAGAATAATAAGAAAGTAGGGGAGAGCGTGACTCCTATCCGCAAGGGTGCGGGTGAAGGATATATAGACTTGAAGGTCGATAATCCCGCTCAGTGGACAGCCGAGACCCCCAATCTCTATCGTGCCGAGTTTATCCTCTCCGATGCCAATGGTAACGTGTTGCATAAAGAGAATAAGAAGTTCGGCTTCCGCACTATCGAAGTGCGTGAGAGCGATGGCCTTTACATCAACGGAAAAAAGGTGAATATCCGCGGTGTCAACCGTCACAGCTTCCGCCCCGAGACCGGACGTACCCTCAGCTATGCAAAGAACCTTGAGGACGTGGAGCTCATCAAGTCAATGAACATGAATGCGGTGCGTCTCTCTCACTATCCTGCCGATCCCGAGTTTTACGAGATATGTGACTCACTCGGTCTTTACGTGATGAGCGAGCTCACAGGCTGGCATGGCAAGCATGAGACAATTAATGGTCAGAAACTTGTCAAGGAGATGGTGGAGCGCGATCTTAACCACCCCTCTATCATCTGGTGGAGCAACGGTAATGAAAAGGGTTGGAACGATGAGCTCAACGGCGAGTTCCACAAGTATGACCTCCAGAAGCGCCCTGTGCTTCATCCTCAGGGCAACTTCGGCGGATTCGAGACAATGCACTATCGTTCCTATGGTGAAAGTCAGGACTATATGCGCAAGCCTGAGATCTTCATGCCAACCGAGTTCCTTCACGGTCTGTATGATGGCGGTCACGGTGCCGGTCTCTACGACTATTGGGAGATGATGCGCAAGCATCCCCGCTGTGCAGGCGGTTTCCTCTGGGTTCTTGCTGACGAAGGCGTGAAGCGAGTTGATATGGACGGCTTCATCGACAACTGTGGCAATTATGGAGCTGACGGTATCGTAGGTCCTCACCATGAGAAAGAGGGTAGCTACTGGACAGTTAAGGAGGTATGGAATCCTATCCAGATCATGAATGAGGAATTTACTCCCGATTTTGACGGCACGCTCCGTGTCGAGAACCGTTACGACTTCACCAACCTCAAGGACTGCTCACTTACATGGCGTCAGCTCGATCTACCTGCTCCCGGCACTAAGGGAACAGCCAAGGTTGTGGCTGAGGGTAAAGTGAAATTCGGTAATATACTTCCCGGCGAGGAGGGTACTGTCACCATCCCGGCACTCAAGCCTGATGCTGATGCCCTCGAACTTACTGTGACAGACAATTATGGTCGTGACCTCTTCACCCGTTCCGACAGGATCCAGGGAAAGACAGCCGCAGCTGCTACCAATGTCTCAGGTGCCCGTCCTACATATAGCGAGAATGACAATGAACTCACTGTCACTGCCAACGGTCGCACCTATCATTTCTCGAAAAAGAATGGTCATCTCAACGGAGTGGATGTGAACGGTCGTCATATAG
>CAZOOY010000029.1:0-16858 GCA_964581555.1 uncultured Staphylococcus sp.
TAAACGCCCCCATCGGCACGTTTATCTCCTACGCCACGAGTCCCGGCAGTGTCGCCGCTGACGGCACTACCCGAAACAGCCCCTACACATCGGCCCTGCTCAAGACTCTCGACCGCCCGGGACTGACGATCGAGGGTGTCTTCAAAAACGTGGGCGCCGAAGTGGTCAAGGCCACCAACCGCAATCAGACCCCTTGGTACTCCAGCTCTATCTATCAGGGCGAATTCATATTTAATCCATCAAAATGAAGTCTATGAACCGCATATTTCTCGTCGCACTTCTATCCCTTTCCCTCCTCCATCCCCTCAAGGCTCAGGAGCCGGGAGAGGATGAGATCCCTCCTATGGGTCTGCTCATGGATGAGGAGGCCTACGCAGCCATCCCTCACAAAGCTACCCTGCTCACCCGCGACTATACCACCCTGCCGGCCCGTTGGTCCATAAAGCAGTATGCTCCCACACCCAAGTCGCAGGGACAGCACGGCACCTGCACGAGCTGGGCCACCACCTATGCCGCCCGCACAATCATCGAGGATGTCAACAACGGCTGGACCGAGACCGCCAAGAAGAACGCCGAGGCTTTCGCACCTATCTTCATCTATCAGCAGATCGAGAATTCCGGAGAGGCGGGGTGTCATAAAGGCACCTACATCCACGAGGCGCTCAACACGCTCATGTCCAAGGGCGCCCCGAAGTTTGCGGATTTTTCCGAGCTCTGCGCCGAGACCCTCCCCGCCCATCTCTTCACCAAAGCTCTCCCCTACAGAATAGACGGCTACTTCAACACTTTCAACAGCAACGCGTCTGACAACATGAAAGTCAATGCTGTCAAGAAAGCCATTTCGCAGAACAGTCCCGTGGTGATCTGCATGCAGGTACCCGCCTCCTTCTGCAAGAACTGGTATAAGAACGGCGAGGTGGTCTGGGAAAAGACCGAGACTGTCAAGGATGGCGGCTGGCACGCGATGTGTGTCGTCGGGTATGACGACAACAAGTATGGCGGTGCTTTCGAGATCATGAACAGTTGGGGTGAGAAATGGGGATCAGGTGGCTTCATCTGGGTGAAATACAAGGATTTCGCCGACTATGTGACGTTTGCCTACGAGCCTTATCTCAAGAAGAAACTTCCCCCGACGCCCGAACCCAAGAATGTCTATTCAGGCTCGGCGAGATTTCAACTCTCCACGGGAGAAAACATGAAGCCCCGTCTGACCGGGACCGGAAAGACACGCCGCTACGAGATGGACCGTGGCTACGTGTCTGGCACACGCTATCGCATCTATCTTAGCAACAACGAACCGGCATGGGTCTACGTGATCGGCTCCGATGCCACCGGAGAGGTCAGCACTGTCTTCCCGCCTGACGACCGCACCAGTCCCGCCCTGCTCTACTCCTCCAACAACATCGCCCTCCCCGACGAGAAATGGTATATCGAGATGGACGATACAAAGGGAACTGACAATATCTGTCTTCTCTACTCTGCCGACGAGCTTCCCATCAAGCAGATTGTCAAGAGTATCGAAGCGGGCAAGGGAACTTTTGCCGAGCGGGTCAACTCCGCCCTCGGGTCGCGCCTGAGCACCAATGAGAAGCTGACGTTCGGTTCGGATGCCATCTCCTTCAAGGGACGCTCGGACAGCTCGGTGATCCCCGTATTCATTGATATCAAACATAACTGAAAATAAACACCAAACACTATCAAAAACCACAATGAAAAGAAGTATTATCACACTGTTTTCATGCATCATGATGCTTGCGGCAGCCCTGCCTGCATCAGCTCAGTTCAATCTCAAGAAAGCCGCCGGCGCTGCAGCCAAGACCGTCCAGGCTCTGACCATCAGCGATGCCGACATGGCAGCCTATGTCAAGGAGTCGGTCGACTGGATGGACAAGAACAACCCTGTGCCCGGCGAGGATAACCCCTACACCATCCGCCTCCGCAAACTCACCGAGGGTCTCAACGATGTGGACGGCATACCCTTGAACTTCAAGGTCTATGACGTGATTGATGTCAACGCTTTCGCCTGTCCCGACGGCAGTGTCCGCGTGTTCTCTTCGCTCATGGACATCATGTCTGACGACGAGCTGCTCGGCATCATCGGCCATGAGATCGGCCACGTGGCAAAGCATCACTCCAAGAAGGCTTTCAAGCAGGAGCTCCTCACCGGTGCCGCAAAGGATGCCATCGGCGCTGCCAACGGCAAGCTCGCCACCCTCACCGACTCTCAGCTCGGCAATCTCTCCCAGAGCCTCGTCGGCGCAAAGTTCAGCCAGAAGCAGGAGAAGGAAGCCGACGACTGCGGCTATGACTTCCTCGTGGCCAACGGCCGCAATCCCTGGGGCATGGTGATGGCCTTCGAGAAGTTCCTCAACATGGAGGAGGGCTCGGGCGCAAAGGCAAGCTATCTTAACAAGATGTTCTCTTCCCACCCCGAGACCAAGGACCGCATCAAGCGCATGACTGAGCGCGCTACCAAGGACGGCTTCAAGCGTCCCGAATAATAGCGTAGATTCCCACACACACGCGCGGGAGGAACAGGAGTTTATTCAACGACTCCCGTTCCTCCTGCGCCGTTTTTTATTCCACCCGGGGAGACAACGCGACATTATCGCACCTTTTCGCTGAATCGGGATAGTAACTTTGCGAAAAAAAACGATGAAGATTATGTCAGCAACAACCGTAACAACCGCTCTCCCCGAATTTCGCGTCAGCAAGGCCGCACTGGGCCGTCGTCTCGCATCAGTCATCCTCCGCTCGCAGGAAGCGGGTCTCTCACCCGAAGAATTCACCCATACCGTCAGCGCGGTGCTCGAAAGCTGCGCCACGGGTGATTTTGATGATGACTCGTATCCCTGCGCCGACGCTGAGATTCTCGCCACCGAACAGGCCGAGGTGAAGAAATCCATCCGCCGGTCAGAGAGCGCGCGCAAGGCTGCCGCCCGCCGTCGCGAGCTTAAAGAGCAGCGCGTTAAAGCTCAGAAAGTGGAGAAAAACTCCGCCGAGCCCGAAATAAAGGCAACCGAGGTCTTGACTGTCGAAGTCGAGACTGCACTCCCGGAGAAACCGGACGAAACGGATTCTCCCGCCGTTACCGAAGAGTCGGAATCCGCAACCCCGGCGGAATCCACAAATTCCCGCAAACGCCGTCGCCGTCGTCGCCGTCGCCGTAAGACCGGCATCTGATTACTGCCCCGGCTGACTCTGACCGCTCTGCCCGGGAGATGATTATGAGGTTGCGAGGATAGAAAATAGGATATTTTTACGTATCTTTGTATTTAAATCCGCAATTTTATCCACCTCGAAACCTACAATATAAAAATATATGATCAAACTCCTTGACGGGGCGATGGGCACGATGATCCAGCGCTACAACCTGACTGAAAGTGACTTTCGCGGAGAGCGGTTCTCGACATGGCCCGTGGATCTGGCGGGAAACAATGATCTGCTCTGCCTCACTCGCCCCGACGTCATCGAGGAGATCTCGACTCAATATGCACGGGCAGGTGCCGATATACTCACCACCAACACTTTCAATGCCAACGCCATCTCCATGGCCGACTACGGCATGGGCTCTCTCGTGAGAGAGATCAATCTTGCCGGGGCTGCGATAGCCCGCAGGGCTGCCATGCGCTCAGGCCGGGAGGAAGTGAAAGTGGCCGGCTCAGTGGGTCCGACCAACAAGACCGCTTCCATGAGCGCCGACGTGAGCGATCCCGGGGCAAGAAGCGTGACCTACGATGAGCTTCTACAGGCTTATCGGGAGCAGATCGACGCCCTCGCCGAGGGGGGAGTGGATATGCTCCTCTTCGAGACAGTGTTTGACACGCTCAACCTCAAGGCTGGTCTTGACGCTGCCGCCGAGGTGGCATCCCGGCGTGGACGGGAACTCCCGGTGATGGTCTCGCTGACTATAGCCGGACGTGACGGGCGTACCTTCTCGGGCCAGACCATGGAGGCTTTCGTAGCCTCCGTGAGCCATGCACCCGTCTCTTCGCTGGGTATCAACTGCTCCTTCGGCCCGCGCGAGATACGCCCTTGGCTAAGGGAGCTTGCCCGCATCAGCCCCTGGCCCGTTTCGTGCCACCCTAATGCCGGTCTCCCGGATCCTGACGGAAATTACTCCGAGACGCCCGGGGAGATGGCATCCCTCATGGAAGAAATTATAGACGAGGGACTTGTGAACATCATAGGGGGTTGCTGCGGCACCACACCCGAACATATCGCCCGCCTCCGCAAGGTGGCTGAGGGGAAGGAGGGTCACACTATACCTGACTTGGAACCGGCCATGCGCCTCTCGGGCCTCGAAATGCTTGAAGTGAGTCCCAAGACCGGATTCGTGGTGGTAGGCGAGCGGTGCAATGTGGCCGGCTCGAGAAAATTCCTCCGCCTCATCCGCGAGGGTGCCCTCGATGAGGCGCTCGAGATAGCACGCAAACAGGTCGAGGATGGCGCGCAGATTCTTGACATCAATATGGACGACGGTCTGCTCGACGCAGAGGCCGAGATGAAACGCTTTCTCAATCTCCTCGCCTCCGAGCCCGACATAGCCCGAGTCCCCGTCATGATAGACTCATCAGACTGGAGCGTGATCGAGTCAGCCCTCAAATGTATCCAAGGTAAAAGTATCGTCAACTCCATCTCCCTAAAGGAGGGTGAAGAGGAGTTCCTGCGCAGGGCGCGTATGATCAGACGTCTCGGCGCTGCAGTGGTGGTCATGGCCTTTGACGAGAAAGGTCAGGCTGACACTTTCGAACGCAAGATCGAGGTGTGCGGCCGGGCCTACCGTCTCCTTACCGAAAAGGCAGGCTTCCCTCCCGAAGATATCATCTTCGATCCCAATGTCCTCGCCATAGCCACAGGAATGGAGGAGCATGACCGCTACGGACTGGACTTCATCCGAGCCACAGAGTGGATCAAAAGCCATCTGCCGGGAGCCAAGGTGAGTGGCGGACTGAGCAATCTCTCTTTCTCTTTCCGAGGCAATAATCCGCTCCGCGAGGCGATGCACGCCGTCTTCCTCTATCATGCTATCGCCGCGGGGATGGATATGGCCATCGTCAATCCCGCCTCCAAGGTGACCTACGAGGATATCGAGCCTCAGCTGCGCGAGCTCCTCGAGGATGTCATACTCGCCCGCTCGGCCGATGCTCCGGCGCGCCTCTCCGACTATGCCCGTACCTCCGTCACCCCCGCTGCATCCGGGACCGGCGAGGAGGGAAGCGGGAGGAGCGCGAAGTGGCGTGAGCTACCGGTGGAAGAGAGACTCGTGTGGGCCCTCGAGCATGGCGACACCTCCCGTCTCGAGGAGGATCTCAAGGAGATTCTTGCCACCGGCGCCGAGCCTGTGAGCGTCATCGAAGGCCCGCTCATGAATGGAATGAACCGCGTGGGGACGCTCTTTGCCGAGGGGAAGATGTTCCTCCCCCAGGTGGTCAAGACAGCGCGCACCATGAAGGCGGCCGTGGCCATCCTCCAGCCCGAAATCGACCGCAGGGCCGGAGGTACACCCGGAAAACATGCAGGCAAGATACTATTCGCCACCGTCAAGGGTGACGTGCATGACATAGGTAAAAATATCGTCTCTATCGTCCTCGCCTGCAACGGCTACGAGGTGATAGACCTCGGCGTTATGGTTCCGGCCGAGACCATTGTGGAGACAGCCCTGCGTGAGCGGCCCGATATCGTCTGTCTCTCGGGACTGATCACTCCTTCTCTCGGCGAGATGGCCCATGTGGCGCGCGAGATGGCCCGCGCCGGACTCACGATACCTCTCATGGTGGGGGGAGCCACCACATCCCGGCTGCATACAGCCCTGAAGATTGATCCTCATTATCCCGGCGCCGTAATCCATGTGCCTGATGCCGCGCAGAATCCCCTCCTGGCTGCCAGGCTAATGAATCCGGACACCCGAGACGCCTACATCGCCTCCGTCAAGGAGGAGGCCCGCTCTCTGCGTGAGCACGAGGAGCGCCGCGCAGCCTCCACTCCGCTCCTCACTCTTGAGGAGGCACGTCGCCACGCGGACAGAAACGGCACAAGCGGACGCGGACTCCTGGCCGAGCGCGACAGGGAAGTCATCACTATACCTGTCGGTGAACTCATTCCCCTCATCAACTGGCGCGCCTTCCTGACCGCATGGAAGCTCCCTGCCTCGCTTTCGCCCGCCGCAGGTATCCCTGACTGTCCGGCATGCGAAAAGGCCTGGATAGAGGCTCAAAATCCTTCCTGCGGGCCGTCTCAGGCGGCGGAGGCGCTCCGGCTCATCCGGGATGCCCGTAAGATGCTCCACGGCGATACATGGGAGGTCCGCGCCATTAGCCGTTTCGTCAAGGCTCATGCTGAAAATGAAGCCATCGTGACCGATGCCGGAATCACGCTGCCCACACTTCGCAGGCAGACACCCGTAGCAGACGGTCTTTGCCCCTCTCTGGCCGACTTTGTTGACTCGGATGAGGAAGTCATCGGTGCATTTGCCGTAAGCGTCTCAGAAGGCTTTAAAAAAGCCACGGAAGAGGATCCCTACCGCTCGCTACTGCGGCAGACCGTAGCCCACCGACTTGCGGAGGCTGCCTCCGAATGGTTGCATCAGACAGCCGCCGGGGGTCTCGGCATACGTCCGGCGGTCGGTTATCCGGTGCTTCCGGACCAGACGCTCAACCATGACCTCAACCGCCTGCTCGGGATGGAGGAGATAGGGATTACGCTGACCGAAAATGGTGCGATGCATCCGTCGGCAAGCGTGAGCGGCCTGTATATCCCCTCCCCGCGTGCCCGATACTTCATGGTTGGAGAGATCGCCGATGACCAGCTTCACGCCTATGCCGCCGCCCGCTCCATCACCCCTGCCCGCCTCCGCGCCCTCCTCGGGAAGCAGAGGTCATAACCGTTATTAATTCTGGGATAGTTTTCTTTTACTCTGGAGGCTGTGACTCGAAGTAAGCCTTTATCTCCTAAATCGTCGTTTTGTCATTCAAAAAGCTTCAGACTCTTTTCCGTCAAGCGGTATTTCTGTTTAGCGCTTGTTGGTTTATCAGGATAAGTCATCTCTATGTATCCCAAAGAGATAAGTGGAAGAAGAATTTTTCGTTTGAGTTCGTATGTTTCCCCGAAATCCAATGCAGTATTTAACGCATTTGCTCCCATAGATTCATTCTTCAAGAGGCATAATAAATCTATGGTTGACAAGGAAAGACGTGGAACATTGGGAAGAGACTTTGACTTATCCCATATTTGAACAAACATTTGTCCAAGTATGTGTTCAAGTTGTTCTTTTTGTACTATAATACTCTGATATACAATCTCATGAACTTGAACAAATGATTGTCCAAGTATTTGTTCAAGTTCGGAGTGGAGTTTAGGTTTTCTTACAGAAGAGATACTGGATCCAAAATCTTCATGACAGGGAATTGTCAATTGAAAGAAAGTCCTGTGTTCATCGGTCTCTATTGTAGCCGGATTTGACCCGTTTAACCTTAGATGTTTCTGTATGGTTGGAATTCCTGTCGCTCGGCCTTCTGATAGATCAAGTTCTTTTAGAAAATCACCCAAGCGTCGATTCCTATATTTACGAGTTTTCAATTTTCTCGCTTTTCTAATATCCTCATCGCTTATAGATCTGTCCGGGCCGGCATGGCTCAGGATTTCAACTCTATCGGGCTCTATTGTAATCTCAACAGGTTCCCGTTCTTGGTAATTGCGATGATAAAACGCATTTACAACACCTTCTTCAAATGCTTGATACGGATAGTTGTTAATTTTAATGGACTCAGCTCTATCTTGAGGCTTTAGGATTTTTTGTTTAATAACATTAAGCTTTAGATACGACAAAGTTTCCCTTATTATATATGGGATCGGACCTTTGATTGTAGGCACTTCAATCATTTCATCAGGATTCTCTTCGCTACCTTCAGGGAAAATTACTATTTCTGCCTGAGTAACCGGAAAAAACTTTTCAGGATTTGGGCAAAACATCATTGCTGCCACATTTTTGATAACACGGTTTTCAGTGGGACCTGTCAATAATTCCATGGCATCAAGAGTCTCTAATAGTTTGGACGCATCAAATGACTGCACGAGTTTACTATCAATCTTTTTTAAATGCTCGAACACAAGTAGTGGAGAAATGTCATTGATGGTAATATTCGGATTACCCCGTTCATCAAAAGGTGTATTGTTTGCCATGTCAAATAACTCCTGTAAGATCTCACCCTTTGCCGCTATTGTAGATGATTTACTGCGAATATAGTACTTAGTTGCTGAAACTTGTTTTGCCACAACATTTTCAGGGACACTATATGGCCTATTATTCCGTGCCGGAGCCCAGATGGCGAGGATATATCTTCCATCAATTTCAACTACCTCAGTACGAGTAACGTAAGCAGGTTTTATTTTTGCATCATAGCCTACCATCTCCTTTTGGATTTTATCGATCTCACTCAGTTCTATGCCTTTTACAGGACGAATCGCCATTCCATTTTCATCCTGGGCAACCCCTACCAAAATATAACCTCCTCCCAGATTCTCGAAATCATTGGCAAAAGCACAGATTGTCTGATATATATCCGAGGGATTCCAACTGCGTTTGAACTCTATCCGATTAGATTCCACCCTGCGTTTGTTCAAAAGGTCTTCTATATTTATTTGAAATACAGCCATAATTGTTGTATTTAGATTACTTGCTTGGCTCTATAAACACGCGGGTTCCGTTGCCATGGAACAAGGTCTTGATGCTATTTGTAAAGTTACAATTATTTCTTGAAATAACAAAAGGTCATGGTGTGAAACATTCTGACTTCTTTAACATAACTTTCTACAAAACATGATAAAACTCAAGGCGTCAAAATACCAATAAAATGCAGGAATGAGAACTTTCTTATCCCTGCATTTTATGGTTTGTCAGATATTTACTATACTTACGCTTCGAAGAGGGGGGTGGAGAGGTAGCGCTCGCCTGTGTCGGGGAGGAGCACGACGATGTTCTTTCCTTCCTCCTCAGGGCGGCGGGCTATCGTTGTGGCCGCATGGAGGGCGGCTCCAGACGAGATACCGACCAGAATGCCCTGTGTATGGGCCAGGCGACGGGCGGCCTCAAAGGCTTCGTCGGTGGTCACTGTGATGATCTCGTCCACAACATTTGCATCATAGGTGTCAGGAATGAAGCCTGCTCCTATACCCTGAAGCTTGTGGGGACCGGGCTTCCCTCCGCTCAGCACGGGCGAATCGGTAGGCTCGACGGCCACGATGTGCACGGCTGGATTCTTCTCCTTGAGATAACGGCCGACGCCGCTGACGGTACCGCCCGTACCCACTCCGGCCACGAAGACATCCACATGACCGTCAAGCGCTTCCCATATCTCGGGACCGGTGGTGGCATAATGGACGGCGGGGTTGGCGGGATTGACGAACTGGCCGAGGATAACTGCTCCGGGAGTCTCGTCGCGCAGGCGCTCAGCCTCTGCGATGGCCCCTTTCATTCCGGTGGCACCGGGAGTAAGGATGATCTTCGCGCCGAGTCCTGCCAGAAGCTTGCGGCGCTCCACGCTCATGGTGTCGGGCATGGTGAGGATCACCTTATACCCGCGGGCAGCGCCCACGAGAGCGAGTCCCACGCCGGTGTTGCCGCTTGTCGGTTCGATTATCGTCCCTCCGGGATGGAGTATTCCGGCCTTCTCGGCCGTGTTGATCATGTTGAGGGCCACGCGATCCTTCACGGATCCGCCGGGATTGAAGGCCTCTACCTTGGCAAAGATGGTGCCGAGAGTGTGGGCAGCCTCGTCATAACGGCCGAGACGGACGAGAGGAGTGCGCCCTATGGCCTCTGTGATCGAATCAATATAGTGTGCCATTATTTTATGTTTGAGATTTTGGATGATTATACCTTTTCAAGAGCCTGCTCGAGATCGGCGATGAGATCGTCGACATGCTCGGTGCCTATGCTCAGACGGATTGTCGAGGGGGTGATGTGCTGCTCCACGAGCTCCTCGGGTGAGAGCTGCGAGTGAGTGGTGGTGGCGGGATGAATCACGAGGCTCTTGACGTCGGCCACGTTGGCCAGAAGGGAGAAGATGTCGAGAGCGTCGATGAATCGCCATGCGGCTTCGCGTCCGCCCTTGATCTCAAAGGTGAAGATGCTGCCTGCGCCTCCGGGATAGAGCTTGTTGTAGAGCTCATGGTCGGGGTGATCGGGCAGAGAGGGATGGTTGACCTTCTCGACCTTGGGATGACGGGCGAGGAAATCGGCTATCTTGACAGCATTTTCCACGTGGCGCTCCACGCGCAGCGAGAGGGTCTCAACCCCCTGGAGGATGAGGAAAGCGTTGAAGGGGGAGATGGCGCCGCCGGTGTCGCGGAGCAGGACGGCACGGATGCGGGTGGCGAAGGGGGCAGCGGCGGCCACGTCGGCAAACACAGCTCCGTGATAGCTGGGATCAGGCTTGGCGAGAGTGGGATACTTGTCGGGGTCGGCCTTCCAGTCGAAAGTTCCGGCATCCACGATTATGCCGCCGAGGCTCGTGCCGTGACCGCCGAGGAACTTGGTGGCCGAGTGGATCACCACATCGGCGCCATGCTCGATGGGACGGATGAGATAGGGGGTTCCGAAAGTATTGTCGACGATAAGGGGGATGTTGTGGCGATGGGCTATCTCGGCGAGAGCGTCAAGATCGGTCACGTCGGAATTGGGGTTGCCGAAGGTTTCCACGAAGAGAGCCTTGGTGTTGGGACGGATTGCGGCCTCGACTGCGGCGAGATCACGCACGTCAACGAATGTCGACTCCACCCCGCGGGGCTCGAATGTGTGGGCGATCAGGTTGTAGGAACCACCGTAGATATTGTCGGCGGCGAGAATGTGATCGCCGTTCTGAGCTAAATTCTCGAGCGCATAGTTCGCTGCCGCCGCACCGCTGGCCACGGCCAGAGCCGCCACGCCTCCCTCAAGAGCGGCCACGCGCTTCTCGAGCACTTCCTGGGTGGGATTGGTGAGACGGCCGTAAATATTGCCCGGATCTTTAAGCGCGAAGCGGTCAGCCGCATGCTGCGAATCATGGAACACGTAGGATGTGGTCTGATAGATAGGCACAGCGCGCGCATCGGTTGTGGGATCGGGGTTCTCCTGGCCCACATGGAGCTGGAGGGTTTCGAAGTGGAGTTTCTTGTCTGCCATGATAGTATATTTTTTGTTATTCTTTCTGACGCAAAATTACGGCAGACATTCATATTTTCCAAACATCCGCACCAACTTGGAAAATTTTACTTTAGCATCAATTTTAACAGAATTTTATTCTACTTTTCGCTAAATTTGCAGCCGAAAGCAGAAAAATTATCCACACTCATGGCATATACGATCGACGAGACAGATATCACCATACTGCGCGAGCTCCAGAAAAACTCGCGCCTCACCACCAAAGAGCTTGCCGAGAAGGTGAATCTCTCGGTCACACCTACATTTGAACGCATCCGGCGTCTGGAACGCGAAGGATTCATCGCCGGGTATCGGGCACTGCTTGACCCGGCCCTGCTCGACTGCGGATTCGTGGCATTCTGCTATCTCAAGCTCAAGCAACACACCTATCAGAACAACATGCGCATCATGGAGGCCGTCCGTGGCATCCGTGAGATCACCGAGTGCTACAATATATCGGGCGACTATGACTATCTGCTGAAGATCTACGCCCGCGACATGAAGTCGTATCAGAATTTTCTTCTCGACATCCTCGGTGAGCTTGACTGCATCGGATCGCTGAGCTCCTCGTTCGTGCTCGGCGAGGTCAAGAACACCCACTCCATCCCGCTGTGAATGGAGGGCTCAGGATTTGACTCGGAACGTCAGGCGGTGGAAGGGTGACAACCCGAGCCTTGCGATGGCTTCGCGATGGTCACGCGTGGGATACCCCTTGTTGACAGCCCAGTTGTAGCCCGGATATTCTGCGGCAAGGCGGGTCATGTATTCGTCGCGGTGGGTCTTGGCCAGGATGGAAGCCGCCGCTATATTGCCCACTTTTCCGTCACCCTTCACGATGGTGCGGAACGGGATGTCGCGATAAGGCTTGAAGCGGTTGCCATCCACCACTATCTGGCCCGGCTCTACACCCAACGCATCAAGCGCGCGATGCATGGCAAGGATGGAGGCGTTGAGGATATTGATGTCGTCGATCTCCTCATGGGTGCACCATCCCACACCCCACGCCACAGCTTCGGCCTCGATGACGGGGCGCAGCTCCTCACGGCGCTTCTCGGTGAGCTTTTTTGAATCATTAAGCAGAGGATGGGTCCACCCGTCGGGCAGAATCACGGCCGCAGCACAGACAGGTCCGGCAAGACATCCGCGACCGGCCTCGTCACACCCGGCTTCGAGAATGAAAGGGGTGGTGCATGAGGGGAGCATGACGTAACGGGAAATGATCAGAGAGCGCTGTCGTCAAAGAAACCGTAACCCTTTCCGGAACGGTTGACCACATTGCGGCCGTAGACGCCGAGCTTCTTGCGCAGACGGGAGATGTTGACATCCACCAGGCGGGGATTGGTCAGCTCCTCTCCGGCCCATGCGGCAGCAAAAATCTCCTCGCGTGAGAAGAGGCGGTTGCGCGAGCGCAGAAGGAGCGTAAGGATAGTGAATTCGGTGGGTGAAAGCGAGACAGATTCTCCCTCCACGAGCAGGCCGTGTGAATCGACGCTGAGGATGAGAGTGCGATACTCGATGGTGCGCAGATTGGCCGTCGGCATCATGTTGCGGTGGCGGCGGAGCACCGAGCGCACTCGCGCGAGCATCTCGCGCAGCGAGAAGGGACGGATGATATAGTCATCGGCTCCGGCGTTGAGACCGGCAATGATATCGTTCTCGCCATCGCGGGCAGTGCAGAAGATGACCGGGACGTGAGCCGTCATGCTGTCCTCCTTGACTCTCTCAAGCAATTCAAATCCGTCGATCTCTCCACTGAGGTCAATCTCGGAGATGATGAGGTTGTACTTGTCGAGATGGAGCATGAGAGCCTCCTCGGCCGTCGATTTCACCTCCACGGTGTAACCCTCGATCCGAAGATTCTCACTCAACATTGATGTGATACTGCTGTCGCTGTCTATGAGCAGTATGCGCTGCGATTCGTCTATTGATTGCAAATTACTCACTTCTTTTTATCCCTTTCTTAGCCTCGTGGGCGTGAGCGTCTGCACACTTGGCCACTGCAAATATAATCAGATTTTGGTGAATGGTAAAGGTTGTAACAGAATTGTATGGAAATTGGAATAAAATTGTAATTCCCTGTGATTTTTCCTCACTCACAACGCGGGATATTCAACGAGAATGACTATCTTTGTCTGCAAACAGACTACAATTTTTACATTTCATATGAGCAAGAAATATCAACGCGTGCTTCTGAAACTCAGCGGCGAATCGCTGATGGGTAAACAGGGCTACGGCATCGACACCGACCGTCTCAACGACTATGCACGCCAGATCATGGAGATCGTGGGTCTCGGCGTGGAAGTGGCTATCGTCATCGGCGGCGGCAACATCTTCCGCGGCGTCTCAGGGGCCGCCAAGGGATTCAACCGTGTCAAGGGTGACCAGATGGGTATGCTCGCCACAGTGATCAACTCCCTGGCTCTCTCGTCGGCTCTCGAAGCCATCGGACAGCCGGCACGGGTGCTCACGGCCATCAACATGTTCCCCATCGGCGAGCACTATTCGAGCCGCCGCGCCATCGAGACCATCGAGCGCCGCGAGGTGGCCATCATAGCCGGCGGTACCGGCAACCCCTTCTTCACCACCGACACCGGAAGCGCTCTGCGCGGAATCGAGGTTGAAGCAGACGTGATGCTCAAAGGCACACGCGTGGACGGCGTCTACACGGCCGATCCCGAGAAGGATCCCGCGGCAGTGAAATTCGACAAGATCACCTATGACGAGGTGCTCGAGCGCGGTCTGCGCGTGATGGATATCACGGCCACCGCCCTCTGCAAGGAGAACAAGCTCCCCATCGTGGTGTTTGACATGGATACCCCCGGCAATCTCCTCAAAGTGATCAAGGGGGAGAATATCGGCACCGTGGTGTATTGATTGAAAAAGAACTTAGATAAACCCTTAAATAAATTACAGAAAAATGTCACCCTCCGACTATCTTAACCCGGCCGAGGAAAAAATGGAACTCGCCGTGGCTTATCTCGACGAAGCTCTTGCCCACATCCGCGCCGGCAAGGCCAACCCCAAGATCCTCGATGCAGTAAAGGTGAGCTATTATGGCTCTACGGTCCCCGTGTCGCAGGTGGCCAATGTCTCCGTCCCCGATGCGCGCACCATCGCCATCACCCCCTGGGAGAAGAGCATGTTCAAGGAGATCGAGAAGGCGATCATCAACTCAGAGCTCGGCATCACTCCCGAAAACAACGGCGAAGTGATCCGTCTGGCCATCCCGCCCCTCACCGAGGAGCGTCGCAAGGCTCTCGTGAAGCAGTCGAAGGCCGAGGCTGAAAATGCCAAAGTCTCCGTCCGTAACGCCCGCCGTGATGCCATCGACGGCCTCAAGAAAGCCATCAAGCAGGGCATGAGCGAGGATGTCGAGAAAGACGCCGAGACATCAGTCCAGAAGCTCCACGACAAGTATCTCAAGAAGATCGACGAGCTCTTCGCCGCCAAGGAGAAAGAGATCCTCACCGTCTAAGGAGAGACGGCTCAGAGTCTGTCTCTCCTTAAAGACAAAAGCCAGCCCTCCTGCGTGACCCCATCACTGCAGGAGGGCTGGCTCCATCCTTCATTATCACCTTGTTTTTATCCCCGTTTCATAATTCATAGACGTTGCAAAAAAAAGAATCATA
The DNA here is from genome assembly GCA_964581555.1 of uncultured Staphylococcus sp. Classification (GTDB taxonomy): domain Bacteria; phylum Bacteroidota; class Bacteroidia; order Bacteroidales; family Muribaculaceae; genus Duncaniella. The sequence goes on from CAZOOY010000029.1 coordinate 14,809, forward strand.
ATATAGCGTCATTTCAAGATTCCTGACTCGGCGCTTCGGAGATCGTTGACAATCTCCTCACGCTTCATCTTTTTACCGTAAGAGAATGAATAGGTGACCGTAAGACCGAATGTGCGGTGATAGGTAGAGGCAAGGCCTACGGAGCGGGAGCGGAAATTTTCTACCGCGGACATCATCCACCCGTCTGTCCAGGATGAACGGAAAGGATTGGCGGTGTAGGCGGACAGAAGCCAGTCTCCATTTCCCCAGCCAAGAGTCAGATAATAGTATTCGGGCGTGTGATACCTGCTATACATGGACAGGCCCGTGAAAGGGGACTGCCATGAGATTCTCGCGAAGAAATTTCGCCACGTGTAGTTGGCGTAGGCCTTGAACCGCAAGTCACTGACGGTGGCCGAGAATACACCCGTGCGCTTTCCGGCAAACCCGTCAAGCCCGGCCTGAAGCATAAGCGAACGATTGAATAGTCTGACTTGTGCCAGCAGGCTGTAAGTGAATATTCGGTACGCACCGCTGTTGATGACTGTCCTTACCATCACAGGCTCCTCACTCCCGTCAAGGGGTGAATAAATATTGGCGAGCGGATTCCGGCCATATTCGTATCTGAGATCGTAGCCCATGGAGAACACATCATTTGGAAACCATTGCTGTGACACCGAGGGCTCGAAGAAGACAGTCTGCCTCAGAAGAGGATTGCCAGCGACAGCGTCTATGTCATTGAGCCGCTGCAGGGTGGCGCTCTGATTGCTCAGCGGGAGGCCTCCCTGCGTGATCTTGAAATTAAGGTTCATTCTTGATCGGTTTCCGACCATCATCGACATATTGAGACCCGCATCGGGAGAGTTCTGATCTGTTGATTCGCCGTTGACCGACGTATGGATATGCGTGATTCCACCGTAAGCCATGACTCTGAGCTTACCGAAGCTCCCCGAAGTCCTTAATGAAGCGGACGATACGTTACGCCGGGTCGTCACCCTTGCGTCACGGTCGCCGGTGTAGACCTGGTGATTTCCGTCACCGTTATTGGAGATGTTGAAGGACAGAGTATATCTTCCAACCATTTTCGAGAGCCGGGCGCTGATATTGTAGCTCCATGTGTTCTCACGGGCATTATTGCGAAGCTCCGTGGCTGCTGATCTGAATGAGTAGTCATTGGTGAAATGGCCGAATGTCAATCCCGGATCCACCGAGAGCGTCACACTATGAGGTAGCTTCCAGAGGATACCTCCGCTCCACGACGGGGAGATAGAGGAAGCCGAGGTGAGGCTGCCGGTAAGCGATGAAGCGTAGACCTCAGGGGAATAATCAGTCTGCGTGACCCGCTCGTTGGATGGTGTGCGACCCACGGTGAGGCCCACGGTGTTGGAGATTGTGAGGCTCTCCGTCCGGTTTACCATCCTTAAGGAGGTGTAGCCCGTGCGCTGAGAGTTGCGGCCCTTACCAGTCTCTGCTTTCCGCGTCACGTCAAGTCCCGGAAAGCCATACCAATCTGTCTGATCTGAACCGATATGAGTGTCGAGAGCCCGTGAGAATCCGGCTGAAAGATAGAAGTCCGTGCGGCGGTAGGAGAGACGTGCCGATGCCGAAACATCGGTCTTGTCGTCAATGAATTTTTGAGTGCCGCGAGCTTTCCCATAGCCTCCGTATTCATATTTCACCATGATGAAATTCACCACATGGTCGGCACCCCTGAACCGCGGGTCTTTTGGATAGTCAAGTGTTTCTATCTTCTCCACGTCCATCGTGCGCAGATCCGCCACCTGTCCGGAGGTGGCCGGGAGATAATCGATGAAAAGCTTGACATCCTCTCGTCCCACTGTCTGAATATCTCCCGTGAGAGGATTGACCGACAGTGTCGGGATTCCCATATTCATGATCAGGTCAGCACCAGTTGCCGAAATCCTTTTCTCTCTTTTGGTTGGGGAAAAGACGGTCTTATCATCTGTCAGATATGTGGTCTGTGCCTGCACGGTGACATCGCCGAGCTGCTGCGGAAGAAAGAGTGCCGGAATCCTGATCTCAAGCGTATCCCGGGGAGCCGAAACTTCTA
>CAZOOY010000030.1:0-16604 GCA_964581555.1 uncultured Staphylococcus sp.
GAGGCAAAACAAAGCGAGGCTCCAAACGTGACCGCAAAAAGCATGGGGAGCGGACTGACGCCATAAGCTGTGGCGCTCTGTACAGCGATCGGTGCGAGGAGCACGGCTGTCGCAGTATTGGAGATAAAGAGTGTCATGACTGATGTGGTGAGATAGATCCCGGCCAGAAGAGCATGTGGCCCCAGCCCGCCAAGATATTCCACAAGCGACCCCGCCACCATCTCGGAGACACCAGTCTTCTCCAGCGCGAAACTCATCGGCATCATTGCGGCGATGAGGAAGATGCTCTCCCAGTTTATGGTACGGTAGGCATCAGCCACCGAGTGGAAACAACCGCTGACAATCATCACGGTAGCAGCGATGAGCACGGTGAAAACCGCCGGGACGAAGTCAAGGACAAGGCCGACGATCATTGCTATCATTATCACGGCCGCCAGAGGTGCCTTATAATCAATCGTGACCTGGGCTGCACGGTTTTCCGGCTCGCCGAGCACCACGATGTCCGAGCGATCCTTCGAAAGTCCGGCAATGGCGTTCCAGGTGCCCTGAACAAGAAGTACATCACCTTTCTGCACCTTTATATCACCGAGACCTTCGGTGATGATGTCACGCCCGCGACGCACGGCGAGCACATTGACATCAAAGCGATTACGAAAGTCAAGCTGAGCGATGGTCTGACGAAGCACATCACTATTGGCCATCGGAATGACCTCGGCGAGACCTATGTCGTAGAAACGCAACTCATTGTGCATGGCGTGGCGCTCGTCGGCAAAGCGGAGGTTATAGTCCTTGACAAAACGCTCCACACCTACACGGTGTCCACGGACGAAGATAGAGTCTCCCGGATCAATAACCGAGGCAGCCGTCGGTGCCTCCTGCGTGACATTCCTTACGAGATGGCGACGATTGTTACGGTCGTCACCCATACGGAGTTCGAGCACGTCGAGACCATAGTTGGCGCGAAGGGCAAGATTGCCGAGAGTGAGACCCGCTATGGGTGAATCGGCGTTCACCTGTATCCTGTAAAGATCATGGTTGAGATTGTATTCATCCACAATGTCAGTGAGGGAGCGGCTCTCCCGACCATTATCGGAGGATGAACGTTTCCCTCGGGTGAGCAGACGACTGAGGGGGATGAGAAGAAGAGTTCCGGCCACAAGGCAGACTATACCCGCAGGGAAGAATGAGAACATCGTCAGCGGAGTCCCGCCTGCTTCCTCCCAAACCTCGGCGATGACAAGGTTGGGGGGCGTACCGATGAGTGTGAGCATCCCTCCCATGCTTGAGGCAAAAGCGATGGGCATGAGGAAACGCGCGGGAGAAGCCCCTGAAGCCACGGCCATCGAGACGACAATGGGCATCATGAGAGCTACAGTGCCGGTATTGGAGACGAAACCACCTATCAGACCCGTGGCAAGAACGACAACAAGGAAGAGCCTGGTGGGACTGTTGCCACCGAGTTTCAGCAACTTTGCGCCGAGCATCTTGGCCAATCCGGTATTAAAGATGGCTCCTCCCACAATAAAGAGGCCCGCCATCATGACAACAATGGGATTGGAGAAGCCTGAGAGAGCTTCCTGAGTGGAGATGACACCTCCCACTGCGAGAATCAGCAAGGCAATGAGAGCCACGATGTCGGCTCGCAGTTTACCCCAGACGAAGCCGACAGCCGCCAGGGCGAGGGTGACGAGTGTGAGGATCATGATTCAGTGGCCGGTAGGAGAGGTCAAAGGGAGTCTATGTATTCAATAAGTGACTTTATAGTCACGAGTTTCAGCCCATGGCGGGCGGCAAGTATCTCAAGCTGAGGGAGACGAGCCATGGTGCCGTCGGGGTTAAGCACCTCGATGAGTGCACCGCCGGGACGCAGACCGGCAAGGCGGGTGAGATCGAGGAGCGCCTCGGTGTGGCCGTCGCGTCCCTTCACACCCTCGGGATGACCGTAGAGAGGGAAAACGTGGCCGGGACGGGCCAGGTCAGAGGGGGCGATGTCGCCGCAGACGAGCGCCTTGATGGTGGCCGCGCGGTCGTGGGCCGAGACACCTGTGGTGCACCCGTGGCCGCGAAGGTCCACCGACATGGTGAAGGGGGTACCCAGGAGTGAAGTATTGTCCTCAGCCATGGGAGAAAGGTTGAGCCGGTCACATCGCTCCTGAGGGAGGGGGGCGCAGAGGAGTCCACGCCCTTCGGTGAGCATGAAGTTGATCTTCTCCGGAGTGACAAACTCTCCTGCAAGGATGAAGTCACCCTCGTTCTCGCGGTTTTCATCGTCGACGGCTATGATAATCTCGCCGTTTCGCAGCGCTTCGAGCGCGTCAGGTATGGTGTTGAGCATGATAAATCGTATGGAAAATGTCGCGCAAAGGTACGAAAAATTTCCATATACGTTCATTTCTCACCAACCTAAAATAGGGATATTAAATGATGTTAAAATCCTTTCTCATGATTTCGTTTCATTTTGCTGGGTGACGCGGTTTTGATAATTTTGTAAGCGTAACCTTACAAAACTCTTACCAATGAAAACCCAGCAACTGGCCTTGCAGGCCGAAAGAAACCGCAAGAGGCTCATTGACATCGTCTATGACGCCCATGCCGGACATATAGGTGGAGACCTCTCGGTTCTCAACGTACTCACCGCCCTCTACTTCGACGTAATGAATGTCTCACCCGACAAGGTGGACGATCCTGACCGTGACCGCTTCATCCTGAGCAAGGGTCACTGTGTGGAAGCTCTCTATGTGACACTCGAATCGAAGGGATTCATCAAGCCGGGCGTGCTTGAGACCCTCGGGAAATACGGCTCCATCCTCTCGGGACATCCCACCATCGAAGTCCCCGGAATCGAAGTCAACACCGGCGCACTCGGTCACGGTCTCTCCATCGGCGTGGGCATGGCCATCGCTGCAAAAATGGACGGTCGCCCCTATCACACCTACGTCGTCATGGGTGACGGCGAGCAGGGTGAAGGCTCGATCTACGAGGCCGCAATGGCTGCCAATCACTATCATCTTGACAATCTCGTGGCCATCATCGACCGCAACCACCTCCAGATCAGCGGTAACACCGAGGATGTAATGTCGCTCGAGGATATCCGCGAACGCTGGAGCTCGTTCGGCTGGGACGTGATGAGAATGAATGGCGACAACATGGCCGACATCGTCCGCACATTTGCCGAGATCAACTACACCAACGGCAAGCCTCATCTCATCATCTCGGAGACCACCAAGGGTAAAGGTATCTCATTCATGGAGAATATCGCCTCATGGCACCACGGAGTGCCCACCGAAGAGCAGCACGCGATGGCTGTAGCAGAAATCAATGACCGTATCACCGAATTAGAGAAAACCGTATAATGAAAGCCTGTCGTAAAAGTTTCACGGAAGAGCTCCTCGAGAAGGCTCGCCAGGACAAGGATATTGTAGTAGTCACAACCGATGCCCGCGGCTCGGTGACCCTCACCGATTTTGCCAAGGAACTCCCCGCCCAGTTCGTGGAGTGTGGTATCGCCGAGCAGAATGCCGTCGGCATAGCGTCGGGTCTGGCCCACAGCGGAAAGAAAGTCTTTGCCTGCGGTCCGGCATGTTTCTACGTGGCCCGCTCGCTCGAGCAGGTGAAGGTCGACATGGCCTACAGCGAGAATCCGGTGAAGATACTCGGCGTGAGCGGCGGCGTGGCCTACGGTGCGCTCGGTGCCACTCATCACAGCCTGCATGACATCGCCGTGCTCCGCACATTCCCCGGAATGAATATCGTTCTCCCCGCCGACGCCCGTCAGACCAAGAAACTGGTGGATATCCTCATCGATTATCCCCACCCAACATATGTGCGCGTAGGACGTGCCGGCGTCCCCGAAGTCTATGAGAACGACGACTTCGAGTTCGGCCCCGGCAAAGCTATCAAACTGCTCGAGGGTGATGACCTCACCATCATCGCAGCCGGCGAGACCGTCTGGCACGCACTTCAAGCCGGCCGCAAGCTTGCCGAGGAGGGGATCAAGGCCCGTGTGCTCGACATGTCATGGCTCAAGCCGTGTGACACCCAGGCTGTCCTTGACGCCGCCCGCGAGACGGGCCGCATAGTCACCGTGGAGGAGCACAGCCGTTTCGGTGGTCTCGGCGCCATGGTCACAGAAATAATCGCCGAAAATCCCGTGCCTGTAAAGATCATCGGCATCCCCGACGAAAATGTGGTCCACGGCACCTCTCCCGAGATCTTCCATCACTATGGTCTGGATGCTGAAGGAATAGCTGCCGCAGCCCGCGAATTTGTGGCAAAGCATTAATCTCACCGAAAACATCACCTTAAATATCCACCATGAAAAATCAGGTAATCGCCATCGACCAGAGCACTTCAGCCACCAAAGCCATGCTCTTCAGCTCGGACGGCAAAATGCTTAAACGCGTCAATGTGGCCCATGCACAGATCTATCCCCGCAAGGGATGGGTGGAGCATGACGCCATGGAAATATATGCCAACACTCTCTCGGCTATCCGCGAGCTCCTCTCCGACCAGACTCCCGACTCCAATCACTACTCACTGGCCATCACCAACCAGAGAGAGACAGTGGTAGTGTGGGACAAGGAGACCGGTCTGCCGCTCTGCAATGCCGTGGTCTGGCAGTGTGTCCGCGGCGAAGAGATCTGCCGCAAACTCCGCGAAGGAGGACACGAGGAGACCGTCCGCTCAAAAGCCGGACTCCTCATCGATCCTTACTTCTCAGCCAGCGGCGTGAAATGGATCCTCGACAATATCGAAGGAGCACGCGAAAAAGCTGACGCCGGCACTCTCGCCATGGGTACGATAGAGACCTGGCTCATCTGGAAACTCACCGGCGGCCGCAGCTTCGTCACCGACTATACCAACGCATCACGCACGATGCTCTTCAATATCCACACGATGGACTGGGATGACGAGCTGCTGGCACTCTTCGGAGTGAACCGCGCGATGCTTGCACGTCCTCTCCCCTGCGACAGCATCTTCGGCGTCACCACTCTCGACGGAATCTTCGAATCACCTATAGTGATAGCCGGCGCCATAGGCGACTCCCACGGCGCACTCGTAGGTCAGACCTGCTTCGAGGCCGGTCTCGGAAAGGCTACCTACGGCACAGGATCATCCGTGATGGTCAATATCGGCGAGGATCCCACTCCCGCACCTCAGGGCCTCGTGACTTCAGTGGGTTTCGCTGCTCTCGGCAAAGTGTTCTACGCATTCGAGGGTAATATCCACTGCACCGGCGCCACCCTCAAGTGGCTTCACGAGAAACTTCATCTCATCGACTCGCCCGCCGAGACCGAGGAGCTCGCCACATCTCTCACAAGCAATGACGGCGTCTATCTCGTCCCTGCATTCGCCGGTCTGGGGGCTCCCTGGTGGAATCCCAACGCACGTGCCGCTATCTTCGGCATGACTCTTGACACGGGACGCGCCCATGTGGCCCGCGCCGGACTCGAGTCCATCGCCTATCAGATCACCGATCTGGTGAGCGCCATGACCGAACGCGCCGGAATCTCGGTGAAGGGTCTGAGAGTGGACGGCGGTCCTACCCGCAACAACTTCCTCATGCAGTTCCAGGCCAACTGTCTCGACGTCCCCGTGGATATCTCGGATATCGAAGAGGCATCGGCCTATGGCGCTTTCATCATGAACCGCTACGCACTCGGTCTCTGGAAGACTTTCGGCGAAGCAGCCGCCACCCGCAAGAGCCGTGCCGTGAAGAGCCCCGAGGCTTCCGTGCAACCCGCCATGCAAGCTTGGCGCGAAGGCTGGCGTCATGCCATCGACAAACTCATGCAATAATTACCTTAATAATATATACTCAATCATGAAAACCGACAAGAAACAGTGTTTCGGCGTGATCATCGGAACCCGCGCCTACTTCAATTCAGAACTCGCCCGCGACGTGCGCAAGCAGCTTCTCAAGACTCTCGAGGAGCTCGGCTATGACTATGTGATCCTCCCCGAGGATGCCACTCCCACCGGCAGCAGCTCCATCGAGACCCGCGAGGATGGTCTCAAGTGTGCCGAACTCTTCCGTCAGAACCGCGACCGCATCGACGGCATCATAGTTTCTCTCCCCAACTTCGGCTATGAGATCGGTATCATCAACGCCATCTCCGTGGCTGATCTCAACGTCCCCGTGCTCGTTCAGGCATGTGACGATGAGAACGACAAGGTGGATCTCGACAGCCGCCGTGACGCATTCTGCGGCAAGATCTCCGTCTGCAACAACCTCTATCAGTATGGTATTCCCTTTACTGACACCACTCTCCACACTTATTCCATCTACTCTCCGCTGCTGGCTGAGGATATCGAGCGCTTCGCAGGCATCTGCCGCGTAGTCAACGGTCTCCGTCACTGCCGCATCGGTCAGATCGGTACCCGTCCCCTCGGCTTCAACACCTGCCGCGCCAGCGAGAAGCTGCTCCAGCGTTCAGGTATCACCGTCGTACCAGCCGACCTCAGCGAGATCATCTTCGCCGCTGATGCAATCAAGGAGGACGATCCCGAACTGCAGGCCTACATCGCCAAGACTACCTCCTATGCCGAGGTGCCCGAGGAGTACAAGAACAAGGTGTCCAAGCAGTGCCGCTTCGGTCTGGCTGTAGAGCGTTGGGTCGAGGCCAATCAGGTTGACGCCGTGGCCATCCAGTGCTGGGATTCACTCGAGCAGAACTATGGCTGCGCAGCATGCGTCACCATGAGTATGCTCAGCAACAAGAACATCCCCGCCGCCTGCGAGACCGATATCGCCGGCGCCGTCTCCATGCTCGCCCTCACACTCGCTTCCAAGAAGCCTGCCGCTCTCGCAGACTGGAACAATAACTTCGCCGAGGACCGCAACAAGTGCGTCTGCACCCACTGCGGTAACTTCCCGCAGCACTTCATCGGCAACGACAAGCTTCGTCTCGGCCCGCTCGGCGTGCTCGGCCGTACTCTCGGCAAGGTCAATACCTTCGGCGCAGTTTACGCCAAGGTGAGTGAAGGTCCCTTCACCTACTTCCGCATCTCCACCGACGATCCCAAGGGTATCATCAAGGCTTACCTCGGCGAGGGCAAGATGACCAACGATCCTTACGGAATGGACGGCTGCATCGTCGTGACCGAAGTTCCCGAGCTCCAGCAGCTCATGAAGTTCATCTGCAAGAACGGCTTCGAGCACCACGTGGGTATGTGTCGCGCATCCGTGGCCAACATCATCGAGGAGGCTATCGACAGCTATCTCGGCTGGGATCTTTACGTTCACGAGTAATCTTCCCCACCGATGGTTCTTGTCAATAACTACGTCCTCGCCCTTCTCTGCTGTATCTACTGCTGCCTCTGCTGGGGTTCGTGGTCGAACACACTGAAGATGGTGCAGGACAAGAAGTGGAGCTTCGAACTCTACTACTGGGATCTCACGATCGGTCTTTTCATCACGGCCATCATCGGAGCCTTCACGCTCGGATCGTTCGGTCATGACGGCCCCTCGTTCATTCAGAATCTTCAGGAATGTGACCTCAGCTCGCTTGGCTGGGCCTTCCTTGGAGGTGTGGTCTGGAATTTCGCCAACATCTTCCTCACGGCAGCCATCGCCATCGCAGGTATGTCCATCGGCTTCCCTCTCGGAGGCGGTCTGGGCTGGATAGGCGGTATCATCTTCAACTATCTGCTCATCCTCCTCAGCGGTGAGGTCTATCCCGGCAACTCCAGCCTGCTCTGGATCGGTATTGTGATAGTGGTTGCGGCCATCATCATCTGCACCAAGGTCTACAGCATGGTCTCCACCAGCCATAACGCCACCCCTGTCAAGGGTATCATCCTCGCGGTAGTGGCAGGTATCGGCCTGATCTTCTTCTACGGTCTCGTGGTCAAGTCGCTCAGCCCCGAGTTTGTGGCCGGTGGAACAGGCACCCTGACCCCCTACACCGGTATCGTCTGCTTCGCTGTAGGTATCATCGTGTCAACTCCCATCTTCAACACCATCGCCATGCGCAATCCCGTTGAAGGCACACGAATGACCATGCAGGACTATCGCAACGGCTCGCTCCGCACTCATCTCATCGGCATCCTCGGCGGTGTCATCTGGATGAGCGGTATGGTGGTCAGCTTCATGGGTGCCGGCAGCGCCAATCCCGCCGTGGCCTATGCGCTCAGCAATGCCGCTCCCGTTGTGGCGATGCTCTGGGGATTCTTCGTCTGGAAGGAATTCAAGGGTGCCTCACGCACCACCATGACCCTCCTGGCGCTGATGTTCACCCTCTTCGTGGTGGGTCTGGTGATCATCACCCTGTCCAACTGATCATACGAATCATAACGTCAGAACTAACCGGGGAGATCCTGTGCAAGCAGGACCTCCCCGGTTCATTTTTCGGACGTATGTGTCAGGATCACCCGAACAGGCGCCGGAATTCGCTTTCGAAATTGGGAGTGAAGATGCCTCGGCCTATGGAGGCGAGGATCTCCTCGCGTGACCAGAAGCGGCCGCCGTCAAGCTCATCGGACGGGGCGGGAAGAGAGTCGGTGACGGTGCGGAAACAATTGACGAGCTCGCACTCACGGTCAGACTCGAACACATAGCTGCCGAGCGACTCCGGGATGAAATCGCTCAGTCCAAGCTCTTCGCGGGCCTCGCGGAGGAGTGCGTCCTCCACTTTCTCGCCATAGTCAACGTGTCCGCCGACGGCCGTGTCCCATCGTCCGGGCTGAATGTCCTTCCATTCAGGGCGCTTCTGAAGATACAGGTCGCCGTCGCGATTGAAGACGTGAAGATGGACTACAGGGTGAAGGAGCTTGCTCCCGTTGTGACACTCTCCACGAGAGGATTTGCCGATCACTTCCCCATCGGGAGTGACAATCGGAAAGAGTTCTGCTGAATTGTCAGTACGCGTCATTGTAAACTTTGCGAAAAAATGTCGGGAAGGGAGCCGATCTGTCGCCGGCCACCTTCCCGTATAATTCAATGAGTCGAAGGATTATCTTCCCTTGATCATGTTCCAGACACCCGATGATGCGAAAGCACCGAGGAAGGGAGCCACGATGAAGAGCCAGAGCTGGGAGATGGGGGTGCAATCACCACCGATGCAGGCGAAGATGGCCGGACCGATGGAACGGGCGGGGTTGACGGAGGTACCGGTGACAGGGATGCAGACGATGTGAACCAGCACGAGAGTCAGGCCGATAGCCAGACCGGCGAATGCACCGGCGCCCTTCTCACCGTCGGTGGAACCGAGCACGACAAGCACGAAGATGAAGGTGAAGACAGCCTCGGCTATGAATGCCTGCCACATATTGCCGTCGGCATAAGAGTTGGCGCCCGTGGTGGTGCCACCGAGATGATCACCCGTTGATACGAGGACCCAGAGGACGAAAGATGCGATGATGGCACCTATAACCTGGAAGACCATATAGCCCACAGCTTCCTTGCCGCTCATGCGTCCGTTGGCCCATACGCCGAGAGTGATGGCGGGATTGATGTGACATCCCGAGATTCCACCGATGGCATAGGCCATACCTACCACGGCAAGACCGAATGAGAATGCCACCGCGAGGGTAGAGGCGTTGGCTGCCCCGTTGAGACCGTCAAAACCTGAGAAGATGGCACTGCCGCAACCCATGAGGACGAGCACGAACGTACCGATCATTTCTGCCAGATACTTTTTCATTTTCTTTGTTTTTAGTATGATGATTAGATAATTAAATAGTTACGTGAGGTCGTAAAGGTAGCTAAAATATGTTAGGATGTCAAATTATTGAGGAAAAATCGTTATTTTTGCGATAAATAACGGATTAGTCCGTTCCAGTCAACCATAAATTATCGCATCAATCAGCACACTATTTCACAACATGAACACACGTCTGTCACATATAGTCATCGCGTTGCTTCTTCCCCTCACGGCTCTCCCTTGCACGAGCCTCATCGCAGGAAAAAACGCTACCGCCGACGGCTCGGTCTTCGTGACCTATGCCGCCGACAGCCATACCCTCTATGGCGAACTTTATGAGAATCCGGCCGCCGACCATGAGCCCGGAGCCATGCGCAAGATCCATGAATGGGACACGGGGCGCTATTTAGGCGAGATACCCCAGCCGGCCCACACATATGGCCGCATCGGCAACATGAACGAGCATGGCGTGACCATAGCCGAAAGCACCTGGGGTGGCCGGCCCGAACTTGAAGACACTACCGGTATCATGGACTACGGCTCGCTTATCTATGTGACACTCGAGCGTGCGCGCACCGCCCGTGAGGCTGTCAAGATCATGACTGACCTCGTGGATCAGTATGGTTACCATTCCAGCGGAGAGTCATTCTCGATAGCCGATCCTGACGAAGCATGGATCATGGAACTCATCGGCAAGGGTGCCAAAGGGGAGAAAGGAGCCGTCTGGGTGGCACGCCGGGTGCCTGACGACTGCATCTCGGGGCATGCCAACTTCCCCCGTATCCACAAGTTCCCCCTCAACGACAAGGAAAACACTCTCTATTCACCCGATGTCATAGAATTTGCCCGCCGTAACGGTTACTACAAGGGTAAGGATGAGGATTTCAGTTTCTCCACCGCCTACGGCGAGCTGGACGGGACGGCCACGCGCGCATGCGACGGGCGAGTGTGGAGCTATTTCAACCGCTTCGCCAGCGGGATGGACAAGTATCTCCCCTGGATCCTCGACTCGGAAGGCGAAGTCATGCCCCTCTGGGTCAAACCGGATAAGAAACTCACCGCCAACGACCTGAAATGGATGATGCGCGACCACTTCGAGGGAACCCCCATGGACATGACCAAGGATGTCGGCGCCGGCCCCTATGCCGTCCCCTACCGCTGGCGCCCCATGACCTTCAAGGTGGACGGAAAGGAGTATCTCAATGAACGCGCCATCGCCACTCAGCAGACGGGCTTCTCATTTGTCTCGCAGATGAATGGCGAAAACCCCGAGCCGATGAAGGGTATCCTATGGTTCGGAGTGGATGATGCCAACACATGCGTCTATATTCCCGTCTACAACTGTGTGGAGAAAGCGCCTCATGAGTTTGCCCACGGCAACGGCGACCTGCTCGACCTCTCATGGGACGCGGCATTCTGGGTGAACAACTATGTGGCCAACCAGGCCTACAACCGCTACTCGCAGATGATACCCGACATCCGCCGCGTGCAGGGCGCAGAGGAGGAGACACTCGAGCGCGAGGTGGCAGCCCTTAAAGCCGGAGTGAAGGATATGAGCCCCGAGGATGCACGCGAGGTGCTACGCGCCCATACTGACATGGCTTCCCAGCGTTACGTGAAACGCTACAAGGATCTGGGAGACTATCTGCTTGTCAAGTACCTCGACGGCAACGTGAAGAAAGAGAAGGACGGCAAGTTCGAACGTACTCCCGAGGGAATGGCCGTCTCGCCCAACTTCCCCGGCTATGACGAGCGTTACTACCGCGCCATCGTCGATGAAACCGGTGACCATCTCCTCGTCAAAGAGATAAATAAGTAAGCGCCCCCGGCAAATGGACGAAAGCTATCTCGACAGGCTCAACAGCCAGCAGCGCGATGCCGTGGTCTATTGCGACGGCCCTCAGCTCGTTATAGCGGGTGCAGGGTCGGGCAAGACCCGTGTGCTCACCTACAAGATAGTCCATCTTCTCAACCAAGGCTACGAACCCTGGCGCATCCTGGCCCTGACGTTCACAAACAAGGCTGCGCGAGAGATGCGCGAGCGCATCGAGCAACTCACCGGCCCCGAGACCGCCTCCAAGCTCTGGATGGGGACATTTCACTCAATCTTCGCCCGCATCCTGCGCCGCAACGCCGAGCTGATAGGCTTCAAGAGCTCGTTCACCATCTATGATGCCTCCGACTCCAAGTCGCTCGTAAAGACCATCATCAAGGATATGCAGCTTGACGACAAGGTCTACAAGGCATCCACCGTACTCTCGTCCATCTCGTGGGCCAAGAATGCTCTGGTCTCCCCCGAGGCATATGCCGCCGACAGGGAGCTGATGGAGGCTGACCGCCGCGCGCGGCGCCCGCTCATCGCAGAGATCTACAGAGCTTACCGTGACCGCTGTCTCGTGGCCGGAGCGATGGACTTCGATGATCTCCTTTACTACACCAATATTCTCCTGATAGAACATCCCGAGGTGTGCCGGCATTACCGCGAGTTCTTCCGCTACATCCTCGTGGACGAGTATCAGGACACCAACCACGCCCAGCACCGCATAGTGACGCTGCTCACGGGAGCAAGCCAGAATCTCTGCGTGGTGGGCGATGATGCTCAGAGCATCTATTCCTTCCGCGGCGCCAACATCCGCAACATCCTCGATCTGCGCCGATCCTTCCCGCGTCTCGAGACCTTCAAGCTGGAGCGTAATTATCGCTCGACGCGTAACATCATAGATGCGGCAGGGAGTCTGATAGACAAGAACACCGAGCAGATCCGCAAGAAAGTATTCTCGGAGAATGATCGTGGAGCCCGTATCGAGGTCGTGAGATGTTACAGCGACTTCGAGGAGGCCTATCAGGTGGCGGCCAGAGTGTCGCAGCGCAAGATGGCCACCGGAGACTCGTTTGATGAGTTTGCCATACTCTACCGAACCAATGCTCAGAGCCGTGTGCTCGAGGAGGCCCTACGCAAGCGCAACATACCTTACAGAATCTACGGCGGACTCTCCTTCTACCAGCGTAAGGAGGTGAAGGATGCCGTCTGCTACATGCGTCTGGCCGTCAATCCGGACGATGACGAAGCCTTGCGCCGAGTCATCAACACTCCAGCCCGAGGGATAGGCGAGACAACTCTGGCCAAACTCACTCACGCCGCCGTGGAGAACAACACCAGCATCTGGCAGGTGCTCCACCGCCCGGACGAGTTCCCGGTGAAGATCAACAGCGGCACCCGCAACAAGCTCCGGGCGTTCTATGACCTCATAGACAGTTTCATGGAGCTTGACCACAAGGGGAAGGATGCCTACACCGTGGCCCGCCGTATCATCGAGGACACCGGCCTCTTCTCAATGTATCTTCACGACAATACTCCCGAGAATATCTCCAAGCGGGAAAATCTACAGGAGTTGCTGAACGGTGTCAAAGAGTTTGTGGAAAATGCCACCGAGCAGGGAAGCGAGGAGCTGGGTCTCACCACTTTCCTGAGCGAGATCTCCCTTGCGACGGATCAGGACTCGGACGGTGACAGCGAGGGAGACCACGTGACTCTCATGACAGCCCACGCCGCAAAAGGTCTGGAATTCAATAACGTATTTATCGTGGGGGTGGAGGAGGAACTCTTCCCCTCGGCGATGGTCGCCAACGATTTTCGCGGAGTGGAGGAGGAGCGCCGACTGCTCTATGTGGCCATCACACGCGCACGTAATTTCTGCATGATGAGCTATGCCGTCTCGCGTTTCCGTAACGGCCAGCCCACCACTCCCCGCCCCTCCCGCTTCATCGGAGATATTGATCCGGCATATCTGCATCTCGACACCGGCACCGATTTCCGGGACACCTCCACCACTTCACCTGCCGCCCCTTCCCGCCCGCAGGTGAGATTCACCCCATCAATGGCCGGAAGTGCACGCTCGCTGAGCGACCTGCGGCGATCCGCTGCCCGTCCTACCTCCGCGCCTACGGCACCGGCCACGGGAGATTTCGGGAAACATACTCCGGACGAAGTGGCGGTGGGAGCGAAGATCGAGCATGCCAAGTTTGGCCGCGGCGTGATCGAGTCAATCGACACTGCGGGAACAGATCCGCGTATGACCGTCCGTTTTGAAAGCGACGAGATGGAAACCCGAACCCTCCTCTTCAAATTTGCAAAATTCAATATCCTATGAGGCCTGACGAACTGCCCACCCCTTTCTATATAGTCTATGAAGATCGCCTGCGTTCCAATCTGAGTCTGATCAACAGGGTTGAACGAGAAGCCGGGGTCAACATCATCATGGCATTCAAGGCCAACGCATTGTGGCGCACGTTTGACATCGTGAGAGACTACAACCGCGACTTCACAGCAAGCTCGCTCAACGAACTCCGGCTCGGCAACGATGAGCTGGGAGGAGAGGCTCACGTCTACTGCCCGGTCTATACCGATGCTACGATAGACGAATTTCTGTCGCGGGCCACGCATATCACCTTCAACTCCCTCTCGCAATGGGAGAAGTATGGAAGGAAAGCTCTTGAGGCGGGGGTGTCTCCCGGACTGAGGGTCAACCCACAATGCTCGGTGATAGAAACCGAGATATATAATCCCGCCCTCCCCGGCTCACGCTTCGGAGTGACAGCCGAACAGTTGGACGGGAAACTCCCCGAGGGGGTAGAGGGACTACATTTTCATGCGCTTTGCGAAAGCTCGTCCTACGATCTGGCCAAAGTGCTCGCAGCTTTTGAGGAACAGTTCGGCCAATATTTTGACAAACTGAAATGGGTCAATTTCGGCGGCGGCCATCTCATGACACGCGAGGGTTACGATGTGGATCATCTGATCTCCCTGCTCAAGGATTTCCGCTCCCGTTACCCTTGGCTCAAGGTGATCATGGAGCCGGGGAGCGCATTCACGTGGCGGACAGGTGATCTGGTGACATCGGTGCTCGACGTGGTGGAAAATCAGGGCGTCAAGACAGCCATCATAGATGCATCGTTCGCCTGCCATATGCCCGACTGCCTTGAGATGCCCTACAAGCCGGCTATCTCCGAGAGTGTGACAGAAGCACCGGGTCTACCTGTCTACCGGTTGGGTGGCAACTCCTGTCTGAGCGGTGACTATGTGGGCGACTGGGCATTTCCGGCTCCACTTAAAGCGGGCGACCGCCTCACCCTCGAGGACATGAACCACTACACCACGGTGAAGACCACCATGTTTAACGGCATTCAGCACCCCGACTTGGTGTTATGCACTTCCGATGGTGACTGCCGGTATCTGCGCCGTTTTGACTATCTTGACTATAAAAACCGTATGAGCTGATGGAAAAGAAGCCCCGTTATTCGGTCATTGTCCCGGTCTATAACCGTCCGGACGAGGTGAACGACCTCATGAAGAGCCTGGCGGCCCAAACCTCCGATGATTTCGAGGTGGTGATAGTCGAGGATGGTTCGACCGTGAGATGCGAGGAAGCGGTAAAACGCTATCCGGAAGTACGCTCCAAGTATTTCTACAAGGATAACGAGGGGCGATCCATAGCCCGCAACTACGGCATGGAACACGCGGATGGGGACTGTTTCATCTTCTTTGACAGCGACTGCGTGATCCCGTCCGACTATTTCGCCACTCTGACCCGCGAACTTGAAGCTGCTCCTACGGATGCCTTCGGGGGGCCTGACGCTGCGCATGAGTCCTTCTCCACCACCCAGAAGGCCATCAATTACGCCATGACTTCATTTCTGACCACAGGAGGCATACGCGGAGGTAAGGTGAGCCTTGAGAAATTCACTCCCAGGACATTCAACATGGGTTTCACACGCGAGGTCTACCGGAAAGTCGGTGGATTCCGCGAGATGTTCTCGGAAGATATCGACATGAGCACCCGCATCCGCAATGCCGGTTTCTCCATAGGTCTCATCCGCCCGGCCTACGTCTATCATAAAAGAAGGATCGACCTGAAGAAATTCTTCCGCCAGGTCCATGTGTTCGGAATGTCACGCATCACTCTCAAGCTTCTTTATCCCGGTTCGATGAAACTTGTCCACACTCTCCCGGCCCTCGCCGTGATAATAGGAGTGGTCATGGTACTGCTCGGGATCTTTGTATCGCCATGGTGGTTTCTCCCTCTCGGACTTTATCTCGTAGCTATATTCGTGACGGCACTCATCTCCACCCGATCACTTGTCATAGCCATGAAGGCTGTGCCCGCAAGCGTGATTCAGATCACGGGCTACGGCACGGGATTCCTCCGCGCTTGGTTCACCAAAATCCTGCTCGGACGCGGAAGGGACATAAATGAGGAGATAAGTATGCGTAAAGGCAAGTGATCATGACGACCATGGAAGAGAACGTTTTCACATCGCTACGCATCACCGATCTCAAAGAGGATGACAAGCCCCGTGAGAAAGCGCTGGCCACCGGGATACGCTCGTTGAGCGATGCCGAACTGCTGGCAATCATCTTCGGCGGTGGAATCCCCGGCATGTCCGTGGTGGATCTCTCGCGCAACATCCTCCGCGACTGCGACGGGAGGATAGATCATCTCGCCCGTCTGACAATGAACGAGCTGATGAGCAAATACAAGGGGATCGGTCCAGCCAAGGCCGTGAGCCTTGCGGCGGCCTTTGAGCTCGGGCGCCGCAACAGCGAACAGGCGGCTCTCCGAGTGGATCCGCAGATCAGGTCGAGCCACGATGTGGTCTCACTCATGAAGCCCATCCTGTCAGAGCTTGAATACGAGGAATTCTGGGTGCTGATGCTCTCCCGGTCCAATCGCGTCACTTACAAGAGATGTATCTCTCAGGGTGGTACCGCTGCAACAGTGGTGGATGTCAAACTTCTTCTGAAGAGGGCAATCGACTGTCTCGCCGAGGGTATAATACTGGTTCATAATCACCCCTCGGGCAATAAGCGCCCCTCGGGAGAAGATGACACTCTCACACGCCGCATATGCGATGGAGCCAAAATCCTTGGCATCAACGTCCTTGACCACGTCATCATAGCCC
>CAZOOY010000031.1:0-16540 GCA_964581555.1 uncultured Staphylococcus sp.
ACTCCTATCCTATAGCCTAGACACAACACAGATTTGATACTCGTTCACATTAATTTTAAAAAAAATATTCATAATCTTTTAATTATATGCCTTTTTGAGACTATTTTGGATTTTTACCAATTGATCATAAATCAAGAACTCAATCTCTTCCTTTCACCCCACTCTGCTATCTCTGGTGAGATAGCAAGTATCGGCATAATATCTTGTGCCGGTATGCTTAGATGATTAACGCAACAACATCATATAAGTAGTAATCATCAGTATATTATTACCACTATTTATGTGAAATTACTATATCGGGAGACTGGTTGGCGGACGAAGATAAAATTACTATTTTCGCTGATGAGGATACTGTTGAAATAAGATTCACGCCTCTGGCCAAAGTTGGTGCACAAATTCTCGGTATGTCACTCGAAGATTTCGCCCGCGGTATCTACTCGGATACCGCGGGCGAAACTTTTTATATTATCTTGTCAGATCGGGATGATCAGCAGTTCTCGGGACGGAGAGTGCGGACAACGGCACCGGTGCGCCACATCTCGCTTTCGCGGAGTGCCTTGAGTTCTTCCTCAAGCTTCTCGCGATAGTCGGGCTGGGTGTTGGAGTCGATGGAACGCTGAGCCTCGCGACCGGTCTTAACGCTCTCATAGAGGTCACGGACCACGGGCTTGATGGCATCGTGGAACGGACCCATCCAGTCGAGGGCACCACGCTGAGCGGTGGTGGAACAGTTGGCATACATCCAGTCCATACCCTTGGCTGCGAAGAGGGGCATGAGTGACTGGGTGAGTTCCTCGACGGTCTCGTTGAAAGCCTCGGAGGGAGTGTGACCATTCTCACGGAGCACTTCATACTGAGCCAGGAGCAGACCCTGGATAGCGCCCATCAGTGAGCCGCGCTCGCCGGTGAGGTCGCTGACAGCCTCACGCTGGAAAGTGGTCTCGAAGAGATAGCCGGAGCCGATGCCGATACCGAGGGCAAGAGTGCGCTCGAGGGCACGGCCGGTGGCATCCTGATAGACGGCAAATGAGGAGTTGGTGCCTTTACCCTCCTTGAAAAGAACGCGGAGCATGGTGCCGGAACCCTTGGGAGCAACCATGATGACGTCAACATCAGCGGGAGGAACCACGCCGGTGCGATCACTCCAGTTGATGGCGAAACCGTGGCTGAAATAGAGAGCCTTACCGGGGGTGAGGTGCTTCTTGATGACGGGCCACTGGGAGATCACGGCGGCATCGCTGAGAAGACACATGATAATGGTGCCGCGCTTGCAGGCCTCCTCGATGGAGAAGAGGGTCTCGCCGGGCACCCATCCGTCGGCCACAGCCTTGTCATAGGTCTTGCCTTCACGCTGGCCTACGATAACATTGAACCCGTTGTCGCGGAGGTCGAGGCCCTGACCGGGACCCTGGACACCGTAGCCTATCACGGCTATTGTCTCGTCCTTGAGGACTTCACGTGCTTTCTCGAGAGGGAACTCTTCGCGTGTCACGACGGTTTCTTCAATACCGCCAAAGTTGAGTTTTGCCATAATTTAGTATTGTTTAGTATGTGATTTATCTTTTTTCAAAGCGTAAGCGGGCGAGGGTGCAGACTGTCCCGTCTACAGAGGTCTCGATATCATATATCTCTTCCTCCCCATTCTTCCGGCGTGTAACACCTGTCTGGTCATAGCGGGCCTCATGCTTGAATGCAATCTCGAATCGGGAGATGCGATGGTCAACGTACTGCTCGAGAGGGAAGATGTCGGTGATGAGATCTATGTAGCGTCGTGTGGTGACGTGGCGGTTGACATCTATGTCGGATACTCTGAAACGGTAGGTCATCTCCTCGTCCGCCTCCTTGAGAGGCATGAGGCGCCCGCTCTTTTGCCCCAGAAACCGGCGCTCGGTCACGGCGTTGGATATCGCCGTCACACGGGTGAGATCAGCGGCATGTCTCGTGTCCATATCGATCGCCATCCATGTGGTGTGGATCCAGCCGATAGTCTCATCGCGCTCAGCATCCTGAAGCTCAAAAAGACGGTCGGAGTAGAGCCGGTTAAGTGAATCGACCCAGGTGAGGATTCTGTAGGAATGGTTGACCGCCGGCATTCTGACGAGATCCACACTCAACCGCGAGAGCACCCACGACATGTTCTCGGCCATCATGCGGTCATAACCCGCGCCAAGCTGATTGGCATGGGCCGTCGCCGTGTCGATGACGAGAGTGACGAGTCGAGAGAGGGGCATCTCGCACTGCGAGTTGACCTCGGCTGCCGTGAGATAAAACGGATTTTCAAAAACCATGCTCATTTCTGCTCACAATTCATTATCGCATCCCGAGCGTTGGCGGCGTTCCTCCTGCTCGGCAAGATAACGGGTGAAATGCTCGGTGGGGGATTTGGTGACACAGATGCGGCCCGAACGGATGAACTGCTGGATATCGTATTGCTGCAGGAGGTCGTAGAGCGCCTGTGTTTCCGTCTCATGACCGGTCTTCTCGATCACGGTATAGTCTCGCGTGATCTCGAGTATGCGTGCATTGTGGTCGCGGATGATGCGCTCGAAATTAGGCTCGTCAAGCAGGCGGAGGGTGGGCACCTTGTAGAGCGCGATCTCCTGATAGACGATCTCCTCATCGGTATAAAGATAGGCACGGAGCACATCCACGCACTTCTCGATCTGGCCGATGACCTTCTCGAGGGTGACACGGTCACCGTGGAGGGTGAAATTCATCTTGTGGATGCCGGGCATGGCGCTCGCGCTTGACGAGACACTCTCAATGTTGAGACCGCGACGCGTGAAGATGATGGAAAGGCGGTTGAGCAGACCTACCTGATTCTCGGTGAAGACTGAGATGGTGTAAAGTTTGTTGTCCATAATCTTCAGGATTTCTGATACTTTTTGGTGCGGTTAAGGAGGATATCGTCCACGGCCGCGCCGGGAGCGATCATCGGGAAGACCATATCCTCGGGCTGTATGTTGACATTGAGCATATAGGCGGTCTCGGAGGAGACGAGGCGACCTATTGCATCGTCGAGCTGAGAGGCATCGGTGACATCCTCGGCACGGATACCGTAGGCCTGACTGACCATGGCGAAATCAGGATTCAGGAGCGGAGTGGCCATGAAACGGCTTCCGAAGAAGAGCTCCTGCCACTGGCGGACGTTGCCGAGGAAGTTATTGTTGAGTATGATCATCTTCACCGGTATGCGGTAGTCCATGATTGTACCGAGCTCCTGCATGGTCATCTGGAAGCCGCCGTCACCCATGAATGCGAACACCTGACGGTCAGGAGCGCCGATCTTGGCGCCGATTGCCGCCGGCAGACAGAATCCCATCGTGCCGAGGCCGCCGGAGGTTATCACACTCTTCGGATTGTTGTATTTGAAATAGCGGGCAGCCATCATCTGGTTCTGACCCACGTCAGTGACGAGGATACCCTCGTTGCCGGACGCCTCCGAGACCTTGCGGATCACCTGCCCCATCCGCATCCTGCCGTCTGGCAGATTGCCGGGTTCGAGTTCCTGACGGATCACCTCATCCTCCTCCACCCGGCGCGGCTCATCGAATGACTCGATCCATTCGCGGTGGGCGGCCTTATTGACATGAGGGAGCAGGGCCTCGAGCGCACGACGCGCATCGGAATGAATGTGGATGTGTGTGCGCAGGATCTTGTTGAACTCCGCCTTGTCGATATCCACATGGATTATCTTGGCCTGTGGAGCATAAGCATCGAGCCGGCCGGTGACACGGTCGTCGAACCTCATGCCTACGGCGAGGATCACATCGGCCTCGTTGGTCTTGATGTTGGGAGCGATGTTGCCGTGCATGCCGAGCATACCCTTGTTGAGAGGATGATCTGATGGCACGGATGAAAGTCCGAGAAGCGTTGAAGCCACCGGAATATCGGCCTTTTCAGCAAGAGCAAGCAGTTCCTGCTCAGCTTCGGAGATGAGCACTCCATGACCGGCAAGCAGGAGGGGACGCTTGGCCTGATTGATGAGTGCGGCAGCGTCAAGGATAGTCTGGGGCTGAGGTATGGGATCCGGATCGTAGCTGCGGATGTAGTTGACAGCCTTATAATTCCATTCCATCTCTCCCACCTGTGCATCCTTGGTGAAATCAAGCACCACAGGACCCGGACGGCCGGTGGACGCGAGATAGAACGCACGGGCTACCGCCCAGGGGATCTCCTCGGCGCTACGTATCTGGTAGGACCATTTGGTGATGGGCTGGGTGATACCCATGACATCAGTCTCCTGAAAAGCTTCTGTCCCGAGCGAGGCCACCGCCACCTGTCCAGTAATGACCACGAGAGGGGTGGAATCGGTCAACGCATCACTGATACCGGTGATGACATTCGTAGCTGCAGGGCCGGAAGTGACAGTGACGACACCCACTCGCCCGGAAGCGCGGGCATAGCCCTGAGCGGCATGGACAGCACCCTGTTCGTGACGGGTGAGAATGTGATGCAGCCGATCCTGATAACCGTAGAGCGTGTCATAGAACGCCATTATCTGTCCCCCGGGGTAGCCGAATATCGTATCGACCCCCTCGGCGAGCAGAGCCCGGCACATCGCGTCAGAACCTTTGATCTTTTCACTCATACTATTTGGATTTAAAATGTAGCTGTGTCATGATCTATCCGTAGTGAATCTCACTGTCGATTGTGATGACACAAACTCATATTTTGCGCTATTAATTACGGTTGGAACCTATTGGAATTGCCGAAGGCGAAAGTAAGCGAGGGATCATCATGCCATCGGGTCAAGCATGATGAACATATACTTATAGTTTTCTTACTCCACCCTTATCGGCCGACGTGACCATTGACGCGTAAGCCTGAAGAGCTCTGCTGACAGTGCGGTTGCGTCCGCGTGGAGTAAACGCCTCCTTGCCGTGAGTCTCCTCCTCGGCCCGGCGGACAGCAAGCTCCTCATCGCTCAGGCGCACATTGATGGAACGGCCCGGGATATCTATGTCGATAATATCGCCGTCGCGAACCAGACCGATGTTACCGCCGGCCGCCGCTTCAGGAGAAATATGTCCGATGGAGAGACCCGACGTTCCACCCGAGAAACGTCCGTCGGTGATGAGCGCACACTCTTTGCCGAGGTGCTTGCTCTTTATGTAAGAGGTGGGATAAAGCATCTCCTGCATACCGGGACCTCCCTTGGGGCCCTCGTGAGTGATAACGACCACATCGCCGCTCTTCACCTGATCACGCAGGATTCCATCCACAGCCTCCTCCTGGGAAGTAAATACTTTTGCAGGGCCGGAAAAACGGAAGATACTCTCGTCTACACCGGCAGTCTTGACGACACAACCGTCAAGCGCGATGTTGCCCTTGAGCACTGCCAGCCCCCCATCCTTCACGTAGGCATGTTCCATGTCACGGATGCATCCGGAGGTGCGGTCGGTGTCCAGCTCGGAGTAATAACTCATCTGTTTTCCCAACTCGGTGGTACGTTTCATGCCGGGCGCGCTCTTCCAGAGCTCGTCGGCTTTGTCGGAGAAATGCTTGCCGCCGACAGCCCATTCATCCATCGCCTCACGCAGAGTCTTACGGTCAACACGGCTGACGGTGTCATCCACCAGCCCGGCCTCGGCAAGAATCTTCATGATGGAGAGGATGCCACCGGCACGGTTGACATCCTGGATGTGATAGTGGGAGTTGGGCGCCACCTTGCAGAGCACCGGAGTCTTGCGGGAGAGGCGGTCGATATCGTCCATTGTAAAATCCACCCCGGCCTCGCTTGCCACGGCCAGCAAATGGAGCACAGTGTTGGTGGAACCACCCATAGCGATGTCAAGAGTCATGGCGTTGAGCATAGCCTCACGGGTAGCGATGCTGCGCGGGAGGACACTCTCGTCACCGTCACGATAATAGGCCCAGGTGTTCTCCACGATCATGCGGGCAGCCTCCTTGAAGAGTTCGCGGCGGTTGATATGGGTAGCCACCACGGTGCCGTTGCCCGGGAGGGCGAGACCTATGGCTTCGTTGAGGGAATTCATGGAGTTGGCGGTAAACATGCCGGAGCATGAGCCGCAGGTGGGACAACCCTTCTCCTCGAGAAGTTTCACACGATGATCCGAGACACTGTCATCGGCGCTCTCGATCATGATATCTATCAGATCCACGTCACGACCCTCCACGCGACCGGCTTCCATGGGACCGCCGGAGACGAAGATTGCGGGAATGTTGAGACGCATGGCTGCCATAAGCATACCGGGAGTCACCTTGTCACAGTTGGAGATGCACACCATGGCGTCGGCCTTGTGGGCGTTGACCATATACTCGATCGAGTCGGCTATCAAGTCGCGCGACGGGAGAGAGTAGAGCATTCCGTCATGCCCCATGGCGATACCATCGTCGATAGCGATGGTGTTGAACTCGGCCGCGAAGCATCCCTGCTTCTCGATCTCATCCTTCACCATCTGTCCGATCTCATGAAGATGAGTGTGACCGGGAACGAACTGGGTGAAAGAATTGACAACGGCTATGATAGGCTTGCCAAACTGCTCCTCCTTCATGCCGTTTGCACGCCAGAGGGCTCTCGCGCCGGCCATGCGCCGGCCTTCTGTGCTGGCCGAACTCCGGAAGGGATGTTTCATATTTCTGTCCATGGGAAAATCTTTCTAACGAATTTTTCAATAAATCACCCTTATGTGAGTAAATTTATAGAAAGTTCCCGCAAAAATATAAAAATATGTTGTAAAACACAAATTAAAGACATCCTTTTGCTAAAGAAAGGAGGTTTTTATATAAAAAAGTCACATAATGCATGATTTAAATACCCCATGGCTCAACTTTTTCCAGCCGGATTAAGTTCTAATTATATCACTGACGCGGAGATAACTTCACTCTGCGTCAATCGAGATTTCACGTTTTCATCCTAAATCCAGGTCAACTATGAAATATGTCAATGCCGGCAACGGCAAGATGCCACTCATCACTCTTCTTGCCATCCTGTCAATATCGCTGACCATCAACATGCCGGGTCTGGCAGTATCGCCAATGCTCGGAAAACTTCGCGATATATTTCATTCCTCCGAGATGGAGGCTCAGCTCGTCACCTCCCTCCCCAATCTGTTCATGATCCCTGTGGTACTCATAGCCGGCAGGATATCGACTCCCTCAAGGCAGACAGCCGTGCTGACAAGCGGATTGGTCATCTTCCTCCTTGCAGGCATCGGATGCTTCTTCGCCAACAGCATGGTGGCCCTCATCATTCTGGGATGTCTCGTGGGTGTGGGATGCGGACTGGTCGTCCCCATCGCTGCCGGCTACATCTCCGAATGGTTCATGGGCAGTTCCCGTCAGGCTGACCTCGGATTAAAATCGACCACCTCCAATGCCATGGTTATCGTGGCAAATATCTATGTAGGCATCGTTGCAGCCGAACATTGGCATGCGGCATTCGTGGTCTACCTCACACCACTCATTCCGTTGCTTCTGGTCCCCTTCATGACTCAGAGCTACGTCAACCGTCACCGCGTCCTGAATCAGAACGCATCCGCTCCATCATCCGAGAAGAAGAGCGACCCAGATGCTCCCTATCACTTCCAGGGAAGCCGCTCGGCATGGATGCTCGTGAGCCTCATCTGCCTCTACATGTTCCTCACCTATGCCACAACCTCCATTTCCTACTATGCTCCTTTCTGCATGGAGCACTTCGGGATGAATACTACCGAGGTAGGCGTCGTGACCGCAATGTATTATCTGATGTGTGCCGTCTGCGGTGCCATCGTCTCGCCTCTGAAAAGAATCTTCGGGCGTTACACCATGTTCATCTGTCTCGCGCTCTGCGCCGCAGGTCTCTTCGGCATCGGTTTCACCCACAACTTCTGGATCTACACCATCTCGTCACTTGTGACCGGTTTCGGCTACGGCGTGATACAGCCCATCATCTACAACAAGACAACCTACGTAGCGCCTAACCGGAAACTCAGCACCCGCTATTTCGGTTACGTGCTCTCCGCCAACTATGTCTCCATCATGATGGTGCCGTTTGTCGACAGTGCCGCCCGCCACATCTTCCACTCCACCCTTCCGACATTTGAGTTCATCTTCAGCGGCGCAGTGGTCTGTGTGATCCTCGCATGGGCTCTCTACAAGCGCAATTACTATGTATTCGCCGTGAATCCCGCCTCCCCGGCTCCTACTCCCGAAGAGATAGCTGCAGGGAAATAACGAGGAGATTTGCTACCTTTGCACCCGATGAACTATCTTGAAATCTTAGGTACAGCCGTCGGACTCCTATATCTATGGCTGGAATACAAGGCAAGCATCTGGCTTTGGGTGGCCGGAGTGATCATGCCGGCGATATATCTGCCCGTCTATTATGAGGCCGGGCTATATGCCGACTTCGGAATCAGCGTCTACTATCTCCTTGCCTCCCTATACGGACTGGTCTGCTGGCTGGCCACTCACCGACGGCAAGCCGCCCGGACCGACTCCGCCCTTCCCCCTCAGCTCCATCACACTCCGGCAGCAATCTATCCGCGTCTCATAGCGATCACGGCGCTTCTTTTCGTGGTGATAGCATGGATCCTGACCCGGTTCACGGACAGCACGGTGCCGCTTGCCGACAGTTTCACTACTTCGCTCAGCATCGTGGCCATGTGGATGCTGGCCCGCAAATACGCCGAGCAATGGCTCGTATGGATAGCAGTCGATGTCGCAAGCTCCGCGCTTTATATTTATAAAGGACTGCCATTCACTTCGGGGCTCTACGCCCTCTATGCCGTGATCGCCTTCTTCGGCTATCGCAAATGGCTCAGAATCATCAAACAACAATCATGAATTCCATCACCGACTTCTCTCCACGTTCAGTTATCATAGATGCCGGAGACTTCCCCGTATCACCTGTTCCCCTCTCGTGGCTGAAGGGATGCAGCCACGTGGTCTGCTGCGATGGTGCGGCAGACCGATATATCGCTAATCAGGGAATTCCCTGGCGCATCGTCGGAGACTGCGATTCTCTCTCCGACGAAATAAAACAACGTTATGCCGCCATCATAAGACACTTTCCCGATCAGGAGACCAACGACCAGACGAAATCAGTGAAGTATCTGACGGCCCGCGGGCTGACTCCGATCGCCATTCTTGCCGCGACAGGTATGCGCGAAGATCACACACTCGGCAACATAAGCCTGCTCGTGGATTATCACCGCCGAGGGATTGAAGCAAGGATTTACACTGACTACGGAGTGTTCATCCCGGTGACTGACGACGCTACATTCCATGTTCCGGCAGGCACGCAGATATCTGTCTTCAATTTCGGGGCCACAGGTATCAGCGGGGAGGGGCTGCACTATCCGCTCAGGGATTTTGATAACTGGTGGCAGGGGACTCTCAACGAGACGACAGGAGACCGGTTTACAATCCACGCCCGCGGCACCTACCTCGTCTTCATCAATTATCCGGGTGGGGCAGCGGGCGTGTGATATCGTTCGTGAGAATGGGGGAGGGAAGTTATTCCTTCTCTCCGTAGCGGCGCTTCTCTTCCTCTTTCAGTTTGTTCAGGACTGACTCCTTCACCTTGATGATAGTGCCGTGTTTATGTCCGGCAGGCACTGAGATACGGTCGTCGATAGGAGTAAAGGTCTTGAAATCCTTGGTCGAGACGGCTCCGAAGCGGGCCTGACGATACACGTCGAAATAAATGAGCCACTCATCACCTACCTTTATGGCACAGGCTCCCTCGGAATAGGTGGGGGCAAATTTTTCGCTCGGGTCGGAATAGGGGCCCTCGGGATCAGTGGCACTCACGCAGAAGAGGTCGCTGTAGCCGGGCTTACGGTTATCCTTGACAATAAGCTGGTACTCGCTGTCGCCGGTCTTGGCCACGAAGCCGTCTATGGAATTAAATCCCGGATCATAGAAGGGCTTGTAAGGCTCGAAAGTCTTGAAATCCTTGGTGGTGGTATAGAAGAGGCGGTGACACACATTCTGGCCGAGGGTATCGGCGGTAGTGTACTGTTCTTCGGGGATGGATGAAGACCACACGATCATATACTGCTCGCGGGGCTCATCATAGAATATCTCGGGAGCCCAGACATTGTCCGTCTCCACGCCTTCCATCACGGGGATTATCTGCTGCTCGCTCCAGTTGATGAGATCCTTTGATGACGCATAGCCGAAAGCTTTCTCTCCCGACCAGGCAAGGGTCCAGACGAGATGGAACGTTCCGTCGGGTCCCTGGACGATGGAGGGGTCACGCATCATCGAGGCCGGAGCATATTTACCCTGCTCCATCTTCTTGGAGTGGGTATTGTAGTATTCGAGATTCTTATTCCCTATTTCAGGGGTGAGCCATGAGCCCTGGATGCTGTCCCACTTGTAGCCGTCGTAGCTGTAGAGCAGGTGGAGACCGTCAAGGGCTGGCTCCCTGTGGCCTGTGAAAATGTAGACTTCTTTTTCATTATCGGCCTTGGATGAGCAGGAAGAAACAGTGCCCGACAGTGCGGCCGCAGAGAGGAGTAAACTAAAGTAAAAAATGTGTCGCATGACTTGGGGAGTTTTTACATGGTGTTATTTTCCCACAAAGATACGAACTTTACTTTTCAAATCAAGCCATAGGGACTGAATAATTTGATCCACCCGGAGAAAAGCTGCTGCGCCACACTCTACAACATTATCTGAGTATGGGCCAGCAGAAGTTGTCGAGACGGCGTGAAAGCTCAGCCTCGCGTCCTCCCAGATAACTGTCGCACAAGCGGTGGAAGCGGGGAGAATGGTTCATCTCGGTAAGATGGGCGAGCTCATGACAGACTATATAGTCCCTGAGCTCCCGGGGAAGAAAAATACAGATGGACGAGAGGGCTATCTCACGACGGGACGAGCAGTGACCGAGCACTTTGTGACCGCGGGAAATGCTCCATGAGGCCGGAGCCACTCCCAGCGACATGGCTATCTCACGGGCCCGCGGCAACAGGAGCTCGGGAGCGAAGACCTTTGCACCATGGATGAGCAGGCGGCTGATTCTGCCGGGAGTCTCTGCCGCAGAGATATCCACTTTCCCGCCAAGCCTCACGGCCGCTCCGTCCGTCCGGCGGACAAGGTCTATCGTCGCGCCGAGAGGAGCATGACGTTCGATACGGAAACGAATTCCATCACCCACTTCGATCACTTGTCCGATCTCAAACGTAACTTCAGGCCTACGCGCGAGCAACCGTGGTTTCATATCTTCGAGGACAGCATAGACTCTGTTGCCATCCACATCGGGAGGGACGATCACGAGTACTTTCCCGTCATGGAATCGGGCTGAAATACGTGTGGCGTTACGCCTCATCGAGATCCTGACCAGTCCGAGTTCAGGATGAAGTATCTCTCTATATGCCACGCTTTATCTCTTGGAAATACCCCAGAGCAGCTTACTGCTCAAGGTGTCGACGAAGGTGCGCCCCTTGCGGTGGATCACCTTGACTACAAAAGGTGCACGGCGCACACTCAGACTCACGTCAATAGGGAGAATGAAGGCCTGCCCGTCAAGAGTGACACGGTAGGTGTCGACCCTCGACTCCACACTCGTCTTGATCTCATGGCTGTCACTGACAACAAGCGGACGCATGGTCAAGGCATGGGGAGCGATGGGGGACAGGACGAAACAGGGTGCGGTGGGCTGGACGATGGGACCGCCCACCGAAAGATTGTAGGCAGTGGATCCCGTAGGGGTGGAAATGATGAGTCCGTCACCCTGATAGGAAGCTATCTCGATGTCATCAAGGAAAGTGTGGACACTCACCATCGAGGCATTGCCGCGACGGAGGATGGCGACCTCGTTGAGGGCATAAGCCCAGCCTGACACGAGGTGGCGCAGCCCGTCGCCCGAGGCGTGGACCTCAAGCAATGAGCGCTCTTCAATGAAATAGTCGCCCGAGAGAAGATTCTCCACCACGGTGTGGGCGTCGTGAAGTGACTCTTCGGCTAAGAATCCGAGGTGTCCCGTATTGATACCCACGATAGGAATCTCCTTGGCTCCGACCCAACGGGCCGTGCGCAAGAATGTACCGTCACCACCTATACTTATGGCCACATCGGCGGTAAACTCATCTCCGTCAAAGACATCGTCGGCCGGAGGAGTAGCGTTGAACTCCTTGACAAGAGCTTCGAAAAAGTGACGCTGGACCGCGATAAAGACTCCACGCTCCGACAGAAGGTCAAAGAGTGACATGATGAGAGGCAGATCCTCATGGCTCTGACGGCGTTTGCCGAAGATCGCTATTTTCATATTTCGAGATAGTGTAATAGTTCTGCAAGACGCTCGCTGCTGATCGCATCAGCGGCAAGCGACCGACTGTCAGTGTCAATGACTTCGTAACCGTAACGTTCAAGGGAGCGGACGACGGACGAGGGATTGCGATGGCTAACCCTCACCTCACAGACCACACGGTTGTCGAGCATCTGACCGTCAGTGGTGACATTGAGATTAACCAGGTGTGCGTCACAGTCCTCCACGGCCCGGGCTATGCGCGAAGCGCTGTAGTCGGACGGCAGACAGGCCAGCAGGATAGTGGACGCCTCAGCCATGGGAGGGAAAAGTCGCTCTACGGAGGGGGCGGCAGGGATAGCCGGCATAAAATCGTTGGACCGTATGTTCTCTTTTGACGTCAAATTTTTTCTGTTTTCCGTTTTTCTGAGTAATTTTGCAATCCGTATTCCAATGCAGATACAAAATTACAAATAATCTATCACTTATTAAAACCCACAAGGGGACGAAAAGGATTATTTAACGATGACAAATCTCAGTGTAAATATCAATAAAGTAGCCACGATCCGCAATGCCCGCGACGAAAACCGCCCCGATCTTCTCGAGGTGGCCAAGGACTGCGAGCGTTTTGGAGCGCAGGGTATCACCGTCCATCCCCGCCCCGACGAGCGTCACATCCGCCGCGACGATGTCTACCGCCTGCGTCCGCTGGTGAAAACGGAATTCAACATCGAGGGCTACCCCTCACCTGAATTCATGGAGCTCGTGCTCAGAGTACGTCCCGAGCAGGTGACCCTCGTGCCCGATGCGCCCGATGCCGTCACATCATCGGCAGGATGGGATGTAGAGAGCAACATGGAGTTTCTCACGGGTATCGTCGAGCAGCTCCGCGAGGCCGGAATCCGGTCCTCAATCTTTGTCGGGACCGATCCTGACAACATCCGCCTTGCCGCCAAGACGGGAGCCGACCGGGTGGAGCTTTACACCAAGCCTTATGCCGACCTCTACCCCACCGATCCCGAGGGAGCCGTGGCGCCTTTCGTCGAGGCAGCAGCCACCGCATTCAAGTGTGGTCTCGGAGTCAACGCCGGTCACGACCTCAACCTTGAGAATCTCGAGTGGTTCCACCGTCACATACCCCGCCTGAGCGAGGTGTCCATAGGTCATGCCCTCATCTGTGATGCTCTCTATCTGGGGCTCGAAGAGACTATCCGCCGTTACCGGGAAGCTCTCAAGCACTGACCGGAATAAATTTTCCTCATCTTTTTATCACCCTTTCTCACACCATTTCCATTATGCTCCAGCAGCAAATAGCCGATACCGTCGGCGCAGTGACCGTCCTCGCCGAGGAGACAGTCCGCCCTGAGGCAGTCCAGGCTGCCGCCGAACTCTCTGTCTGGGATCTCACCATGCGCGGAGGTTTCATCATGATTCCTCTTGCCATCCTCTCCATCATCAGCATCTACATCTTTGTGGAACGCTGCAT
This sequence comes from uncultured Staphylococcus sp., assembly GCA_964581555.1. Taxonomy (GTDB): domain Bacteria; phylum Bacteroidota; class Bacteroidia; order Bacteroidales; family Muribaculaceae; genus Duncaniella. The sequence continues at coordinate 13,686 of CAZOOY010000031.1, forward strand.
CGTGATCTCCCGCGCCCGCAAGGACGACGCTTCATTCATGAAACGCATCAAGGAGTACATCCACGACGGCGAGATCGAGAGCGCCAAGAATCTCTGCGCACGCACCGACACCCCCTATGCCCGTCTGATCTCCAAAGGTATTTCCCGCATCGGCCGCCCGATGAACGATGTGCTCGTCACGATCGAGAACACCGGCAACATGGAGATAGCCCGTCTCGAGAAGGGTCTCCCCTGGCTCGCCACCACTGCTGCCGGAGGTCCTATGATCGGATTCCTCGGCACTGTGATAGGTATGGTCAACGCCTTCTATAATCTGGCTTCGGCCGGCAGCAGTGCAAACATCGCTGTCCTCGCCGACGGTATCTACGCCGCCCTCGTCACCACCGTGGCCGGTCTGATCGTCGGTATCATCGCCCTCTTCGCCTACAACTATCTCGTGGCCCGCATCAACAAGGTGATGAACAGCCTTGAAGCCAAGACCATGGAGTTCATGGACCTTCTCAACGAACCCGCCTAAGCCATGTCACTCAAGCGTCAGAACCGGATGATCGAGATCTTCTCGATGGCGTCGATGACCGACGTCATCTTCCTGCTCCTCATCTTTTTCATGGTGACATCGACTTTCGTCTTCCCCACTGCTCTTGAAGTCAATCTCCCCGAGAGCTCCCATCAGACCGCGCTGAAACCTACCACCAGGGTCTTCATAGATAAGGACGAACGGATCTACGTCTCTACCGTAGCAGGCGAGGAACCGGCCGAGGTCACTCTCGAGATTCTCCCCAACGCACTCCTCTCAGCCCGCGAGGTGGCTGCGGAAGCGGGCTCTGACGACCAGTTTATCGCTGTCTATGCCGACGAAGAGGTGACCTACGGTGCTCTCGTCAGAGTGCTTGATCTCGGGGCCCAGAATAACCTCAAGATGGTACTCGCCACCAAACCTGCTCCCACCTCAGCTCAACCAGAATAATTCTTCCCGCCGATGGATAATCGCAGAAGTCGCATAACGGCAGTCGTGGCCACACTCCTTTTCCACGGGCTCGTGGTGGTCATTCTTGTGTCACTTTACCTGCGCTACTCCCCCGCCGAGGAGGCACAGCGTGTGTGGCCTCCTGTGGATTCCTCCGAGGTGCTTTTTGGAGGCGAATATGTAATGATCGGCGATAATCCCGAGCTTGCAGCCAACAATGGGGAGAGCGCTCCTGCCGATGCCGATGCACCTGCGCCAGTTCCTGAAGTGGAATCTGTCGAAAACTCCGGTACCCCCTCCCCTACTCCCGCACCCGTCATCACCTCCGAGCGTCCATCGCCTGCAAAAACCGAAAAGAAGGTAACCACCGAGCCTACCGGTCCGTCAAAAGCTGAGCGTGAAGCAGCCGAGCGTGCTAAGCGCGAGGAGGAGACCCGCCAGGCTATTGCCGAGAAGGTGAAGTTCGGCAAATCAGGCGCAGGATCCGATGGACAAGGGAAAGCAGGCTCACCTAACGGTAACTCCGACTTCGGTGCAGCCAAAGGATCCCCGGGCTACAACCTCAAAGGTCGCACTCTGGCGTCGTGGGACACCCCACCGCGTGCACCTCTCGGCACGGTGACAATCCGCGTATCCGTAAATCGTCAAGGCATCGTGACTGATGCCTCCTACGCCTCCGGGACAGGAGCTGCAGCAGCGAGTGCAGCCACACGTCAGCACTGCATCCGCGCAGCCAAAGCTTCAAAATTCTCCGTCGATACCGACGCTCCCGCCTCTCAGACCGGCACCATCACCTACCGTTTCCAATAAGGAGAGCCAGCCTCCGAGCTGTTCTATCAGGAGTGGTGGCTTCCCGGCCATCACCTCCCGCGTGTACAGCTCGACCAAAGTACGGGAGCTCTTCCAAAGAGCCAAAGGATCTTGTTTCAAAGGATATTCCGAACTATCTCATCGGAGTGGCGGCTTCCAAACCGTCCCACCCCGCGTGTACAGCTCGACCAAAGCTCGGGTGCTCTTCCAAGGAGCCAAAGGATTTTGTTTCAAAGGATATTCCGAACTATCTCATCGGAGTGGCGGCTCGGCTTCCTAGCCGTCAACCTCGCGCGTACAATTCGACCAGAGTACGGGAGCTTTTCCAAAGGACCATAGATTTTTGTCTCAAAGTAGAGACTGTCTCACTACCTGCGAGGAGACTTTTCGCCAAATTGTGGATTCCGAAGGAATCCTTAAATATTAGCCCGTGAATCCTTTCACGGGTCTAATTGTTTTTCTCGCAAAAGATTCCGAAAGGAATCATTAGGACGCTTAAATTCGCGTAACATTGATCAATCTCTGATAAAATTAACTGATCTGGCACCTTATATATTATATTAGAGAGATAGCTCCCAAATAAACATATTGGTGTGGATCCCCTAATGATTCCATTCGGAATCGTATCCAAATAATATAAATTATACCCGTGAAAGGATTCACGGGCTAATATTTAAATATTCCTCCGGAATAATTTGAAGCATCCCGAGAAATCCTAAAACTATCTTTGGACCGTTGGTAATGCTACCGTACTTTGGTCAAGATTGTAGGAGCGATGGTGACGTCCGGGAAGTCGCCACTCCTAATTCAGCTCGGATTCTCCTTTGATGTAAAACGAAACCGTCCGCAGCCTGAGGCCACGGACGGTACATTTTTCAATTTGTCCTTTTCCCGGAATTTATATCCGGCTGGAATTACTTGTTAGCCTTGATGGTAACGGCACGGTCGAGAGAAACGAACTTCTCACCCATGTCATTGAGGTTACCGTTGTTGACAGTTACGTCAAGCTGTGAGGGGTTAACACCATTCTTGAGGAGCACCTTCTCAACACCGTTGGCACGTGCGTGACGGAGACGCT
>CAZOOY010000032.1:0-16207 GCA_964581555.1 uncultured Staphylococcus sp.
CACGGGCATTCACCATATAATATATGTGGCGGACATTCTCGGCACCCTCGTTGCGCGAACCGACCACGATCTCCTCATAGTCCTTCATATATCGCTTGGCTATCTTGAGGATTCCCTCAGGCATAGTGGCAGAGAAGAGGAGCATCTTGCGGTCCTCGGGGACATGAGAGAGGATCTCCTCGATGGAGTCAAGGAAGCCCATGTTGAGCATCTCGTCCGCCTCATCAAGAACCACGGTCGTGACATCGTCAAGTTTCACGACACCTCGCTTTATGAGGTCGATCAGTCTACCCGGAGTAGCCACGATGACCTGCGAGCCTCCGCGAAGCGCACGGATCTGACTCTCGATACTTGATCCGCCATAGACGGGAGTCACCTTGACTTTCGGCTCATAGATGGAGAAGTCGACAAGATCTCCGCTGATCTGGAGACAGAGTTCGCGGGTCGGGGCGAGGATCAGGGCCTGCGGCTTCCTGACATCAGGGTCCACCCTCTGGAGCACCGGCAGACCAAAAGCGGCGGTCTTGCCCGTACCGGTCTGGGCAAGTGCTATAATATCGTGTGCGTCACCAAGAAGGCGGGGGATCACACGTTCCTGAATAGGCATCGGATTTTCAAAGCCGAGTTCCTGCACGGCCTTACATAGTGGGGCGCTCACCCCGAGTTCTTCAAACGTTTTCATAAAGCAAAGTTTATAAACAAAACCCCTGACGAGGGCATATTGTTTATTTTACCCATTGAAGAGGATTGAGTTTACGGCGTTCGTCACGTATCTCAAAGTGAAGAGTTCCCTTGTCATAGTTGGCGGGATCAGAGAAGAGCGAGCCGAGAGTCTGTCCGGCCTTGACGGTCTCACCCTTGCGGACCGCGACAGAGCCGAGACCGGCGTAGACCGTGAGATAACGGCCGTGACGGAGCATGACGATGGAATTAAAGCCGTCCTGTTTGAAAATAGCCGAGACCGTGCCACCGAAGACGGCCCTGACAGCAGTGCCTCCCGAGACTTCCACATCAATACCGGCATTGTCGGTCATCACATGGGGGAGTGTAGGATGAGGCTGACGGCCAAATTTGCGGATGAGCTTATAGCTTCCGGCCACCGGGAAAAGCATGCGTCCCTTGCACGACTCGAAAGAGCCGGAGAGACCGGAGGGATCAGTATCGGCAGCCCTGCGCTCCTCGGCCGTTGTCGCTGAAGAGGAGGACGAGGGAGTAGATGACGACGAGTTGCCTCCGGACTTACCCCCACCCTGGGCTTTCTTCCTGGCAGCTTCCTCACGGGCTATCTTGGCCTGCTCGGCGGCAATGAGACGATCGAGCTCCTTATCAAGGGCGGCAGCCTTTCGCTTCTGATTGGCCAGCTCGGTCTGGAGTTCCTTGTTGCGGGATTGGAGCGAGGAGACGAGCTTTTTGGATTCCTCCTGCTGGCGGACAAGTTTCTGCCGGGCATCCTCAGCCTGACGGTAAGCCCGATCCTGAGCGTGACGCAACCCTGTGAGATGGCGCCGCCGCTCGGCAATACGGTCGATAGCGAGATTGATATCCTCAGCCTTGCGCTCACGCCAGCGGGCGAACCGGTTGAGATAGCGGATGCGGGCGCGGGCCTCGGCAAAACTGCGGGCCGAGAAAATGAATGAGAGTTTATTGAGGTGGCCTGCTGCCGGCTGGAGTCGGCGGAGGGCTTGAGCATAGGCCTGACGGAGACTTTCGAGATCGCGCTCGAGAATGGCGATGGAGTCGGAAGTCGCGGTGATATGGGAGCCGATGGAGTCGATATGTGTACGCAGACGGTCCACGTCGGCACTCGTGGTCTCCATGTCGGCGTTGATGGTGTTCAGGCGATTGAGTTGCCGACGCAGTTCAACCCCTGTGGTCTCGATACGTGTGGATGTCTCTGAGATCTTCAGACGAGCCGCATCCTGTTCTTTCTTGACGGTCTCCATGGAGCGGGCCGGGGCAGAAGTCTGTCTCGTCTGTTTCACGGTTTTCTTTCGCGTCTGGCGGGCACCGGCATCCACGCTCGTCAAAAGCAGAGCCGGAAGCAGGATGAAAGCCACTCGGGCAAAACGGAAGAATCTCAGAAATGCGTAACTCACTTTTTACAGATTGTCAAGAAGTCTCACAAGTGATGATAGGGGGACACGGGAATAGCCGGACGGAATCGAGAATGGAGCGGGCGAGGAGGCCGAGCGGTCTATGCTCCCGGTGGAGTATCCGAGGCGGAAATCGAAAGTCATCCCTCCGCGCCTCCCGGTCAGGGATAGGTCGTCGGGGAATGCTCCCCGGAAATCGCGGGCATACGAGTAAGAGGCGGCAGCGTTATATCCTCCGGGATAGGACACACTGAGAGAGCGGATCAGGGCCGGATCAGTCTGAGCCGTGAAGAGACATTCGAGTCCGCGGAGAGGCTCGGGCGGCTCCACGATAAATTCCGACGAGGTCTCGCCTGAAATGACACATATCTTATATTCGGGTGAAGAACTGCCGGGTTGAAATAACCTGCCCAGCAGCAGTGACTGGATATTGTCGACCGTAACCGGAAATCCTCCAAGCAACGACGATAGGCTCTCCGAGAGATAAATTTTCTTGACCTTGACATAGGCCTTGATGGAATCATCGGTCACACTGGCGGCTGCAACCTCCATACCGAAGAATCGGAAGGACATGCGTATCTCTTTCCCTCTCACAAGAGTCATGGTGCCGTTGATCCGGGCTGAAACAGGCTCCCGAAGGTTGACATTGACGGGAATCTTCATCGTCTGCCAGTTGCCCTTGTCGGCCAACACCGGGAGTAGGGCAGCAACATCGCCTGTCGGTTCCGACTTTTTTCCTCCGGCGCGCCGGGATGATGAGCATGACCAGATGCCGAGCATCACGACTGCCACCAACAATATTCTCAACGTCTTCCCCATCATTCCTTGACCAAACATTTTTCCTGTACCTTCTGCTTGATCTTTTTATTGTCGGGATCAAGCGTGAGAGCCTTCTTCCAGAACTCCAAAGCCTTCCGGGGCTCACCATCCATGAAATAAATGTCACCCGCATGATCATAGACATCGGCCGACGAACCGTCGGGTTCCATCTCGAGCACCTTGTCCATTATCTCGCGGGCCTTCTCGTAATCCTTCCGGCGGAAGAGCACCCAGGCATAGGTGTCAAGTGAGGTGGGATTGTCGTTCTCTACGGCCATCACCTTTTCTATCAAGCGGAGAGCCTCGTCAAGATCCTGCCCCTCGCATGCCATGAAATAGGCGGCATTGTTCATGGCAAGGGTATTGGTGGGATCATAGAGAATAGCCTTGCGGTAATAGACAAAAGCGCTGTCGGCCTGCTGGTTGCGGTAAAGAGCATCCCCGAGGGAGCAATATATGCGCGAGAGGGTCACTACATCGTCATCCGGGGTCAGCTCAAGAGCTTTGTCAAACTCCCCGAGGGCCTCGGAAGTCTTATCCTCCTGAGCATAGATGGATCCAAGCATGAGATGCTGGCGGGGATTATCAGGATAATAGCGGAAAGAGCGGAGGATGGCGCCAGAGGCCTTGTCGTAATCCTCGGTCTGGAGATAAAGTGACGCGAGCATCTCCCACCCCTCAGGATCGGCAGGATCGAGACCGAGGGTCTGCTCAAACTGTTCGGAAGCGCCTTTGTAGTCACGCACGGTGACCAAAAAGCGGGAATAGAGGTCGTGGATATCATGCTCGAGAGGATTGACCACCAGCAGTGTGTCGAAAAGCTCGCGGATGCGGGGCTGCTGGACCGAGTCGGAAATCATCTCCGTGATATAACTGCGAAGAAGCACGAGCTTCGTGTCGACATCAAGGCTGTTCTGACGAAGAGCCACGAAAATTTCGCGGTCGAAGCCGGCGGAATCACCCATCTCCTTATAGTATTGGGCCTTGGCATAGCGGGCATAGCCGTTGGACGGGTCGAGCTCAACGGCCCGATCGTAAAAGGCAAGAGCTTCACCGGGACGCCCCATGAGGGAATAGACATCACCCGAGAATACCTGGAAGTCAATGTCGGCAGGGCGGGCCTGACGGAGACGGTCGGCCTCGGAGATGACAGCAAGCGTATCGTTCTCAATCATCAGCACCTGTATCTTCTTGCCCGACAGGTAGATGCTCGGGCCCTCAGCGAGCTCGACGGAATCGTAAATTGCGATGGAGCGCTCGCGGTCGGCAGCATCACCATGAGCCAGCATATCGGCCAGGCGGTAGGTGAGCTCGACCTTATCGGGATGGAGATCGTGAAGTTTGTTCCACACCCTCCGACTCTCTTCACTGAACCCGAGATTATCATTGAGCAGGCCGTAGCGCACTCCGGCGTAATAGTCCTCGGGGTTCTCTTCCCAATACCTTCCCATGAGGGTGAGGGCCTTATGGGCATTGGCTGTGTCCTGGCGGGCGAGGGTCAACAGATAGTAAGCCAGCTCCATACCCGTCTCTGTGTCGGACGGATCCAGCTCATGGGCACGACGCAACAGCTCGAAAGAAGCATCGGGATTTCCCTGCGAGCGGGCACGCAGAGCTTCAAGGAAGATGTAGTCTGCCTTGGCCTTATCCTCTGCCCTGCCGGATTTCTGGCCGGACCTGGCCGAGACGAAGAGCGACGCCGCAAGCGCCAGAATGGTGAAGAGTATAGGGAGTCTTTTCATCAAATGCGGAGGAGGGAAAGAGATGGAGTATTATGTAACACGCGCCTGACTATTCAAGACCTGTATGGCCGAAGGCTCCGTCGCCACGCTTAGTCTCGTCAAGTCTCTTGACCGGCTCCCACTCCACATGGACAAATTCCTTTATGACCATCTGGGCGATGCGTTCGCCGGGATTGACGGTGAAGGGTTCATTGGAGAGGTTGATGAGCACAACGCCTATGTCACCGCGGTAATCAGCATCCACTGTGCCGGGTGTGTTGACAATGGAAATGCCATGCTTCAGGGCCAGGCCGGAGCGGGGACGGATCTGGCACTCGTAGCCACGGGGAAGCTGAAGACGCAGTCCGGTGGGGATCAGAGCGCGCTGAAGAGGTTGAAGCACGATGGGTGAGTCGAGACACGCATGGATATCCATACCGGCGGACAGAGGTGTCTCGTAGGTCGGGAGATCATAACCCGACTCATTGATTATCTTTACCTTGAGACTTTCCATAATTGAGAGGATTTTCTGAAGGAGAACCATCAGGCGGTTCTCTTAATTAGAAACACGAGGGAGGGAGGAATGTTCGCGACACTCGCCCTACGCAGGAGGCAGGGATATCAGACATCGTCTCCATGCCATTTGGGCAGGGAGAAGATGAATTCAAGGCCTCCGGTGGAGCGGTTGTGCACGGAGATAGTACCACCGTGAGTCATGATGGTGCCGCGGACGATCGGGAGACCAAGTCCTGTGCCGCCCTGTTTGCGCGAACGTCCGGTATCGACTCTATAGAAGCGCTCGAAGAGATGAGGGATGTGTTCTTCGGGGACACCGCACCCGTTGTCATAGTAGGAGAACACGTAGAAGCGCTCGCTTTCGGAGATTAGGCGCAGGCCTATCTTCGTGCCGCCGGAATACATGGCCGAGTTGCGGATGAGACCGCAGATCATGCCGTGAAGCAGACCGAAGTTACCGGCGACGTAACACTCCATGGGAATATCGAAAGTGAACTCCATGGAGCCAGCGATATTGTTGGCCGGCATATCATAGTCGATCTGGTAGACGAGGTCATACATGTCCACCTTGCTCACCGATATCTTATCGGATCCGTTCTCGAGGCGCGTCATGGTTGAGACCTCATTGAGGAGACCGGTGAGACGCTCCACGTTGGAGAGCATGCGCTCAAGGAATCGTGTACGCGTGGCTTCATCCATGGTGGGATCTCCGAGGATAGTCTCCAGATAGCCGCGGATGATACCGACCGGGGTCTTGATCTCGTGGTTGATATTGTTGGTCATCTGGCGTGTCACCCTCGCCTTTTCCTCTATGGCATGGATCGTGACCTTACGCTCTTTCTTGATGAGCTCGATGGCCCGGTCACGCTCGCGGTAGAGATTGACAATTTCACGGGAGATATCACCCAGCTCATTGCGCGGGAATTTGTCGACACCGGTGAAGCGGCCGCCAGTGGAGGCGCGATAGGCGAAGTCCTTGAGCAGGGTGACACTACGGGTGAGCATACGGGTGAAATAGTAGGACACCAACAAAGTGGCGGCCATACAGGAGAGAATGATCAGCCAGACCGTAGTGTCGATCTCGATAGCGTCATCGACTTCCGTATCATAAGGGAGGGCGGTTATCACCTTCACCTGATCGTCGGCGCTATAATTGGAGGACAGGAGATAAAGCTGTCCCTCGGAGTCGCGGACGATCTTTCGCGGAGAATTGTCCGCCTCGATCACTTTGACGACATTTAGCTGATCGCTATTGAACGGGATGGGGATACCGAGCGAATAGCGGAGCATTCCGTCACTCTTATTGTAGACCGAGGTGCGGACACCGTCAAATCTGGAGCCCTCGAAATAGGATGCAATGAATGAATTGAACGGGCGGAGAGTCTGGTCCTCCTCGTAGGCGCGGAGCACACGATGATTTATCAGGTCAAGCTGCTGGGTGAGGATCTCGGCACGATAGTCAGCCTCACGCTTGAACTGATACCAGATGATGAATGCGAACACTATGCACTGGCAGAGTGCGATGGGGAGAAAGAGCTGCCAGTGGAAGTTAAGCCTTCTCCTTAAAGCCATATCCGAATCCGAGACGGGTCTCTATATTGTTACCGTAAGGCTCGATCTTCTTGCGAAGACGGGTGATATTAGTGTCGATAGTGCGGTTGGTGACGATCACATCATTTGCCCACACGCGGCGGATGAGCTCTTCGCGGGAATAGATGCGGTTACGATGGGTGAGGAAAAACTCAAGGAGCTCAAACTCGGTCTTGGTGAGCGAGACCTCGCGGCCATCTACATGACACTCCTTACTGTTGGGGTCGAGAGTAAGCCCCTCGTAAGTGATGGTCTGCTCGAGAGCCTCGGTGTGGGCGGGAGCAACCGCTTTGGCGGCAGCCTCAGCAGCTTTGCGGGCAAACTCGGCTCGACGGAGCACGGCGTTGACCCTCGCGATGAGTTCGCTCATCTTGAAAGGCTTGGTGACATAGTCGTCGGCGCCGATATTGAGCCCCATCACTGTATCGTCCTCGCCATTGAGTGCCGAGCAGAAAATGATGGGTACATTCTGGGTCTTCTCGTTACTGCGAAGACGTTTTGCAAAATCAAAACCGCTCATCGCCTCCATCATTATGTCAACAATGAAGAGGTCATATTTCGTGAGATCCATCTCGAGGGCTTCCTCGGCACTGTAGGCGGTATCTACTTCATGCCCCTCCTTCGAGAGATTATATCGGACAATTTCACAGATCGACTCTTCGTCATCTATGGCTAAGATTCGTGCGTTCATATTACTTTTTCCTTTGTAATTATCCTTTAGGACGCTAAATTACTACTTTTTTTTCTTTTGCTTAGTTAACATATGTTAAATCGGCATTATCTTCCGAACAAAGTTCCCGCTCCAAAAGTTATAAAGACAAAGTTACAATATTTGCACTGTGTTTTCATGGTATTAGATTTAAGGTAAAAACAACGGGCTCGTCGAGACGACGGGCCCGTTGTTTTTTCCATTATACTACACTCAGGACAACCGAGCGGTAGGTTTACTGCTATATGAATGAAATCTCAGTTTAATGGCCATGCCGTGCCGAACATGAAAGGAGCGGCATCGCGACACAATCCACTATCATATAAAAGATTGACCATTTCGACAGAATTGCCCTTTGATTGCCGGGTACATGCGAAAAGGAAGGCCCCGTTAAGTGGCGATAAAGAGCTATCTCCAAGAAAGACCACATTGTTCCTTTCAGCGAACTTTTTCAACTCATCTACATCCACCCCATCCTTAGGAACTCCGTAGAATTGGAAAGTGGGGGCAACGTCAGTAGTATGTTTTTCGTCCACTAATGTATATCGGCAGGACCAGTAGAACGTACGGTTCAGGACTTCTTTTATAAGCCTATAATCACCGTCCAAATAGGCATCCTTGTATTCTCCTGAATAAGACTTTCCATCTTCATCTCTTTCGAGGAAAGAGAATGTCTTTCCCTGATTGAGAATCATCATTGAAAGTCCGACATCAGCAAGCGCACTCTCTATCTCAGCCTCATCCTCAGCTCTGAATGCGATATAGAACTTGTCTTCGACGGGCTTCAATCCCACCTTTTCCTCGCCATTCCGATAATAGGAATCACTTATTCCATCATCATCACTGCAACTTGGGAGGGAAAAAATCGCCAAGAACAGCACGCTTATCAAAGACAGACGTTTTACCATAAAGATATGATTGAAAGAGTTGCTACCCAACACGGATTAATCCGAAGTACGAGTTATTCCCTAAGAGCACCTATTTAAAATAAGTGCATTTAAAATAAATGCAGGGTATCTTATTTCTTCTTGCGGATTTTGCTCTTGGATGCGCCTGTCTTAGCCTTGCCTTTGCTTGCAAAAGCGCGGCCTTTACGAGCTTTAGTGGTGGTGCGCTTTGCAGGAGCATATTTCTGGGGCTTGCTGTATGTAGTCTTGTCAAACGCGAAGATATCCTTGTGGACCACGCGGTTATCAAAATCTATGATAGCGGCGGGATTGATGGCGATACCGAGATAACGGGTCTCGAAGTGGAGGTGAGGACCGGTGGAACGTCCGGTGTTACCACCGAGCGCAATAGGATCGCCGGCCTTAACGACCTGATTGGGTTTCACAAGGAAACGGGAGAGGTGACCGTAGACGGTCTCCATTCCGTTGTCATGACGCATAACGACATAGTAGCCATAGCCGCGGGCCTCATACTTGGTGAGACGGACCTTTCCCGAGAATGCTGCGCGAACGGTATCACCTACATGGAGGTTCATGTCAACGCCGTAGTGCATGCGGCGGAAACGGGGGCGATAACCGTAGCCGGAGGTCACGATACCTCTCACCGGGGGAACATACTCACTGACATCGATATTCTTATGCTCGGGGATGGTGACGGCAGTCCCGTAGGGGTTTACACGCTCCGAAGCCCAGAACTTGGAGTAGATCTCGGCATCGGTGGCAATATCAGCCTGTTCACGTTCACGAATCTGGTCGAGGAGGATGTTATTGTTCTCGATCTTGAAGGGGTTGATCGAGGGCTTCTGATTGGCGAGCAGGGTGTTGTGCTCGCGGGAATGAGATGCAGGGAGTCGGCGCTGGGCCTGTGTTGAGAAAGAGAGGGTCGAAGCGAGGAGAGCTGCGGAGAGAAGGATTTTTACTGAGAAATTCATTAGACTTTCTGTTATATTTTTGCTATGCTTTGAGGACGGTAGATAGGATTTCAGGTAATACTAATCGGATCACAAGGCAAGTTCACCCGGCTCATTGATGAAGCGAAGGGCGACAGGATTGTAATCGAAAATCTCCCCGGGGCGGAAGAATCTCTTGAGCTCCACGGCGGCATCGTCAGCGTTGGCCGAAGCATGGATGATGTTCTCCTGATTGGACATGGCGAAGTCACCGCGGATGGTGCCGGGAGCTGCTTCGCGGCCATTGGTGGCACCTGTCAGAGAGCGAACCACACTGATGGCCTGAACGCCGCGAAGACACATCACAATGACGGGGGTTGCCGTCATCGATGAGACAAGTTCGGGGAAGAAAGGTCGGTCAACCAGATGAGCATAGTGCTCGCGAAGGATAGTCTCGTCAAGCTGCATCATTTTCATGCCGGTGATGGTGAGTCCCTTCCGCTCAAAACGCGAAAGGACAGCTCCAACCAGACCACGCTGGATAGAGGACGGCTTAAAAATTACAAGAGTTTGCTCCATGGTTTTAACGATTGTTTGCACTTAAAATTCTAAACTTTTCAAAGATAGTCATTCTGAATATTTTAACCAAACTTTTCATCCGTCAAAACTACTAAGCATGACAGAATGCAGGAAAATACAAAAAGCCAAACGGCTATTAAACAGCATATTACTCCTTAATGCAAAATTTTCCTAAAATATCCAAACAATTTTTCGAGGCAAATCCATATTGTGAATTTATGTAAATTATTGTTTTCACTCATCCCCACATTTTAACATTCTCGATGTGTTTTCATCAGTATCCGTAGAGTAGAAATCATAGATAACCCTCATGGATTTAGCGCAATAAATATTAACAAAAGCGAAAATCGAGTCTACTAAGAGTTTTTTTTGTAATTTTGCCCTTGATATGAAAATAGCAATTATCGGATACGGGAAAATGGGCCATGCCATTGAGCGCATAGCCATCGAAAGAGGCCATGAGATCGTGGCAATAATAGATGCCGAAAATGTCGACGACATGCTCGGCGACGCTTTTGCGACAGCCGATGTCGCCATTGAGTTCACCACCCCCGCCACCGCGCCGGCCAATGTCATCAGGGCTACGGAGCGCGGCGTCCCCGTCGTCTGCGGCTCCACCGGATGGGCTGCACGCAAGGAAGAGGTGGACCGGGCCGTAACCGCTGCCGGAGGCGCCCTACTCGCGTCAAGCAACTTCAGTATCGGCGTAAATGTCTTCAACATCATCTCTCGCCGCCTTGCATCCATAATGGCTCACCTGCCCCAGTATCGCCCGACGATGACCGAGGTACACCACGTCCACAAGCTTGACCACCCGTCAGGCACAGCCATCACCCTCGCCGAGGGAATCATAGAGGAGGACTCCCGACTGAAATCATGGAAAGATACAGGTATCGTCTGGGCCAACGCTACTCCGGAAGAGAAGAAAGCACAGCTTGAAGCCGCCGGGAAAGAACTTGACAATGTGGCAGATGACGTCCTCCCGATCCTTGCACTACGCAACGGCGAGGTGCCGGGCATACACACGATAAAATGGGATTCACCCGTCGATGTGATCACCATAGAACATTCCGCCAAATCGCGTGACGGGTTCGCTCTCGGCGCCGTCATGGCAGCCGAATGGCTGGCCGGCAAGAAGGGGATTTATACCATTGACCAGATGATGGAGGAGATTATAAAATGACACCTGAGCAGAACACTGACGTTAATAATAAGGAGGTAAAGAAGAGTTTTACAGACGACTTCCTGGAGCGCGTGCGATCCACCCGCAAGACACGCTGGATCCGTTTCGGCATAGTTTCACTAATCTTTTTCCTATGGGTGATCTGGCTGGGTAACTGGTGGGTAGCCCTCGCGTGGCTCCTCCTCTTTGACATTTATATCACAGGATATATCCCCCTGACGTGGTGGAAGAAGTCAAAGAATCCCGCCGTGAGAACTGTGATGAGTTGGGTCGACGCCATTGTCTACGCCCTCGTACTGGTCTATTTCGTCTTCACTTTCATAGGTCAGAACTATCAGATACCTTCGTCATCACTTGAGAAGACACTTCTGGTGGGCGATTATCTTTGGGTCAACAAGATGGCCTATGGTCCACGCGTGCCCAACACACCTCTCCACTTCCCGCTGGCTCAGAATACGCTGCCCATCCTTAACACCAAAAGCTACATAGAGCATCCGCAATGGAAGTATCACCGTCTCGCAGGACTGGGCAACGTGGAGCGCGGTGACATCGTGGTGTTCAACTTTCCCGCCGGCGACACCGTGGCTATGAAAGTACAGAATCCCGACTACTATACCCTCGTCAGAATGTATGGCCGCGAAAACGTGCACAACAATCCACAGACATTCGGAGAAATTATCTACCGTCCCGTCGACCGCAGGGAAAACTATGTGAAGCGTGCGGTCGGCCTGCCGGGCGAGAGAATAAAGATAGTGGACGGAGAAATCTTTATAAATGGCGAAGCCATCCCCCAACCCGAGAATGTCCAGTTCAACTACTATTATCAGCTCAAATCAGGAGCTGACTTTGAAAAGCTATGGGACGAACTCGGCATCGCCGAGGATGACCGTCACCGTGTGCCCGTGACACCGGACGACCTTCCCGCCCTACGTTCACTCGGCTTCACCGTGGATAATGAAGGGAACGTGCCCCCTATTTTCGTCTCCCCCCTCACTCCGGCCATGGTCAAGACGCTCGAGAACGACAAGGAAGTTACCAAACTGATGAAAATGCCGGCTTCAGGTGGAGAGATGCTCTTCCCCGTAGGCGTGAGTGACAACTGGACCCGTGCGGACTATGGCGAAATATGGATCCCGAAAAAAGGAACCAAACTGCGCCTCACACCGCTCGCCTGGGAGATCTATGGCCGAGTCATACGTGACTACGAGGGCAATCACGACGCAACTTTCCGCGACGGCAAGGTGTACATCAATGGCGAACCGCAGGACACCTACACCTTCAAGATGGACTATTATTTCATGATGGGTGACAACCGCGACAATTCGCTCGACTCGCGTTACTGGGGCTTCGTCCCTGAAGATCATATAGTCGGGCGACCCGAGATGGTGCTCGTTTCATTCGACAAAGACCACTCGATCTTCAACGGCGGTATCCGCTGGAACCGTATCCTCCGCGACGCCAACCCTGACAAGTGATCCCGGCGTGAACAGGCCCATCCCCTACCCCGACATGAGCGTCACTCTCCCTCCGCGCCTTTGCGCGGGGGTGAATGACTATGTGGCGGCATGGAGCTGTGGCAGGTCGGCACAGAAGTGGGACATACCTTTTGACAAGCGGGCCAAAGGGACCCACAGATTTGACATAGCCGATACCCGCGGGAAGCTGAGCCTGACCGTCCCTATCGTGAAACCTGAGAGCTCGCGATGCAACTGGGACACAGTGCGAATCTCGACTCATGGCGCATGGTGGGATATACACCGCGTGGCTCTTGAAAGTGCCTACGGCCGCACACCCTACTTTGAATTTTACATTGACCGTTTCCTGCCTATGCTTACCGCAGGGGTCGAGGAGCGTTTCCCGTTACTGAAAGAACTGGCACTCGCATGGGATGCACAGATACGTGACATACTTACGCTTCCTTCCTCACCCGAGGCCGCCCGGGAACCACTCTCAATTCTTCCGGACTACGAGCTGCCTCCCTATCGCCAGATCCGTTCGGCGCAGTTGGGATTCATACCGGGGCTGAGTATCCTTGATCTCATCTTTAATCTCGGGCCCGAATCGCAACTCTACCTCCACGCTGCCGGCGGCCAAGCAAGATAAATCAAAGCAACATGGCCATATAGACCGGAAGATATAAAATCCCTTCGTTTCGGCGGAGATCCTTGGTATAAAGCATTATCGGCGTGCCGACTCTTGCGGAATATTTCTCCCGAAACACATCAAGAGATTTATGCGTGGTATAACCTGATGACTTTACCTCTATTGGATTCACTTTCTTGGAGGAGGATATGAGGAAATCCACCTCATAATAGTTTTTCCGCGTCTCGTCGGTGGGGAAAGTGTAATAGTAGAGCGAATGTCCGGCAGCCCGAAGGGTCTGAGCTACTATGTTCTCATAGACATAACCCAAATCGGCGCTTAGCTTATCAGCAAGCAGTTTACCATACAGTTCATTATCTGACACATCCCTATCCATGAACGCAAGTGTCACAAACAGTCCGGTATCACCCAGATAGATCCTGAAACTGCCGGTATCCTTGTGAAGCCCCATTCCAACATTGGGATCTGTAGTACGATAGGCGAAATTAACGGTCAGAGAATCTTCAAGATCTTTCCACACGTCATCAAGCTCATTCCTATTGACATCTTTGATGACACTCCCGGGTTCGAATCTCAATTTACTCTTTGCTAATTCTCCCGGAATAGATTCAAATATACGCGATGCACGACCCGTAGAATCGATTTTACGGAGATCATCTATATAAAGATCAAGAATCTCACGCTTCACCGTATCTGTAGCAGCAAGATTGTTGGTATCAAGATATGCATTGACAGCCTGTGGCATTCCCCCGACAAGCATGTACAGGCGGAACTGTCTGAGCAGGCGCCGATTAAGATCATCACCCAAAGGTTTCATCTTGTCAAATGCATACCTTATGAGCTCAATGCTCTGTCCCTCACCTATAGCCCAAAGGAATTCCTCATAGTCCATGGGATACATGGTGATACGA
Organism: uncultured Staphylococcus sp.; assembly: GCA_964581555.1. Classification (GTDB taxonomy): domain Bacteria; phylum Bacteroidota; class Bacteroidia; order Bacteroidales; family Muribaculaceae; genus Duncaniella. The sequence continues at coordinate 14,062 of CAZOOY010000032.1, forward strand.
GTCTCTTCGCTCGGAATGAGGATCCCGACAGTGTTTTTTCTGATTGAGAGCAATGAGCCGGTCTCGATATAGTCATACCGGCCATCCTCCACAAGATACTTGATGGCCTGCCGTGCTTTCGGGCAAAACTGCACCTCATCGAAAATTATCACAGAGCGTCGGTTATAGAGCGTGACATGAAATATGGCCTGCAATCTAAGAAACAAGTAATCCAGATCACTCAGATCATCAAAAAGCGCCTTTATATCATCTCCCACACGAGCAAAATCTATAATTATATGCGAATCATACTCTTTTTCCGCAAACTCTCTTGTTATAGTGGACTTACCGACACGTCGGGCACCTTTTATCAAGAGCGCTGTCTGCCCCTGACGCTCCTGTTTCCATTTCAGAATAGAGTCGTAAATTTTCCGTCGGAAGATACGTTCCATTGATAAATTGCACAAATTATTATAAATCAGCGCAAAGATAATATTTTATCCGGTCTCCGTAAAATTTTTTCAGGCAATTTCGTCGGTCTCCGTAAAATTTTTTCGGGCGAATTCGTCGGTCTCCGTAAAATTTGCGAATACTGAGAGGCCGGGAGATTAATTTACATAAGGGCCACATAATTATTTACGTCACGGCTACGTTATCAATATAATATAAGGTCTCATCTCAGCTCACCAATCACTTCTCTATGTCCAAATTCCCTACGACAGACATACTCAATATCCCCGTGCTTGCCGTGACGAAACGGGAATTGCTTGACAATCTTGACACCGGTGTCCTCTTTACGCCCAACCTCGATCATCTCGTCAAGCTGCAGACGGACCGTAGATTCCACGACGCCTACGGAAAGGCTGAATGGGTGGTGTGCGACAGCCGTATTCTCCAGATGTGCTCACGGCTTCTTCCTCACCCTATCCCCGAAGCCATCCCCGGAAGCAGTTTTTTCACCGACTATTACCTGCACCATGCCCAGGATCCTGACTGCCGTATCTTCCTGCTCGGAGCCCGCGAAGGAGTGGCAGCCGAAGCCGCACGGCGCATAAATACGAAAGTCGGGCGCGAGATAGTGACAGGCACTTACTCCCCACCATTCGGTTTTGAAAAGGATCCGGCAGAGATCGAGAAGATCATTGACATAGTCAACGCATCGGGCGCTACAGTCTGCCTCGTGGGTCTGGGGGCACCCAAGCAGGAACTTTTCATCAACGATTACCGCCACCGTATGCCCGGCGTGAGACTTTGGATGGCTCTCGGCGCCACCATTGACTTTGAAGCAGGAAATATCAGGAGGGCTCCCCGGTGGGTGCAGAAGATATGCATGGAGTGGTTCTACAGATTCCTCTCCGAGCCCCGACGCATGTTCCGTCGCTATTTCGTGGATGACACGAAGTTTTTCTACCACTTCTTCCGTCAACTTACCGGGAGGTACCGCTCGCCGTTCTGACATTTGTTTCTACATCTTTTTTTCGTACCTTTGCATAAAAGTTCAATTTCTATAATCTGACATTTTTATGTGGTTCGAAACTAAAGTTCGTTACGATAAGACAATGGAGAACGGATCGATCAAGAAAGTCACTGAAGCTTTCATGGTCGACGCCCTCTCGTTCACCGAGGCAGAGGCCCGTATCACCGAAGAAATAGCCCACTTCACATCCGAATTCAATGTATCGGCCGTGAAGATCTCCAAGATCTCCGAAATTTTCCGCGAGCGCACCGGCGACAAGTGGTATCTAGTAAAGGTAGCTTTCATCACCCTTGACGAAAAGACTGCCGCCGAGAAGAAATCCATCTCTCAGATTCTCGTAGCCGCCGACTCTTTCAAGGAAGCTTATGACAATTTCATGGAAGGGATGAAGAGCACGCTCGCCGACTTTGAGATCAACATTATCCAGGAGACTCCCATCCTTGACGTTTACGACGCCGATCTTGGCGGTAAGAAAGAAAATTGAGCCATGGAGACTGTCACATCGCGTCTGAAAACCTTGCAGGCTGAAATCCCTGCAGGAGTGGAACTTGTGGCCGTCTCCAAGTTCCATCCCGCCGAGGCTCTGCTTGAGGCCTATGAGGCCGGCCAGAGAGTGTTCGGCGAAAGTCGTGCCACCGAGCTTGCCGAAAAGGCCGCAAAGCTTCCGGCCGACATCTCATGGCACTTCAT
>CAZOOY010000033.1:0-16088 GCA_964581555.1 uncultured Staphylococcus sp.
GCCATATGCTCGTCAAGGAATTCCTCATCCAGGCCATCAACAAGGGCAGCAACGATGTGGGCAAGGTGCACATGACCGTCGAACACGACGGAGTGAGCTATTACGGCTTCTCGGCCAATACCGACATAGTCGCCGCCAGTGCCGAGGCTTTCATTGATGCCATCAATAAATTCGTGAGATAAATACCTCGCACAATCTCACTTAATTCAAGTTTTCCAATCAGCTACAAATTCATGCCAAAGACTCTTTTTGACAAAATCTGGGACGCTCATGTGGTTAACCACATCACCGACGGTCCCGACCAGCTCTATATCGACCGCCACTATTGCCATGAGGTGACCAGCCCGCAGGCTTTTGCCGGACTGCGTGAAAGAGGCATAAAGGTGTTCCGTCCGGAGCGCACGGTGTGCTCGCCCGACCACAATATACCTACCCTCAATCAGGACAAACCCATCGAGGATCCGGTGTCACGCAATCAGGTTGACACCTTGAAGAAGAATGCCGAGGATTTCGGCGTGACCTATTATGGTATCGGAAATCCCAAGAACGGTATTATCCATGTAATCGGTCCGGAAAACGGACTCTCACTCCCCGGCTCAACCATAGTGTGTGGCGATTCCCACACATCGACTCATGGTGCTGTGGGCGCGGTTGCTTTCGGTATAGGCACGTCAGAGGTTGAAATGGTGCTTGCCTCACAATGCATAATCCAGAACAAGCCCAAGACGATGCGAATTAATGTAGAGGGGAAGCTTCGCCCCGGGGTGACGGCCAAAGATATTGCGCTCTACATTATAGCTCAGATGACCACCGGCGGTGCTACGGGATATTTCGTTGAGTACGCAGGGGAGGCTATCCGTAACCTCAGCATGGAGGAACGTCTCACCGTCTGCAACCTCTCCATCGAGATGGGTGCGCGTGGCGGTATGATCGCACCCGACGAAACCACATTTGAATATGTAAAAGGGAAGGAATTCGCGCCCAAAGGCGAGGACTGGGAGAAGGCGGTGGCCTATTGGCGCACACTTCCCTCCGATCCGGACGCAAAGTTTGACCGCGAGATAACATTCCGGGCCGAGGATATCGAGCCCCGCATAACGTTCGGCACTAATCCCGGCATGGGTATAGGTATCAACGACCCGATTCCTTCAGCTCCCGCAGATGACGAGCAGGGAAAAATCTCCTTTGACAAAGCTCTGGAGTATATGGGCTTCCACGAAGGGGAGAAACTCGCCGGCAAACCTGTCGACTATGTTTTCCTCGGCTCCTGTACCAATGGCCGCATAGAGGATTTCCGTGCCTTCGCTTCAATTGTGAAAGGTAAGAAAAAACATCCCGACGTCACTGCCTGGCTCGTACCCGGATCATGGAATGTGGATAAACAGATCAAAGCAGAAGGTATTGATAAGATTCTCGAGGATGCCGGATTTGAACTCCGTCAGCCGGGATGCTCAGCTTGTCTGGCTATGAATGAAGACAAGATCCCGGCGGGGAAACTGGCAGTATCCACTTCCAACCGTAATTTTGAGGGACGTCAGGGTCCGGGGTCACGCACCATCCTTGCCGGTCCGCTCGTAGCCGCTGCCTCAGCGGTGACCGGCCGCATCACCGATCCACGCGATCTTATCTGATCTTCCCACTCAAAACACCTACTAATGAAAGAAAAATTCTCCACCATAATTTCGACATGTGTACCTCTCCCTATGGAGAATGTCGATACCGACCAGATCATTCCTGCCCGCTTCCTGAAAGCAACCTCCCGCGAAGGATTCGGCGACAATCTGTTTCGCGACTGGCGCTACGATAATGACGGTAATCCCCGGCCTGATTTCGTACTCAACGATCCCCGCTACTCGGGATGTGTCCTTGTGGCCGGAAAGAATTTCGGCTCGGGCTCTTCTCGTGAACATGCAGCATGGGCAATACACGACTACGGATTCCGTGTTGTTATCTCAAGTTTCTTCGCCGATATCCACAAGCAGAATGAACTCAACTGCTTCGTCTTACCGGTTACAGTGAGCGAGGAGTTTCTCGCGGAGCTTTTCTCCACTATTGCCGTCGATCCCAAAGCTGAGGTGAAAGTGGATCTTCCTTCACAAACGGTGACCAATCTCACCACCGGCCGCGCAGAGCATTTTGACATCAACCCCTACAAGAAACAATGCCTCTCGGAGGGTCTTGACGACGTGGAATATCTCCTCTCCCGCAGTGAAGACACCGAGGCATGGGAAGCAACCCGCAGGTGATGAGAGTCGAGATAATGGACACAACGCTCCGCGACGGCGAACAGACCTCGGGAGTGTCATTCTCGACCTCGGAGAAGATGGCTATCACCCGCCTACTCCTCAATGATCTTCGCGTGCCCCGCATCGAAGTGGCATCGGCTCGTGTCTCGGAGGGTGAGCGAGCCACAGTGGCCCGCATATGCGAGTGGGCTGAAAGCACCGGCCACATGCAGGCCATTGAGGTGCTGGGATTCCTTGATAAGGGAAAATCCGTCGACTGGATCAGCGGAGTGGGAGCTCGTGTAGTAAATCTTCTTGCCAAGGGCTCGGAAAAGCATTGCCGCCTACAACTCGGGATGACTCCCGCCGAACACTTCCTTGCGATAAAGGAGGAAGTAGAACGGGCGGTCAAAGCCAGTCTTGAAGTCAACCTGTATCTCGAGGACTGGAGTAACGGAATGAAGAACTCTCCTGATTATGTCCATGCGCTCATGGAGAATGTCAAGACTCTACCCATACGCCGTATAATGCTCCCCGATACACTCGGGATACTTGATCCGTTTGACACCTCCATGTTCATCAGCGAGATGGTCAGTCGATATCCAGGGGTTCACTTTGACTTCCATGCTCACAATGACTATGATCTTGCCACGGCAAACGCGATCGCAGCCGTCAAGGCAGGAGCGCGAGGGGTCCACTGCACTGTCAACGGACTTGGAGAGAGGGCTGGTAACGCGACCCTGTCAAGTACAGTGACAGCTCTCCATGACCGGCTCGGAGCAGAAACAGGAATCGACGAAAGCAAGATAAATAAGGTGAGCCACATCGTGGAATCGTTCTCGGGAATTCCTGTCCCACCCAACAAACCTATCATCGGAGAGAGTGTCTTCACCCAGTGTGCCGGCGTACATGCCGACGGAGACAATAAGAGCAATCTTTACTACAACGATCTCCTTCCGGAACGCTTCGGACGTGAGAGGGAATATGCGCTCGGCAAGACCTCCGGTCGCGCTAATATCCGCAAGAATCTTGAAGCTCTCGGCATAGAACTTTCCGACGAAGAAGTTGTCAAAGTGACCGAGCGTGTCATTCAGCTCGGCGACAAGAAAGAGCTCGTTTCCCAGGCTGATCTCCCGTTCATCGTGGCCGATGTCCTTAAACATTCCACACTCCCGTCAAGGGTAAAAGTGGTTAACTATGCACTTAATCTCGCTCAGGGTCTGCGCCCCACGGCCACAGTCAAAATATTGATTGGCGACAACGAGTATCAGGAATCTGCTGCAGGTGACGGTCAGTTTGACGCTTTCATGCGTGCCATACGAACCATCTATACCGACCGACTTGGACGCTCCTTCCCTACCCTCACGAACTATAGCGTGAATATTCCTCCTGGTGGCCGGACTGATGCCCTTGTGCAGACCACCGTTACATGGAATCATGAAGGTACGGTCATCAAGACCCGAGGTCTTGATGCTGATCAGACTGAGGCCGCCATCCGCGCCACCGTTAAAATGCTTAATATAATTGAAAATAAATAAGATATGGATTTTAAGATAGCTGTTCTGCCCGGCGATGGTATCGGGCCGGAGATCTCAACATGCGGCGTGGATGTGATGACGGCCGTATGTAAAAAGTTTGGACATGATGTTGAATACCGTTACGCCGTCTGCGGCGCCGACGCGATCGACAAAGTGGGAGACCCTTTCCCTGAAGAAACTTTCCAGACCTGTCTTTGGGCCGATGCAGTGCTTTTCTCTGCGGTAGGCGATCCGAAGTTTGACAATGACCCCACCGCTAAAGTACGCCCCGAGCAGGGACTTCTCGCCATGCGAAAGAAGCTCGGACTCTATGCTAACATCCGCCCCGTCGAGACATTCGATTGTCTGCTCCATATGTCACCTCTGCGCAGAGAGATAGTCGAGGGAGCCGACTTCGTATGTATCCGTGAATTGACTGGAGGTATGTATTTCGGTGAGAAGCTTGAAGGTGACGAGCGTGCCTACGATACCAATGCCTATACCCGTGGCGAAGTGGAGCGCATTCTCCACACCGCTTACAGCTATGCACGTCGTCGCCGTAAACATCTGACAGTTGTCGACAAGGCCAACGTCCTCGCTTCAAGTCGTCTCTGGCGTAGAGTTGCCCAGGAGATCGCCCAGCAGTATCCCGATGTGGAAACCGACTACATGTATGTCGACAATGCTGCGATGCGTATGATTCAGGATCCCCGTTTCTTCGATGTTATGGTGACCGAGAATACTTTTGGTGATATCCTCACAGACGAAGGCTCAGTCATCTCCGGCTCAATGGGTCTCCTCCCCTCAGCCTCGACAGGCGAGAAGACGCCGGTGTTCGAGCCCATCCACGGTTCATGGCCTCAGGCAAAAGGTAAAAATATCGCCAATCCTCTCGCCCAGATTCTCTCTGTCGCTATGCTCTTCGAGTACTTCAATCTCGTTGAAGAGGGAAAACTGATCCGCGAAGCCGTTAATGCCTCTCTTGACGCCAATATCCGTACCCCGGAGATCCAGGTTGCCGGAGGTGCAACCTATGGCACAAAAGAAGTCGGGGCCTGGATCACAGAATATATCAGGAATAAGTAATAGTGAATGTGCCTCATGATCATCTCTGAGGCCAACCTGGAGCAAGACTTATTTCGATTTGCTCCATGATCATTGTCGAGTGTTCATTATTAACGGTAAGTATTTTCACATTTCAGAAAATTCGTTACCTTTGCAAATGAATAACTCCATTCACTAATACCATATATTCTCTATAAAATGATTAACCGATTTATCCTTAACGAAGTATCTTACTTCGGCCCCGGTGCGAGAAAAATGCTCCCCGAAGCAGTGAAACAGCTTGGCAAAAACAAGGCCCTTGTTGTGACCGATCCCGGTCTCATCAAATTCGGCGTTGCCAAGAAAGTGACCGACGTACTCGACGAGGCAGGAATCAAATATGAAATTTTCTCCGATGTCAAGCCTAATCCCACGGTATCTAATGTCAAGAACGGTATCGAGGCATTCAAGGCTGCTGACGCGGATTTCATCGTAGCCATAGGTGGCGGTTCATCAATAGACACCGCCAAAGGTATCGGCATTGTTATCAACAATCCCGAGTTCTCAGACATCGTCTCTCTCGAAGGTTGCGCTCCCACCACCCACAAGAGCGTGCCCATCATCGCTCTCCCCACCACCGCCGGTACAGCAGCAGAGACCACTATCAACTATGTGATCATTGACGAGGACAAGCAGAAAAAGATGGTCTGCGTTGATCCCAACGATATCCCCGCTGTCGCCATCATCGATGCCGAGCTCATGTACAGTCTCCCCAAGAGCCTCACTGCAGCAACCGGTATGGACGCCCTCACTCACGCTATCGAAGGCTACATCACCAAGGGTGCTTGGGAAATGTCAGATATGTTTGAGATCGAGGCCATCCGCATGATCAGCAAGTATCTTCCCGTAGCTGTCGAGGAACCCACTAACGCTGATGCACGCAACGGTATGGCCGTGGCCCAGTACATCGCCGGTATGGCCTTCTCCAACGTAGGTCTCGGACTCGTGCATGGTATGGCTCATCCCCTCGGCTCTCTCTTCGACGTGCCTCATGGTGTAGCCAATGCTCTTCTCCTCCCCACCATCATGCGCTTCAACATGGAGAAGTGTCTTGACAAATATCCCGCAATTGCCCGTGCTATGGGTGTCGACACCACCGGTATGACCGATGTGGAGGCCTCGGAGGCAGCATGTGACGCCGTTCAGGATCTCGCCATCAAGGTCGGTATCCCCCAGCATCTCACCGAACTCGGCATCACCGAAAATGATATTCCCCGTCTTGCCGAGCAGGCTCTCGCTGATGTCTGTACCCCCGGCAACCCCCGCGAGGTCACTCTCAAGGAAATCGAAGATCTCTACAAAAAAGTGCTCTAAGATATGGAATTTCATGATCTGGGCAAAACGGGCATGAAGGTCTCTGCCCTCAGCTTCGGAGCATCGTCGCTGGGCGGAGTATTCCATGACATCAATGAGTCACGAGCCCTTGAGGCTGTTCATGTGGCCGTGGATGGCGGTATGAACTTCATCGATGTTTCACCTTACTACGGTCACTATAAAGCTGAGACAGTCCTGGGGAAAGCTCTGCGCGACATTCCTCGTGATAAATACTATCTTTCCACTAAGGTAGGTCGGTATGGCAAAGACGGAGTGAACACATGGGATTACTCCGCCAAACGTGCTAAAGAGAGTGTCTACGAGAGCATGGATCGCCTCGGGATTGACCATATCGATCTCATCAATGTCCATGACATTGAGTTTGCCGATCTCAAACAAGTGGCTGAGGAAACTCTTCCAGCACTCGTGGAGTTGAGAGATCAGGGTATAGTAGGCCACGTGGGTATCACCGACCTTCAGCCAGAAAATATCAAGTGGGTTGTCGAGAATACTCCTGACGGAATGGTGGAGACCATCATGAACTTCTGCCACTATACCCTCAATGATGATATGCTCCTTGACTATCTTGACTTCTTTGAGGATAAAGGAATCGGTGTGATCAGTGCCTCCCCTCTGTCTATGGGACTGCTCTCCCAGCGTGGGGTCCCTGCATGGCATCCTGCACCCAAGAGTCTCGTGGAAGCCTGTCAAAAAGCAGTGGCTCACTGCAATGCCAAGGGCTATCCCATCGAGAAGCTCGCCGTGCAGTATGCCGTCAGCAATCCTCGCATCGCCACAACCCTCTTCAGCTCGGCTAATCCCGACAATGTCCGCAAGAATATTGCATTCGTGGAAGAGCCTATGGATGAGACTCTCGTGCGCGAAGTGAAGGAAATTATCGGAGACCAGCAGCGCGTCCGCTGGAAAAATTCCTGAGAAGAACAGAATGGAACATTATATTATTGACGCTCACTCTCACCTTTGGCTCCGCCAGGACACCGTGGTCAACGGGAAACCGATCAGACCGCTTCCCAATGGCCGCGCTGACTTCATGGGTGAAGAAAGGCAGATGCTCCCCCCCTTCCTTATAGATGGCCGGAATACTGCTGAGGTTTTCCTCTCCAATATGGACTATGCACAGGTTGCTGCCGCAGTCGTAGTGCAGGAGTTCATAGACGGAGAGCAGAACGACTATCTCAAGGAGGTAGCGCGCAATCATCCTGACCGATTCTTCGTGAACGGGATGTGTGATTTCCGCCGACCCGGTTTTCTGCCTGACGCAATCCGTCTGCTTGATGACGGGTTCAAGGGACTCGCCATTCCGGCCCATCGCCTCCCGATGGGTGAAAGTGACCGCATGTGGCTCAATTCCCCTGAGATGATAGATCTTTTCAAGGAGATGGAACGCCGCGGGATCATCCTTTCCATAACTCTCGCCGATGGTGACACACAGGTCGGGGAGATGAAGGAAGTAATCCAGGAATGTCCTGACCTCAAGATCGCAATAGGGCATTTTGCTATGGTGACAGTCCCCGGATGGATGGAGCAGATCAAGCTTGCACGCGCCAGGAATGTAATGATCGAGAGCGGTGGTATCACATGGCTCTTCAACTCGGAGTTCTATCCTTTCCCCTCGGCTGTCCGCGCCATAAAGAAAGCGGCTGATACCGTGGGATGGGACAAACTGATGTGGGGCTCTGACTATCCCCGCACCATTACGGCCATAACTTACAGGATGTCCTATGACTTCATCACAAAGTCAAAGGAACTCACCGAGGAGCAGAAACATCTCTTCCTCGGCGACAATGCCAAGACATTCTACGGATTCGGCGAGCTCCCTGTTCTCCCTTATATCAAGAACATGTCAGAATAACAAAGATATGAAAGCAGTTAAAATTACAGCTCCCGGCCTCGTGGTCGTGGAGGAGCAGACAAAACCGGTGATCGCTCCCGACGAGGTTCTCGTCAAGATCTGTTACGTCGGTTTCTGCGGCTCTGATCTCAACACCTACCGTGGGAAAAACCCCATGGCGATTTCTCCCGTCATTCCAGGACACGAAATCGGTGGTGTGGTTGAAGAAATCGGTGCGGATGTTCCTGCCGGTCTCCTTGAGAAAGGCATGAGCGTCACGGTCAATCCTTATACCGCCTGTGGCAAATGCTCGTCATGCCGCCGTGGACGTCCCAACGCCTGCCGTCACAATGAGACGATGGGTGTGCAGAGAAATGGTGCGATGACTGACTACATAGCTGTTCCCTGGGCTAAGATTATCCCTGCACAAGGTCTCACACCCCGCGAATGTGCGCTCGTAGAGCCTATGAGTGTAGGTTTCCATGCCGTGGATCGCGGCCAGGTGACAGATATCGATACTGTCGCAGTTATCGGCTGCGGTATGATAGGACTTGGCGCTATTGTCCGTGCCTCCCTCCGCGGAGCTACTGTCATCGCCATTGATCTTGATGACGAGAAGCTTGCTCTTGCTCACGAATTAGGTGCCACCTACACTATTAACTCAGCTACAGCCAATCTTGCTGATGAACTCTCGAAGTTCACCGATGGAAACGGTCCTGACGTCGTTATCGAGGCTGTGGGCTCACCCTTCACATATGTCGCAGCAGTAGACAACGTTGCCTTCTGTGGCCGTGTCGTCTGCATCGGATATGCTAAGGATGATGTCTCTTTCCACACCAAACTCTTCGTGCAGAAAGAGCTTGATATCCGCGGCTCTCGCAATGCAATGCCCAACGATTTCGCTGCTGTTATCCGGTATTTCCTCGCAGGTGGCCGTAACCACGTGGAGAAACTTATCTCTGCTACCGCTACTCCTGAAAGTGCCGGCGAAGCTCTCGCAAAATGGGACGCTGCTCCGGGCAAAGTATTCAGAATCCTCGTGGAATTCTAAGACTTAAAGCAAGCGTTTATACAATTATAGGCGGATCTATTTCTTAATAGATCCGCCTATACATTTTTATTCTCCCGGACAATGGCTCGAGATATAAGCTGAAACTCCGGGCCGGTAACTTTCCCCTACCGGAATATCCCTTTCACCAATCAGAATCTTCTGCCGGTCGATACGCGAGATGCGATTGACGTTAACGATAAAACTTCTGTGGACTCTCAGAAAATCTGAGGCCGAGAGATGCCGTTCGATTCCCTTCATCGAAGATAGCGTCACGACGGTAGAGCCATCGGCAAGATGTATTTTCACGTAATCTTTGAGCCCTTCCACAATCACAATATCAGCCGTAGCGATTTGCATAAGACCGCGATCCACTTTGACAAGCAATCTTCCGTCGGCCGCCACCGGCTCACGATGCCCGTCATTCCGTTCTTTGACACGCAGGGCCGAGGCCGTAAACTCCTCGAAACTCACCGGTTTCATGAGATAATCAGTCGCACCAACCTTGAACGCATCCAGAGCATGATCGCCATAGGCTGTGACAAACACTATCTGAACTCCTTTAGGAATTATACGGGCAAACTCCATCCCGCTTAACTGAGACATCCGTATGTCGAGGAAGACAACGTCAATACTTCCCTCCATTATACACTTGACCGCTTCATGGGCAGATCCGAACACACCTGCAAGTTGCAGAAACGGAGTCTTTTCGACATAAGAAGCAATCATGCGGGCCGCCAGAGGCTCGTCATCAATCACGCAGCAGCGAAGGGTATCGTCAGTCATAACAGATTAATTCTCAATCGTGCCACAAAGATAATTGGTTCGGACGAAATATCCAATCGGGCACTGTCACCATAGATCAATCTCAGTCTCCTTCTCAGATTATCAAGTCCGACACCTCCTTTTTTGTTGTCATTTTCATTATCTGAAACACTGTTGGTTACCCTACATTCCAGATGGCCCTGTCCGTCTGCCGATACAAGAATCGAGACAAAAGCACCGGGACTCCCGAGGTTACCATGCTTGAACGCATTCTCTACCAAAGTCACGAAGAGCATTGAGGCAATTTCGACATTCTCCATCTCCGGAGCAACCTCTGAGGTTACAGTCACATTTACGCCGTCGCCAAGACGCATCTGCATTAACCTGACGTAGTCCTTGATGAAAGTAATTTCTCTCCCAAGCTTGACTGTAGGAGAATCGGCCTCATAAAGGGCATATCTGAGTAAAGCGCTAAGTCTATGAACCGCCTCACGAGCCATCGGAGGGTCAATCTCCGTGAGAGCATAGACGGTGTTGAGTGAATTGAAAAGAAAATGCGGGTTAAGTTGACTCTTCAGTTGCTTGAGCTCCTCCGCACGGTGAATCTCCTCAATCTTTCTCATTCTCTCCGTCAGCCTCATGGCCAGACTCAAACTCATGATCAGCAAAAGCATTGCCGTATCGCGAATCACCACATGAAGTAATGGAGGATGATGAAATAGATGCAGGGAAGCCTTATAGCCGATTAAGTAGAGCGCAGCCACGCCGGCTGATAGAAGCACGCCACTCCCTATCGCTATAAAGAGTTTCGATGCCGAGCAACCCATCAGGTAATATTCCATATAGAATACGGCCACGAAGATGCCGACTTTAAGATAGGGGAACCATTTGAAATCAAAGCCCGGAGGTGTTCCTGCCCCCACTCTTACCGCTTCCGGAAGAATGAAGATGATGACCAGCACCACCACGTGGACAAGGATACGGGAGACTCGGTCACTCATATCTTATAGCTTCGATCGGGTCAAGATTGGAGGCCTTCATAGCAGGAACCCATCCGAAGAATACACCTGTGAATGTGCAGACTGCGAAACTGAGAACGATAGATGAAGCAAGGATTGAGACCGGCCATGCAGCGATGGTGTGGACAGCCCAGGTAGCCAAACATCCGAAGATCACTCCTATCACTCCACCCGTCACCGATATAATCACGGCCTCGATGAGGAACTGGAGCAGAATGTCGATTCCGCGCGCACCGATACTCATGCGCAGACCTATCTCTCGTGTTCGCTCAGTCACCGAGACATACATCATATTCATGATACCGATTCCTCCTACGAGAAGGGAAATAAAAGCGATACATGTAAGAAGGACGGTCATCATATCTGAAGTCGAGTTCATCATCTCGCTGAGTTCCTGCTGCGAGCGGATATCGAAATTGTCCTCATCATTCTCTCCGAGACGATGATTGCTGCGGAGAATCTCTGTGATCTCCTCCGTGGCCTCGGGGGTCATTTCTTCCGAAAGAGCCGATGCAAAAATAGAGCCAAGATAGTCGACAGCCAGTATGCGCTTCATCACCGTGGTGTATGGAGCGATGACTACATCGTCCTGATCCATACCCATCGAGTTCGTTCCCTTACTTTTAAGCACACCAATCACTGTAAAGGGCACCTTGCCGAATCTTACGACCTTCCCTATAGGATTCTCTCCGTTAGGAAACAGATTGTCGACAACGGTTTTACCAAGAAGGCATACCTTGGCCGCCGACTTAATGTCTGCTTCGGTAAACATCTCGCCATCCTCGACATCGAGTTTGCGGATGCTCATATATTCGGGAGTTACGCCGTTGATACTTGAAGGCCAGTTGTTATTACCCACGACCATCTGACCGGAGCTCTGCACCATAGGACTGACGGCTGAGAGATATGCCGTGCGGTCACGCAGAGCTTCATAGTCAGCAACCTTGAGAGTCTGCATATCATCGGAACTCTGTCTCACACCACCTCTCTGCATATTGCCGGGATGGATCATGATCATGTTACTACCCATCTCGGATATCTGAGCCTTGATGCTCTCCTTGGATCCCTGACCGATGGCAAGCATACAGATCACAGCCGAGATGCCGATGATAATACCGAGCATCGTAAGGATGGCCCTAAGTTTATTGCGGTAAAGGGCACGGAGAGCTATTTTTAGAAGATTGATGAAACTCATGGATTATTCGTCGTTAACTGGTAGGGACGCGAGCATTTCTGCTGCGGAAGCGAGTGACGGATTGCGGGTATCGGAAACGATCTTTCCATCCCGGAGCACGATGTTACGTGACGAGAACGCTGCGAGTTCAGGGTTGTGGGTGACGAAGATAATCGTTCTTCCTCTGGCATGGAGTTCCTGAAAAAGCACAAGTACACTCATTGATGTGCGTGTGTCAAGGTTGCCTGTTGCTTCATCGGCAAGGATGAGCACCGGGTCATTTACGAGAGCGCGCGCTATGGCGACACGCTGCTGCTGTCCACCGCTCATCTGATTACTCAGATGATTCATACGCTCTCCGAGACCCACAGCAAGGAGTGCATCCACAGCCCTGCGGTGACGCTCTTTCGCGGATACTTCCGAATTGTAGAGCAACGGAAGTTCTACATTCTCGAGAGCGGAAGTCTTTGGCAGAAGATTGTAGTTCTGGAACACGAATCCAATCTTGCGGTTACGCAGACGGGCTCGCTCGTTTTTGGACATCTCCTTCACTCGCGCTCCGTCAAGGATATATTCTCCCGAGGTGGGCGTGTCGAGACATCCGAGAGTGTTGAGCAGAGTGGATTTACCCGAGCCGGATGTTCCCATTATTGTCACGAACTCTCCCTCATGGATGGTGAAAGATACGCCGCGAAGGGCATGCACGGTCTCTCCACCCACTTTGAAGTCTCTGCGCAGATCCTTTACCGAAATAATTTCACGCTTCGACATGGCTTCACTTCTTTTTGTTGCGGCTTGGCGGCTTGGGAGCGAAAGGACTGCGGGCCTCATCCCCTCCATCCTCTTTCTGTTCAGCCGCTACGGAATACTCCACCGCGACCTTATCACCGGCTTTCACACCCGAAAGGACCTGATAATTGATACCGTCAGATGCACCTACATTTATGAAAGTCGGAACGAGCTTATTGTCCTTCTCGACCCACACTCTCTTCTTATTGGGATCGGAGGCATCATTGAAAGGTGCGGTGTCGCTTCCTTCGGCAACAGTGGGTAGGTTCTTCGCCGTAGGATAATCATGAGGAACAAAACGTGTAGCCTTGACGGGAACGAGAGTCACATTCTCCAGACGTGTCATGTATATGGTGAGGTTAGCCGTGAGACCGGGTATAAGTTTATGATCCTTATTGTCGGCTGACACAAGCACCTCATATGTAACCACATTACTCTCGGTTGTGGGACTGATACGTTTCTGCGTCACTATCCCATGGAACACTTCGTCAGGATAGGCATCGACTGTGAAAGTAACCTCCTGACCCTCCTTGACACGACCTATGTCGGCTTCGTCAACATCAGCCACGACGCGCATGTTGTCAAGATCGGCTATTGTGAAGAGATTAGCCACAGTCATTGAAGATACGACTGTCTGGCCTACCTCCACGTCTCTCGAGATCACGATGCCATCGATAGGTGAATAAATCTCGGCATAGTTTAGATTCTTCGCGGCACGCACTTTGTCGGCCTTAGCCTTCTCATAGGAAGTACGGGCCACCTGATAGTCACGGAGAGAAGTGTCAAACTCATAGTCGGAGATAAGTTTACGGTCATGCAGACTCTTGTCTCGCTCATAGTTCTCACGCGCATAATCGTAGGAAGCCTCGGCACTCTCGACATTGGCTTCAGCCGATTTCAGCTCGCTCTCGAGGAGTATCTTGTCAATCTCGGCGAGGAGTTGTCCTTTCTTGACTTCCGAATTGTAGTCGACAAGTATCTTGTCAATGATACCGGTCACCTGCGTACCGACATCAACTGTCGTGACAGACTCAAGTGTACCTGTGGCCGTGACACTTTCACTGATGGTACCTGTGGTAACAGGTTCTGTCAGCAGACGGATCTCATCTTTCTTACCGCACGACACGATCAGGAGCGGAAGGATGAACAGCAATTTGTGGAGGGATTTCATATTTCAGAGTGTGATGTTTCCTGTTCTTAAAAATTCTACCATCTTGCGGGCAAGCACGGCCATATATTTAGCTTGGAGAACTTCATGACGCGCGGCCGCAAGAGCCTGATGGCTCTGAAGCAGTTCGGTGGACTCGACATAACCCACCGCAAAACGCTCGGCAACGTACGCATCACTCAGTGCAGCCGCTTTCTCGTTCTCGACAGCGGCCTCGTAGCGCGAACGGGCGGAATACATGTCGATATACCATCCCTCGAGGGTGTTGGCTATGTCCTGGCGACGTGCCTGAACATCATACTCGCTGTTGAGTTTTGCAATCTTGGCCTGAGTGATAGCGGTCTTAGTCTTCTTGTGGTCAAGAATAGGTATGGTAAGCGTCAGTCCAACGTTCTCATTAAAGCTTCGCTTCATCTGCTCTCCCCATCCCTGCGAACCTGTGGAGTAATAGCCGGTGCCGATTCCGGCATTGACACCAATCTGAGGAGAATTTCCGGCTCGGGCGGCTGAAATGTCATCATCGGCCATCCGGACGGACAACTCGTCATATTTCAACCGTGAATCGGTTGCAAGTGCAAGTTCATAGCTTTCGGATAGAGGAGGTAGTGAATCTGTGATCATCGTGAGCGGGAAATCAAGAGATGCCACATCAATTCCGCGTTCTATTCCGAGCTCGAGGAGATTGCGCAACTGTAACTTTCGCGATGCAAGATCAGCCTCTGCACTGACGGTGTTATAACGGTCACGCTCAGCCTGCGCCTCAAGCTGCTGATAGTCAACGATGGATATTCGCCCTGATTCCATCATCTGCCGCGAGCGTTCGGCTTGTGAAGCACTCACCTCAGCAAGTTGACGGTTAATGTCCACGGCCTCGCGGGCGTAGAGGATATTGAGATAATAGGAAAGAATCTCGGTGCGTATATCACGGAAGAGGTCGTCAGTGGCATGACGGGTCCGCTCGAGATCCGTCTTCGCGCGGTTAATATCTGCGTTACGTTTCCCTCCGTCCCATAGTGTCCACGAGCCGTTGAGAGCATAAGACGAGGTATAGGCATTCTTCTTCATCCCGGCCTCAGCCATCGGGGTGTTTGAAAATCCCTGTGAAGTCCCGGCCTCAAGCGATGGCTCCCACTGAGCGCGGGCACTCTCGAGAGCAGCGGCCGCTGTCTCGCTCGCAAGTTGCGATTGCTTGAGGGAGATATTATTGACTCTCGCCCACTCCACACAATCGGAATAGCTCCAGATCTCCTGGGCATGAATCGTCGCCGACATTCCAAGAAGAAGAATCGAGACTTTAAGTCGGTTCATATTAATATTTAAAAGACTATTGGTTACTCTGATGCAAAAATATCAGTTTTACGGCATTTTTCCCAAAAAAATAGACCGACCCACTATCTTCACACTCTTTTAACACCTTTTTAACCGACAAACTATATTAAGTTGCCTGATGCTTTAACATCCATTAACCAATCTTCCTCTCCGACTAACTCGTGTCGAGATTTTTACTTATCTTTGTGTATGGAAAATTCTCTTCGTAAAAAAATACTCCTGATTTGTGGCTGGACTTGTCTGATGTGCGGTCTGATTATCCTTTCCGTCATTATTTTCACGGGTGATTCCTCTTTCTACCGGATATTGGTCGGTGCTTTATGTGGGATCAACGGAGGCTTATACATATATCTGGCACATAAGAAATAAGCGGAAACCCCATTTGAATCTCGGGAGTTTCCGCTTATTGATAGCAAATATCAGAAAAAATCAACCATACTGAATGGTTCCGTCGGGATTTCGATAGAGGTCAAAACTCTTTTCATACTGGTCCATTGCCCTGAGGCTCATACCCATTGACGAGAAACCACCGTCGTGATAGAGATTCTGCATGGTCACCTTGCGGGTGAGATCTGAGAAAAGGGTGATACAATAGTCGGCACACTCATCTGCCGAAGCATTTCCGAGGGGAGACATGCGGTTGGCGAAGTCCATGAGTGAGTCCATACCCTTCACACCGCTTCCTGCAGTCGTGGGGGTAGGAGACTGCGAGATGGTGTTGATACGCACACCCTTCTCACGACCATATATATAACTGATGCTGCGGGCGATAGACTCGAGAAGC
>CAZOOY010000034.1:0-16040 GCA_964581555.1 uncultured Staphylococcus sp.
ATCGACGACAACACCAAGGTGCGTATCTCCACCAACTACAAGATTGACTCCGACGACGAAGGAGTTGACGAGGAAATCACCGAAATCCTTTACAAGGGTCTCCAGGACGAGCTCAACGGTATGAGCATGGAGGACTTCTCCACCACCAATGAGAACGTCGGTATCCAGTCATCACAGAAGGTAGGTCCTACCGTTGCAAACGACATGCGCACCGACGCCATCATCGCCGTCATCCTCGCGCTTATCGCGATGTTCCTCTACATCCTGCTCCGTTTCCGCAACATGGCCTTCTCCGTGGGTGCTCTCGCAGCCGTTGCTTTCACAGCGTTCACCATCGTCGGTTTCTACTCCATCTTCTGGGGTGTCTTCCCCTTCGCTATGGAGATTGACCAGTCGTTCATCGCAGCTATCCTTACCGTGATCGGTTATCAGATCAACGACACCGTGGTGGTATTCGACCGCGTGCGTGAGAACATCAACCTCTATCCCAAGCAGGATCTCTACACCACCATCAACTCTTCCATCAACTCGACTCTCGGACGTACCGTGATGACCTCGAGCTCGACACTCCTCGTGCTCCTCTGCATCTTCATCCTCGGCGGTGACGCCATCCGTTCGTTTGTCTTCGCGATGATCTTCGGTGTTATCATCGGTACCCTCGCCACAATCTACATCGCAGCTCCTGTGGCTTACCTCACCGACAAGAAGCGCAACAGCAAGAAAGTTAAAGCCTGAACCTCTCACTGAGGCAGACGGCTCTCCGTTATAAGAGACGGGACTTCAGGAAAAGTTAAAAAACTTAAATTTCCTGAAATCCCGTCTCTTGCTGTACATCCATGAGTGGATAAAATCCAAAATTCTGATTATTTTTGCGACATGACTGCTGCACTCCATCCATTACGATTCCTCACTAAAATCTTCCGCTTCTACGTGGACGGCTTCCGGGCCATGACCGTAGGCCGGAAGCTATGGATGCTCATCATCATCAAGCTCATCATCATCTTCGGAGTGCTCAAACTCTTCTTCTTCCCTGACATACTCAAGCGTGATTACTCCACGGATGAACAGCGTGCCGGTGCCGTCCGCTCAACCCTCATCGAGCGCTCGAAGTAAGAGTCAATCTCAGGTATAAATTAGTAACAAACATATCCCCTATCTACAATCATGAATGACTTAATGACCGTAGTCGACTGGTCGAGATGGCAGTTTGCCCTCACTGCCATGTATCACTGGCTGTTCGTGCCCCTGACGCTCGGACTCAGCGTCATCGTCGGCATCATGGAGACTATCTATTACCGCACACGTTCACCTCAGTGGCTCGCGGCTACTAAATTCTGGATGACCCTCTTCGGCATCAACTTCGCCATAGGCGTGGCCACCGGCATAATCCTTGAATTTGAGTTCGGAACCAACTGGAGTAACTACTCCTGGTTTGTCGGAGATATCTTCGGAGCACCGCTCGCCATCGAAGGACTATTCGCCTTCTTCATGGAATCGACCTTTATAGCCGTCATGTTCTTCGGTTGGAAGAAGGTCTCCGCAGGATTTCATCTCGCCGCCACATGGCTCACCGCTCTCGGCGCCTCCATCTCCGCTCTCTGGATCCTCGTAGCCAATGCCTGGATGCAATATCCCGTGGGAATGGAATTTGATCCTGCCCAGATGCGCAACGTTATGGACAATTTCTGGGCCGTCGCTCTCTCACCCGTGGCAATCCATAAGTTCTTCCACGCCGTATTTGACGGCTGGGTGCTTGCCGGCGTTTTCGTGTGTGGTGTCAGCGCATGGCTCATCATGAAAGACCGTCGCCGCGAGATGGCCATGCAGTCCGTCAGGGTCGGTGCATGGACCGGTACCATCGGCATGGTGCTCACTCTCTGGACAGGTGATATGTCGGCCGTCGACGTTGCCCGTGTGCAACCTATGAAACTCGCCGCTATGGAGGGACTTTACAACGGGTCACATAATCAGGGGCTCGTGGGCTTCGGTCTGCTTGATCCCGCATATGAGCGTGACGCCGTGGATGCCGACCCGTTCCTCTTCTCTTTCGAAGTGCCCTACGGTCTCTCGATCCTTGCCAACCATGACGCCAAGTCGTTCGTGCCCGGAATCAATGATATCATCGAAGGCGTCTCCTATACCCCGGAGGGAGAGAAGATCAACACCGTGAGCTATGCAGAACGTATCCGTCTCGGCAAGGAAGCCCATGAAGCTCTCCGTCGTTTCGATGCCGCCCTGGCTGCAGGTGATACCGAGGGTATGGCTGCAGCCCGCGAGGAGATCAAAGAGTCCTACCCCTACTTTGGCTACGGCTATCTTAACTCCGTAGAAGAGGCTGTTCCCCCCGTTGGTGTTACTTTCTATGCCTTCCGCATCATGGTGATTGCCGGCGGTTATCTCTTCATCTTCCTGCTCGTGGCTCTCTGGGCCATCTATCGCAAGCGTTCCATCTGGACCAACCGTCTCTGGCAATGGATCGCCATTCTTTCCATACCGGTTGTCTACATCTGTTCTCAAGCCGGATGGGTCACCGCTGAGGTGGGTCGTCAGCCCTGGATCATCCAGGATCTCATGCCCACATGCGCTGCAATCTCCGAGATACAGGCCGGCTCCGTCATCCTCACGTTCTGGATCTTCGCCGCTGTCTTCACAGCGCTTCTCGCTGCAGAGGTCACTATCATGGTCAAACAAATCAACAAGAAAGAGGAGGAATAAACTATGGAACTATCAACACTTCAGGAATATTGGTGGCTGCTCATCTCTGTGCTCGGCGCCCTACTCGTTTTTTTGCTCTTCGTCCAGGGAGGTCAGACATTTCTCCTCGGAGTTAAAGACTCCTCGGTAGCCTCTCAGAAGATTGTCTCCTCCATGGGCCATAAATGGGAACTCACGTTCACCACCCTGGTGGTCTTCGGCGGTGCCTTCTTCGCCTCCTTCCCCCTCTTCTACTCCACGAGTTTCGGCGGAGCCTATTGGCTCTGGATGCTCATTCTGCTTAGTTTCGTGCTCCAGGCCGTCAGCTATGAGTTCCGCTCAAAGCCGGGAAATATCTTCGGCATCCGCACCTACGACACGTTCCTATTCCTCAACGGCTGCGTGGGTTGTATCCTGCTCGGAGTAGCTGTCGGCATGATGTTCTTCGGCGCTGAATTCACCGTCTCGAAAGGTAACATCCTTGACGGCGCCTCACCCGTCATCTCCCGCTGGGTTCCATCCCACGGATTCGAGGCTATCTTCTGCTGGAAGAATCTTCTGCTCGGTTTCGCCGTGCTCTTCCTCGCGCGCACTCAGGCTGCCGTCTATATGCTCAACAACCATCCCGACGAAGGAGCGTTTTTCGACTCCAACCGTCGCCGAGTGCTCATCAACGGTGTCATCTTCGTGCTCCTCTTCCTTGCCTTCCTCGGTGTGCTTTTCACCCAGACTGCACTCACCACGACCGTGCAGGGTGGACTGGACGGCACTCGCTCAGAGTTTGGCTACATGGGCTGCAAGTATTTCTACAACTATATCGACATGCCGATAGCTCTCATCGCTCTCCTCCTCGGTACAGTGATGGTGCTCTACGGTGTGCTCCGTTCGGCTCTCTCCCGCCACTTCACTTGTGGTATCTGGTGGAGCGGTATCGGCACAGTTCTCGTAGTGCTCAGCCTCTTCTGGGTTGCCGGCTACAATGCCACGCCCTACTATCCCTCGTTGCTCGACCCCTCTTCATCACTAACGATCTACAATAGCTCAAGCTCTGAATTCACCCTCACCGTCATGAGCTACGTATCGCTTGTGATCCCCGTCGTTCTCGCCTACATAGCATATGCCTGGTGGTCTATGGACCGGAAGAAAAAATAGGCCTATATAGAAACGATTTCTCCACAAGGCCGCGGATGTCAAGCTCTCCATCCGCGGCCTTTCCTCTACCGTTATCATCTACTCTTAACATAAGGGATATTTCCACAATTTTTCGTAACTTTGCAAACTAAACACAGTGCACATATGATAAAACGACTTTTTCTCTCTTCGATAGTATCACTCTCCTCAGTCGTGATGCTCGGCAATCCCCTTACGCCACCCTTTACCGAAACTTTTGATGACCCAGAGACCTGCAAGGATTTCACCATCATAAATGCCAATAACGATGACGCTCTCTTCGCTTTCGAAGAGGGCGTGGCCCGACTCCGCTTCTCGATGAGCGGCCCATCCGACGACTGGCTCGTCCTCCCCGCATTGCAGTTGGAGAAAGGGCGTGGCTATACAATCTCTTTTGATGCTTTCTGCCAATACGCCAGGTATCCCGAGACATTTGAAGTCAAGGCCGCAACCGAAGCCACAGCAAGGGCACTTAAAAATGGAACTCAGATCATTTCCCGAAAGACGGTGAGCAATCTCATTGACAACCCTTACCGTGCCGAGGCCATTTTCACTCCCGAAGAGGACGGTGTTTACTATATCGGTATCCACGGATGTTCTCCCCAGGACATGTTCTTCCTTAATATTGACAATCTTTCGGTCAGCGAAGGAATCTTAGCCGTCGCTCCCGGCCCGGTCACCGAAGCCTCTGCCGAGCGTGATCCATCGGGAGCTCTCAAAGTCACCATCAACTACACTGCGCCGTCCGTTGATTTTAGCGGAGAGGCCCTTGCAGCTCTGGACGGAGTGAAGATTTACCGTGACGATGCTCTCATCGCCACCCAGACCCCGAAGCCCGGCGAAAAGATGACTTTCACGGATAGTAAAGCTGTCAAGGGGGAGGCTCTTTACACCCTCATACCCTTCAACGCCGACGGTGAGGGTGAACCCGTGAAGCTCTCAGTATTCGCCGGATTCAATGTTCCCGAGCCTGTGACGGGACTTAAAGTCGTGACAGGCGATCACAACGGCCAGGCCCGTCTTACATGGGATGCAGTCACTACCGATATCACCGGTCTCACCTATCCCGAAGGTGCCGTGACCTATAATGTCCTGCGTGTCTACGGTCTGGAGCAACTCACCGTGGCCAAGGGCCTCACAGAGACTGAATACTGCGATAATTTCTGCGATCCTGAAGCCGACCAGGTTGGCGTCTACTACACCATTGTCCCTGTCAGTGAGGCCGGTGAGGGACTCCCCACCAATGCACCTTACCTCTGTCTCGGTGCATCCTATACTGTCCCGTTTGCCGAGTCTTTCCCTGAAGGCGAACCCTCTTATGCCATCTGGGTGACCGATGGTCCGGGTGCGTGGAGCATGAAAGGTGACTATGATTCCACACTCTTCGCTTCACAGGATTCCGACAACGGTTTCGCACTCGTTTACTCCTACGATACCGAAGTGCCCTCTGAGCTTATCACCGGACGCATCTCGCTCGCCGACCTTCCCGATGCAGTCCTCACTTTCCACACCCTCGCCTACACTCAGCAGGGTGAGGAGAATCTGAACGACACTGAAGTAGCCATTGATTGCGGAGACGGTGAAGGTTTTACCTCCGTTAAAACATTCACAGGTAATCCCAGCCCCGACGGCTCCAAGTGGATTGCCCGCAGTGTCGACCTCACTGACTGGGCAGGCAAGGAGATCCGCATTGCATTCCGCTTCTTCACCTCCAGCCACATCGTAGCAGGTATCGACAACATCCTTATCAAGGGAAGATGGGAGCACAATCTTGCAGCAGATGAGCTCGCACTCCCCGCTTCGATAATCGCAGGAATTGAGACCGAGATTCCATTCACTTTCAGCAATATCGGCACTGACAAAGCTGAGGGGTACAAGGTCGTACTTTATCGCGACGGTGAGTCGGCCGTTACTGTTGACGGTCCGGAACTCGCATCCGGCGAATCCGCCACTCTCATCTTCAAGCAGACACCCTCATCCCTCTGGGAGAAAGGCGTAAGCTACTCGGCTGCTATCGAATATCCTTCTGACGGCCAGCCCGAGAATAACGTAACTCCCGAGACAGTTATCGCCGTGCGCACTCTCGATCTTCCGGTGCCCGGTGAAATCTCCGGTACCGGGGTGGCATCGTCTGCCACACTTTCATGGGGTCAACCCATAATTACCGAGATGACTCCCGTGGAGATCAACGACGATCTCTCGTCGCTCACTCCATTTTCCAACGGTATGACCGGAAGTGCACTCGGAGGAGATGACAACATCGGCGACTGGAGCATGATCGACGGTGATGGCCTCCCCTCCATCAAAGTCTCCGGAGCTCCGTTCATCAATAACGGCATGCCCATGGCTTTCATCGTCTTCAACCAGAAAGAAGCCGGTCTCCAGTGGGAGATGTTCACCGATCATGGCGGCGACGGCAACATGTTCATCTCCTTCAGCGCTGTCAACGGTCGCAACGACGACTGGCTCATCTCACCCCGTCTCACCGGCGAACCGCAGACCATCAGCTTCTTCACCAAGTCCATCGTCCCCGAGATGCCCGAGCGCTATCAGGTATTCTATTCCAAGACCGGAAAGGACAAGGAAGATTTCATAGCTGTCGGTTCCTATCGCAGCGCCGGCGACAACTGGGAGAAAGTCACGGTTTCCCTTCCCGACGGAGCCATCTATTTTGCCATCTGCTACAGCTCGCTTGACCACAATGCCATCCTCCTCGATGACTTCACTTATACACCCGAGCCACTCACCACAGGTCTCGAACTGATCGGCTACAATCTCTATCGCGGCAAGGAGCTCCTGAACACCGAGCCTCTCCCCCTCCCGACACTCTCGGGGCTCAATTGCGGTGAGGATGACGAGTTCTGCGCCACAGCTCTCTACAACAAGGGTGAGTCTGCTCCCACATTCCCCTACATCTTCGGCACATCAGGCATTATCAACCCTGAATCGGCTATCGAGGTGACCGTTTCAACCGGCTCAATCTCGATCATTGCTCCCGAGGGTGATCTCATCACCGTGACCGATCTCACCGGCTGCGTGCGTCACCGTGCTCCTTCAGTAGGTCATAATACCGTCAGCCTTCCTGCCGGGCTTTATATCCTCAGTGTGGGCTCTTCAGTTCGCAAGATCATAGTTCCCTGAAACTAAACAGTTGATGGAATCCGAATTCGATATACATAACAAGGTCAATGCCGACAAGGATTTTGAGCGCGCTCTGCGTCCCTCCTATTTTGACTCGTTCAATGGTCAGGAGAAGATTGTGGAGAATCTCAAAGTCTTTGTCCAGGCGGCCAAGTTGCGCGGTGAGGCTCTTGATCACCTGCTCCTCTTCGGTCCTCCCGGACTCGGGAAGACTACCCTCGCAGGCATCATAGCCAACGAACTTGGCGTGAACTTCAAGGTCACGTCAGGCCCCGTGCTTGACAAGCCCGGCGACCTGGCGGGTATCCTCACCTCGCTTGGCGACAACGACGTGCTCTTCATCGACGAGATCCATCGTCTGAGTCGCGTTGTGGAGGAATATCTTTATTCCGCCATGGAGGACTACCGCATCGACATCATGATCGACAAGGGTCCCGGCGCACGTTCGGTCCAGCTCTCGCTTTCCCCCTTCACCCTCGTCGGTGCAACCACCCGTTCGGGAATGCTGACCGCTCCCATGCGGGCACGTTTCGGCATCAACTGTCATCTGGAATACTACACTCACGAGGTGCTCGAGCGCATCATCTCGCGTTCTGCCTCGCTGCTGGGTGTCAGATGCACGGCTGAGGCTGCTCATGAGATAGCAATGCGCTCACGCGGGACACCCCGTATCGCCAACTCTCTTCTGCGCCGTGTCAGAGACTTCGCCCAGGTCAAGGGGAGCGGTGATATTGACCTGGAGATAGCGCGCTTCGCATTGGAGGCGCTCAACATCGACCGTTACGGACTCGACGAGATGGACCATAAGCTCCTCCTCACCATGATCAATAAATTTGGAGGCGGTCCGGTGGGTCTCTCCACTATCGCCACAGCTATCGGCGAGGAGCAGGACACCATCGAAGAGGTCTACGAGCCCTTCCTCATCATGGAGGGCTTCCTCCGCCGCACCCCGCGTGGACGCGAGGTGACCTCTCTCGCCTACAATCATCTCCGCATCAATCCCCCACTCTCTCCGGGTTCACTTTTCAGTTAAACTCATGGCCGGAATCAAAAGCCTTGCCAAAGACACCGCCGTCTATGGCCTCAGCAGCATCATCGGACGTTTCCTGAACTGGTGTCTCGTTCCGCTCTACACCGTCATGTTCCCCGCCGCGGAATATGGTATCGTGACCTATATCTACTCCGTCGTGGCGCTGGTGATGATAGTACTCATCTACGGCATGGAGACAGGATTCTTCCGCTTCGCCAATCATGACCGTTACAAGGACCCGATGGAGGTCTATTCCACATCGCTCATCTCGCTTGCCATAAGCTCATCGGCCTTCATCATAGTAGTCTGTGGATTCCTACGGCCCATTTCAGCATGGCTTGACGTGCCGCGCCACGAGAATTTTATCCTCATGATGGCCGTTGCGGTAGCTGTCGATGCCTTTACGGCCCTGCCGTTCAGCTATCTTCGCTACGCCAAGCGCCCCATGCGTTTTGCAGCGCTTAAGCTCATCAATATTGGCCTGAACATAGGTCTCAATATCTTCTTCATCCTCATCTGTCCCTGGATTTGGCGGCAGGCCCCCGGATGGATAGCTTGGTTCTACGACCCGGACTTCGGGATAGGCTACATTTTCCTTGCCAACCTCATCACGTCGCTACTCAATCTCGTGCTCCTCATCCCCGAACTTCGCGGGTTCCCCTACCGGTTCAACTCCCGTCTGTGGCGCGAGATGATAGCCTATTCCGCCCCACTCCTTGTGCTCGGAGTGGCCGGAATCATGAATCAGACTATTGACAAGATCCTCTTCCCCCACATCTTCCCCGATAAGGCCGAGGCTATGTCACAGCTCGGTATCTACGGTGCCAACTATAAGATAGCCATCGTGATGGTCATGTTCACCCAGGCCTTCCGCTTCGCCTACGAGCCCTTCATCTTCGCCAAGTCAAAGGATAAAGGAGAGGACAAGCTGCAGAGCTACCGCGATGCCATGAAATGGTTTGTGATCTTCTCAATGATCATCTTCCTCGGCGTGATGTTCTATCTCGACATCATCCGCCACTTCATCTCGTCAGCCTACTTCAGCGGCCTTAAGGTTGTGCCGATCGTAATGATCGCGGAATTCTTCTTCGGAGTATTCTTCAACCTCTCGCTCTGGTATAAGCTCACCGACAAAACCGTCTGGGGCATGTGGTTCTCGCTCTTCGGTCTTGGAGTAACCCTCGGGCTCAACTTCCTCCTCGTTCCCCGCTGGGGTTACATGGGTTGTGCCTGGGCAGCCTTCGGATGCTACGGAGCCATGATGGTAGCCAGCTACATAGTAGGCCGTATAAAATATCCCATCGGTTATGACGTCAAGCGCCTTGCATTCTACTTTTTCACCGCCATCGCCCTGTGGTTTGTCTCGGAGGTGATAGCCATGCAGGCCCACCCCTGGCTCAATATGGTAATCCGCACTCCTTTGCTACTGCTTTATATCTGCATGGCCCTTCGCATCGAGCATGTCACCATCCGTGACCTCCTGCCCCATCGCAAGAAGTAAAGTGCAGTCAATTTCTTAGAATCAAAGAGTTCCTCAGACGGAACTCTTTTTTTATATAAAGGGAAACGGGAATACTAAAAAAAACCACAAAAAAATTGATTGTCGTCACGACAACCAATCTTAGTTAACCTTAAATCTAATACCATGAAAAACACGTCACAAAGGTAGTCACATTCCCACTACCGCGCAAGTTTTTCAGTAGAAAAATTCGTGATTTTAACAAAATTTTATAGCATTTTGAGAATTTAGTAGCAAAAAAATAGATAATTGCTTTTTCAAGTCGATTTTTATAGCATTTTGCCACATACCGGGATTAACTCTCAGTCTTTATCTTTCCATACCCCTTTAACATTTATTTTACTTCTATCGTTCATCCTTGTGTATCACTGTCAAACACTTGCAAAACAGGTATATACACAAAAGGCGCAGGAAAGTTCCCGCGCCCGGATTGTGGACAAATTGAATGAAATCGAATCTTGTCGCTACACTCTCATCACCACTGCAGATTGGCTCGCTTGATTATTGCAGTGCCTCTCTTGAGAGTTAGAGTGCCTTTCATTCCTGCGGGACAATCGATCTTGCGGAGTTCATCGACTACTTCATCAAACTCCTTGACAGCCTGTGCACGGGTGTCAAATTTCTCTGAAGCATTGACCTTGCTTGTGAGTTCGGTTTCGATCGCCTTCTTCTCAGAGGTAGAGAGGCCTGTCACCTTGCTAAGATCCCATGAGGAAACGATGGTGTAGATATTGGGACGATAGTCTTCTTCGCTCTCGCCTGCATAGTACTCGTCGTCATCATCCTTATCGCAGGAAGTGAAGACCCCGCTGAATGCTATGATCGAAATAGCAAGAAAGAAAATATTAAAAAACTTTTTCATAATGAATTTGTACAGAGATTAGTTTAGATATTGACATTTCAAAAATTTGACAGCATCATTACCACCAGTAGTGGACATGATAGACGGGTCTCGGCTGATTCTTGGCATAAGCCACAGCGACATCACGGGCAGCCTTGATGGTAGCTTTCTGGATATCGGTGGCGTCCTGCTGCTTTTTCATCTCGAGATTCCACTCGCGCTTGTCGATTTCCTTGACGCGCGCACCTATCTGGCTGTGAAGCTGCTGCGCTTTAGCATAAGCAGGGCTCTTGGGATTGATTCCGGCAAGAATACGTCCGGCTTTATCGGCGGCATCACGATCAAGACCTGCATTCCAGACGGCCTGAGCTTCAGCAAGCATTGATGCGCCTTCATCGGCAACCTGCTTGTCATATACCTTGGCCATCAGCTGAGTGGCTTTTTCATAGTAGGCCGAACAAGCCTGCGGGATTGAACTCAATTCCCAAAGCGCCTCATCATACTGCTGATTATTGGCGAGAGTCTGAGCATTCTTCAAGATAGCCTCTCCATTGGCATTATAATAGTCAATGATCTTCTCCTTTCCCTCCTTGACAAATCCAGTGATAGCGGGGTCACGGGGATTAAGAGCTTTAAGAGCCTGAAGGTAAGCTTTATCCTTGGTCGGGCCAACACCCTTTGCCTCAACCTGAGTGGAAGAGTAGAGAGTGCCTGTCATGCCGTCGCCGAGATAGAGGTTGAACGAGAGAGTGTAGGCATACATCGGAGGGGCCGAAGGAGTCACGTCCTCCGAGAGGGTTGTGACATGAGCCGTGAGAATGAAACGCTGATTCTCCGCAGCGCCGAAACCGACAGCCGTAATGACATTACGCAATTTGTTATCAAGAGTCTTGGTGGCAGCCGGGGGCACACCGCTATTCTCGGCCACATAGGCAGAGACCTGGATCTTGTCGGCATCCGAGGAGGATTGCGCGGAAATAAATCCCGCGCTCCACCCCATCATGACGGCTGCTAAAATTAGAGCTTTCATGACTTTCCTCCAAGGATGATATTGATTTCGCCGAGACCGATGAGGTCAAGTTTGCATTTCTCACCTGTCACGGATTCGATATACTTACGTAACTGAGTGCCGAACCAGTTGGCATCCGTACCCTTGGTGTTCCCGTTCTTATCCACGTAAGTCATGGGGATGCGGACGTCGTCAAAGAAGACTTCATTCTCAGTCTTGTCACTGAGCGAGAAGTTTCCTTTAAAAGCATTGTCGGAGATCCAGTTTTCGATGAGCTGGCTCAGTTCTTCATCGTTGTACTCGTTCTCATAGTTGGTGCCGGAATTCTCGGCGAGAGTGCAACGGACCACAATCTGACGGCCATTCTCGAAAAGACGGTTGTAATATTTGTCCATGTCGTTGATGAACTTGTCCTTGAAACTGAGGACAGCTTCCTCAAGCTGATTGACAAGGTCGGTGGAAGAGGCGGATGTGCCACGGCCGATATTGCCGGTCGAAACGGGAGTATTGGAGTAGGCATCGACAGCCGACACGTTGAACTCGATATACTTATAGGGACCATCCTTTTTGATGGTATAGAAGAGCTCGACGTTGATGTCTGCCTTGGCGGTCTTGTTGAGCATGTCGATGGGTGACTGCTGGAGTCCGCCTCCCGCTGTAGTCATATTATCACGGGCGGAACGACTCTGGATCTTGGCGAGTGAACCTTTGAGATCCTCTACCTTATAACCCTCATTGTTCATGAAGTCCTGCATGGCACCGATGATCATGCTGATGTCGGCGTCGTTGTCAAAAGCCGTCTGGAAGTCAGGGGTCTTGATCGTGTTACCGGACATGTCGGTATAGTCGGTCATATAGCCGTTCTGAGTGAACCATGTTCTGGACGGGATGATCATCAGTTTGGGCTTCTTAGCCTGCGCCATGGCCATGACCGAGAAAAGAGTCACTGCAATAAGGGCTAACGCAATTCTTTTCATAATATAATGATAATGATTGTTTGTAACTGTTTTCAGAGACGGAGTAATCGCACCGACAGGTGACTCTCCACCCGCCGATGCGATTGACTTATTGCTGTTTAATAGGTGAAGCCACCGGCGGCATTCTTGAGAATACCATCCTGCTTCATCTTCTCACGGAGATTGTCATACATCACCTGGACATCGATGGCAACCTTGTAGCCACCCTTGACCTCGCGGCGATCCTGACCGCTGGGGATACCGTCAGTAGTCATGTTGACAAACTGAAGGTAATCACCGTTCTCCTCGAAGAAGTTATAGAAGTAATCGAAGTTCTCGGCAGCCACCTGTCCGTTGCCCTGATTGGCAAAGATGGCAGGAGTGGCGCGAGCGGTCTTCGAACCGGGGCAGCCGCGGAAGAGACAGGCATGGACGGCATTTTTCTTTGCCTGCTCGATAGCCTTGTCAATCTTCTTGCCGTAGCCCCATACCTTCAGGTATTTCGTACCGTTCTGTCCCACAGAGTTGGTGGTCACCTCATAGTTGGCCCACTCTTTCATGTACTGATCCTTGTCGATCTTCTTCTTGGCTGAGAGATCGAAACAGAGACCGACCGCGATCAGAAGAATGATACTCAGTATCTTTTTCATAAGAGAGATTATGATGGATTTTGACTATTAGAAGTTAATCTTGACACCAGCACCGAAGGTAACTTTGCCGAAACGGGTGTGGTTCTCACAGGGAAGGTAGTACTCACCCTCGCTGAACTTGTAGGCATAGTCGACACGGATGAACACCTGAACAGGATAGCAAACCTGCAGACCGAGTTTCACACCACCGCGGGCAAAGTAAGCAATCTGCTTGGTGAAGCTGCTCTCATCATCCTCATCCTTGATATCGGAAGGCATACCGTAGTAATCGGCACCGACACCTACTGAAGGAAGGATCTCGAGTACACGTACGGGATGGATTGCGAAGCCATAGTTAAGAGAAACGGGAATCCAGAATGAGCTTTCACCAAGTGTCTTTCCGAAGTCAGCACCGATGGCGATGCCGGCATACTGCATGATACCCATGGTCTGCATGGTGTTGATGAGGTAAGCCACATCGACATTAAGCAGGTTGTAGGCGCCGGGGTTAACAGAAACGCCAACAGCCATCTTGCTATCTTTCTTCTGCTTGAGGAACATACCCTCCTTGATGCCGCGGCCATTGAGCTGATAGAATGAAGAAGGCTCTGTGTTACCCTCTGCGTCACGGGCATTGTCAGAGATATTGGTGGCGCGCAGATAAGCGATCTTCTTGAACTGAAGTTCACCGTTCTCATCCTCGACCACCTTATAGGCTGCATAACGGTCAGAGTTCCTCAGGCCCTCTTTCTTACCGATCTTGGCACGGATGGGATGACGCTGATATACGGAGGTTACGACCTGCCAGTTGTCAATCTTCTTCTCGAGAGCTTCAAGGAGTTCGTCACAGGCACTCTGGACAGCCTTTGAAAGACTTCCGTCGATACCTAATTTGTTCTTCACGGTAGCTACGGGTTCGATAGCGATACCGAGGCTCTCATATTTGGCGATCATCTCGGGAGTTGATTCCTCATCGAGCCAGTTGCTCCAGATCTCCTCCATTACCTCATCGTTGATAGCCACCTGGTAGACGTGTGCGTCAGCCTTGACATAGTAGGACACTTCACCCTTCTTGTTGGTCTTCTGCTCTACCGATGTGGGGCCGGCCACCATGACATAAGAATTCTTCATGAGAGGCTTGCCGGAAGTGCTGAGGGTAGAAACCTTGGATGCCTGATCCTTGAGATAGTCGGCATCGGTGGCATTGTAGCGTGAACGCTGCTCGAGAATTGAACTGTTGAATGTCTTGCCGTTGTACTGCAACCAGTAGTTGACGATGAGCTTGGCGATCTGCTGCTCCTGAAGATTCTCCTGAATTGCAGAGACATCGCTTGCCGTGCTGACGGGATGATACTTGATCACATTCATGTCAAATTTGCCGTCAAACTGCACTGTATCAGCCCAGTTTATAATCTGACTATCGGCACCATGACCTACAAGGGGGATCACAGTGAGGCTCGAACGGTTGTACTCGAAAGCCTCCTTTGCGGTAACCTTGGCAGCATCCTGAGCATGAGCTCCAAATGCCATCGCAGAGATCACTGCGGTTGCAAGAATTTTTTTGAACATAGGATTGGATTATAAAAAAGATTAGATTGATGTTTTTCTAAGCTATAAGGCACACGCCGCCCGTCCCATCCCCGTGGAGAGGACAGGAGACACTGTGAGAATGTCAGCGGTTAGTGGGAATATCGTTGGCCTTCATGTGGTCGATCAGGGCCTTGCGGTTGACGGCCACATTCATCACCACTGTGTAGAGATCACCCGTCCGATACTCCTCTTTCTTCTGGTCATATTTGCGGATGTACTTGCTGTAGACCTTCTTCTCGTCCAGAAAATTATTGAAGAAGTTGGTGCGCTTTTCTATCTGCAACGGGTCGGAGATGACGGCTCTCAGCATCTGATGATCTCCGTAGGTAGTGTGCATGTTTTTGAAAAGCACGTCATAGACAGCCTGGCGGTAAGCAGCTTCGACAGCCTTATCCTTGGTTGTGCCGCGGCCCTGCACACGGACCACGTAGAAACCCTTGTCCTCCTTATCGACTACTCGTGATTCATAACTGGCATAGCTTGTCTGCTGATGTGACTTACACGCCACCAGTGAAAAAAGGATCAAAAGCAACTGACCCATCAAGGCGAGTTTTCTTGCCATAGAAATGTGTTAGCGTCCGGATCGATCCGGAAAAAGAGAGCCTCATGATACCCGCCAAGGCCGCAATTGAAATTTGATTAGAACACTTCAACTATAATAAAAAAACGCGGATATCCATCTCTGACTGTCCACTGTTTGAAGTCCTAGGAAAACTTGAGTAGATGAACAAGTCAGAGTAAATACCCACGCCATACGTTAAATATCCAATACGAAGAGAAAACTGAAATCTTCGCGCTAAGCGATGATTGTCAGTATTCCCCCCGAGTATTAGGTATACGCATACCCGTAAGCATTCACCTTTACTCTTGTCACAGCCTACTCAAACGATTGAAATTTCCTAGGTTTCAAACAACTGGCTGACAAGGCATTGATGACGCCTTTTATTAAAGTCGGACAACCCTATTTTCCCTCATCTGTCCGACATCTCTATGTCGAACCCTGATCCTACCAAGACCTCGAGGCGTGGGTAATCGTCGGCAAAGATAACTTAAAAAAGTATAAAAACAAAGAAAATTTGAATAATTAACTGTCACCGGCCGATGATGTGTCAGCGAATGATATATGAAACGTGAAATATTATTTCTCGCCTTAATCCGTCTTGATTTTCCCCTGAGTCACGGCTATTGCCGACCCACTTCACTACCAGTTTGATTCTCAGCATGTTTTCAACTCCAGTATGATTTTTATCAAATTTTTATTATCTTTGCGTGGATAACCCACACCCACGATGACCAACGACAACGATATCACAGACGATTTTCTCGACGATGAGAATGACGGGAACACAGCGCCCGAGGAGAGCGTGACCTCCAAATTTGATCCCAAAATCATAGTCGACACCCAGGATGACACTGTCCGCCATCAGCTGCGCGGCATGTATCAGAGCTGGTTTCTCGACT
>CAZOOY010000035.1:0-6911 GCA_964581555.1 uncultured Staphylococcus sp.
TGCTCGCCGAAGCGTTTGCGGGCCTTAGCGACCTCCTTGTCGATTTTCTCGTCCATCTTGGCGATATGGTCCTCGATGAGGACGTCAGCGCGATAACGCTTCTTGGAGTCCTTGTTGTCGATGAGGGGATCGTTAAATGCATCCACGTGTCCGGAAGCTTTCCAGATGGTAGGGTGCATGAAGATGGCAGAGTCGATACCCACGATGTTCTCGTGAAGAAGGGTCATGGAGTCCCACCAGTAACGCTTGATATTGTTTTTGAGTTCCACGCCGTTCTGACCGTAGTCATAGACTGCCGACAGACCGTCATAGATCTCGCTTGATTGGAAAACGAAGCCATATTCCTTGGCATGGCTTACGATCTTCTTGAAAACATCTTCCTGGGTTGCCATAGTTGGTCTTGATTTATTGAGATGATTTTGCTTAAATTCTTAACTTTACGAGCGGTATTCCGCTATTAGAGTGCAAAGTTAAGAAAAATATCTCAGCCATCGGCAAAAACGTGGAAAAAAGTGTCGGAAGATGTCCTTGGAAGGAGTCAGATAAACGGATGACGGATCGCCTGCGGGTTAGCTTTTTCCGCTTGAGGAGGCAGATGAAGAGAGTGGACGCCATTTCGTTCGCCTGCGGCGTGAGGCGGCACGCCTTTCGCGCCTTGACACCCGGCAGGGGGAGTCAGTAGTGGCAGCCTCGGCCTCCTTGGGTTCAGTGATAGGTCTTTTAATGGGAGACGGGGTATCCATTTTGGCAGAAGGACGGTCTTTTTTGCGAGAACGGGCACGGATACGGGCTCGCTGTGACCGCACCATCGCCCTGTCTATTTCTGCCTTGACCATATTGAAGGCAAGTAGAGCCATCGGATCGGAACTGACGGGGGTGTCCCCATAAAGATAGGTTTCGACGAGACGCATAGCTTCCTTGGCAGAGCCGGGGGAGGAGGCTAACGAGAATGAGATACGACTCTCGATATCAGTGTAAAACTTGCGGGAAACAGGTAAGACGGATGTATTCATAGATCTTTTTTACTGCAAAATTACAGCAGAAAAGATCGGAAAAGGTGCGATAATATCGCGTTGTCAACCATTATTTTTTTGACGCTGTCGGTCGGGAGTCGGCAGACGGCACGTCGGAGTGATGACCCGTGTCAAACGGGATCTTGTTCATGTCGATAGGGGTCAGACGGGTTGCACCCTTGGGTTCTGTCTTCGGAATCTGTTTTACTGTCATATTCATTTATCAGTTTAGAGGCATCTGCGAACGCCCTTTAATGAAATTGTCAAGCCGGTTAAGCGCGAGAAGGAGTGCGCCATAAGCGGCGATCATTAGGAAAAGCTCGATCCGCAACGGGAAGATGCGGGTCCACCAGTCGCCGATGAAGAAGCAGAAGAACTGCAGCCAGAGGAGGGCCTGGGTGGTGACACAAAGTGTGCACCAGGTGTGAATGCGGAACCGCTGATACCAGATGCTCCAGAGGGTGAAGGGCAGACAGCATCCGTTGATGAGGGCCAGATAGTGGGTACACTGGGGGAATATAAGGAGGATGATGGTGCTCATGGCGAAATAGGCCATGCCAACTTCACTCCAGCTCACGATGCCGAAAAATGTCGAGGCTTTCTGACTTAGCACGGTGTCACAGCCATGGGCCTGGAGAATGCCGCAAACTTTGTCGGCCGTATGATTGCTGACGCTGAGGGTCTTCTGCATCAGCATAAAGGTCACGCAGAGACCGGCAATATCCGTGGCGAGCAGAAGGATGAGCGAGAGGTGGTGGGGTATGCCGGAAAGGATGACTCCGAATACTCCCAGGAAGACAACTAAGGCCGCGAGTAGCCATTTCTTGCCGTCAGTGACGAGATTTTGAAGATGATGCCGCTCGTAATCAGGCTCTTTGGCATCAGCTTTCGGACTGGCAAGGAGGACTACTCCTGTCATGGACCCGATGAAGTCGTCGATGTTTTCTCTGTGGGGAGTGTGGAAAAAAGTGTAATTCACGCCGTCCGCACCATCCTTGACTGAGTTGACGATGACAAAACCATCCTGACGTTGAGCTATAAAAGGAGTGGGAATGTCGGTGATGCTCCCCTTGTCGGAGAGCATGTAGGCGGCATTCTCCACTCCGTATTCTGTCAACAGTCTCGAAAAACCGAACAGTGATCTGAATGGCATCTCATGAAAACGGCTGTCAGAATATGCTCCGGTGTGTTTCACGCCGAGCGATGTAAGAAAGTCAGACAGTATAGAGGTCCCGCTCATGAGTCAAAGAGATTACTGAATATATTCCTGAAGCTTGCTGACGAGGGCATTTGCCTCGATCTCACCTGTGTAATGCCACATCTGTTCGCCGTTCTTATAGATATAGAACGAGGGGACCGATTTGGCTCCGAGCACATCGGCAAGTTCGCCATATTCGTCGATATCAAATTGGTAG
Source organism: uncultured Staphylococcus sp. (assembly GCA_964581555.1). GTDB lineage: Bacteria > Bacteroidota > Bacteroidia > Bacteroidales > Muribaculaceae > Duncaniella. Next base: position 2,429 of record CAZOOY010000035.1, read on the forward strand.
ACGTGGATCTGGCCGTCAAGAAGAGCCTTGACATCGTCAATCACCGGCATCATCTTGCGGCAATGAGGGCACCAGGTGGCATAGACTTCTACGAGCACTACGCCTTTTTCATCACGGAGCTTTTCAAGAATTTTCGTATCCATAACTTTAGATTAAGAGATTAGTGTTTGTTCGTTTGATAGAATAACACTAATCTCTACACTAAAGTTTTATTGTCGGGACATATCAGCGGGTGACGACGCGATAACTGAGGGCGCCCCCTGAGTTGATGGAGTAACGCTGCAGTGCATAGCCCCTCTCGGCTGCAGGTCCTGAGCGCGGCATGCCCCCGTTGGAAAATACTTCATATGTGCTACCGCAAGAAGGGCAGCGGGCGAAGAGCTCTCCGGAGGGAATCTCCACACGGATACGGGGCGAACATTCGTAGGGACAGGAGAGGTCATAGACGTGAAGATCGCCGAGAACGGCTGTGACGATAAGAAGGCCACCGTAGCCCGTGCGGTCAAGAGCGGTGTAGGGGAAGGAGGCGGGAAGGGTGATATCCGTCGCCAGGATATAGCGCTGATAGTCGGCCGCGTCTCCCTTGACGCCATAGAGGTTCCAGTCGCCAACAGTGCGGAAGGTAAGGTGAACCTCACAGTAGGGGATACGGTTGTCATCAACCGAGTCAGAACACCCGGTTAATGAAAAAAACACGGCAAGTAGGAAGATGAGTCTGGCTACCATACCGTGAATAATTTATGCGAAAAGAGATGTGAAGACATCGCCGAACTGATCGGCTGCCTGCTGGATCTTGTTGCCGAGGAAAGGCTTCAGCATCGCCGGGATCTGGATGTCGACCCTCGGAGTGAGGGTGGTGGCTGATTCTCCGGCTGAAGCCATGTCGAGCACAAGATGGAGAGGAATAGGGCATCCCTCGGCATTGAGGACTACCTTGCGTTCGGGGACACGCTCAACGATCTTGAAGACAAGCTCGCCCACTCCGGGTGCATCCATCTTGACGCAATCGTCGCGAAACTCGACACCGGACAGTTTCTCGCGGTGTTCCTCGGGGATGGATTCGACCATGGATCGGTACTGACCGAGATCACTGACCTTGGCATAAATATCGGCAACGGGGTGCTGAAGGGTTACGGGTTTGCCTGAATAAACGGACATAGTGGGGATCTGATGGGATTTGACGTGAAAAGTAGAGGAAATCAGTCGGCGATTTTGGCAGGGCTCCATGTGGCGGGATCCTTGCGCCATTCGCGGAGGGTCTCGACATCGCTCTCACGGATGAAGCCGGTCTCAAGAGCGGCGTTGATGAGAGCGGAATAGTTGGAAAGAGTGATGAGATTGACCTTGGCATCCTTGAAAGCCTTGACGGCGACGGGGAATTCGTAGGTGAAGATGGCCACCATACCGACGACTTCACAACCGGCGTTGCGGATGGCCTGGACAGCCTTGAGGCTGCTGCCGCCTGTGGAGATGAGATCCTCGATGACGACAACCTTGCTTCCGGGGCGGAGGTCACCCTCGATGAGATTTTCGAGTCCATGATCCTTGGGTGTGGAACGGACGTAGACGTAAGGAAGTCCGAGAGTGTCGGAGACGAGTGCGCCCTGAGCGATGGCGCCTGTGGCTACGCCGGCCACGGCATCAGCTTCGGGGAAGTTCTCAAGGATGATACGGCTCAATTCCACCTTGATAAATGAGCGTACTTCGGGATATGAAAGGGTCTTGCGGTTATCGGTGTAAATGGGGGAGTTCCACCCTGAGGCCCATGTGAAAGGATTCTCGGGCTGGAGCTTTATAGCGCTGATTTTGAGGAGTTTCTCGGCGAGGATAAGATCGAGGTGTTTCATATTGTCCGATAATTAAGTATGATCCGAATAAGAAAAATAAATGCAAAGATAGTGGTTCTGGCGCCGTTTTGCAACTTTTTTTCGTTTACATTTCTTAATTCTTTTCCCAAAACCGTTCACGCATGTCCAGGGCGACCGATGAGGCTGAATTTGGCCCGATAATTCGTCCGGCCGCTTCCTTGACCTCCGGCCGTGCATTGGCTACCGCTACGGGATCGTCGGCGATTGATAGCATCGGAATGTCATTGAGGTTGTCGCCATAGACCGTGAGACAATCGGCATCCGCCAGTTCCCGGAGACGGTTGACTGCCGAGGCTTTGGAGACGCCGGCAGTAAAGACTTCTATATAACCGATGCGAGGATTGAAAATGTCAGGGTAGAAGGAGACGGATAGTTCGGGCCACGTCAGGAGTTCGGCGGCAAGGGCGTTGATGCGATCAATCGGGGCTATACCCAGAAGAAGAACTGGGGAGCCTTCGAAGCGGGCGGCGTCGAGGGTGCCGAGGAAATGGAATTTTTTCAGATGAAGGTGGGCGCGGTCGAGATAGAAATTGCTCTCTTGAGGTAGCATCATGCGGCCGTGATATACATTCATCGGGCCAGTGTCGGGCAAGGTGTAAATGAATGGGGAGACGTCGTGGCGGGTGAACGCTCGTATCAGATCCATGAGAGAATCAGTCGGAAGGTTTTTGACGTCAAAGAAGGATTGCTTCTCGCGGTCCCACATCGCAGCCCCGGTGAGAACTATGGCAGGAAGCGAGGTTTGTGTGCCGGACATGAGGGGTTCAACAGTTGCAGGAGTTCTTGCTGTGGCAACCGTGATGAGGGCTCCCTCGCGGGTAAGCTCAGTGATGATCTCGCCACTGAGCTGGCTCACACGGGAGTCGTTGCCCAGCAGTGTCCCGTCCATGTCGGTGATAAAAAGTCGTCGCATGTATGCAAAGTTACAAAAATACAGCATAAATCAGGGTAGGGAAGAGGCGGAAAATCAGAGGAATCCCGTTTTTTATCTTTTTAACGCACGGGGACTATGACATGAGACGAAAATTTCGTAACTTTGCAATAATAAACACATCCTATCTCCTCAACATATTTACCTAAGACATCTGATGACCCTAATCGAAACCATCGACACACAGTTCCTGCTTCTTGTCAACGGTCTTCACTGTGAATTTATGGACACAATCATGTTTGCCCTGACCAACAAATGGTTCTGGGTGCCTTTTTATGTAATGATTGTGGGCTATATTATCCGCGAGAAGCGTTCGATGAGTGCATTGTGGTGCATACTTTCTGTTGTCCTCGCCGTGACGCTTTCTGATCAGATCGGCGCCGGATCTCTGCGCGAATGGGTGGCTCGACTCCGTCCCGCCAATCCTGATAATCCCATTTCTCCCCTCGTTCACGTGGTCAACAATTATCGCAGCGGGGCTTACGGCTTCCCCTCATGTCATGCGGCCAACTCATTCGCACTGGCCATGTTCATGTGGCTCTACTTCCGCAACCGGTTGGTGGCCTGCGTGCTTTTCCCGTGGGCGGTACTCCAGTGTTATACCCGCGCCTATCTCGGAGTCCACTATCCGGGCGATCTGATGGCAGGCGCTCTTCTCGGATGTGCATGTGCGGCGCTGGTCTACTACACCCCTCGTTTGATCGGCCGCTGCCTCGCGACCCGTGTTGAGATCTATGACACCCTGGTGAGACGTGGATTCTTCGGGAAACTCACTCCCAACTGATCACTCTCGCCATCCATGATGAAACAATTTCAATCCTCGCTCATGAAGAGTTGAAGATTTCTTTTTTATGATGTTATACGATGGTTAAAAATAACATTTTTCTATAGATATAATATCTTATCGTCTATTTACAAAAATTGAGATTAACTTCCCAATGGATAGAAAAAAATAAGGGAAAAGATAAAAAAGTTAATTATGATCTAATAACGATTAAAGGAAAAATGAAATTTGAATTTTCCACTCATTATTTACTTCCAAGAATTGGAATAATGATTTTTGTCGTTTTCCTTTTTGTAATTCAAAATCTAGCAGACTACACTGAAATTCCCAGTTTGGATTGTTATGAAAAATCTTCTTTATTTGTACGTGTAGAACAGGCGTTCATCTTTTATTTAATAATCGGGATAATTATTGCCGGCACAGTAAGATTATTTGGATATATGCTATGTCGTAGAAAAATTAATCCTTATAATGAAATTTACATTTTTTTATCAGCACTTTTCTCGATAATTAGTGCTTTTATAACATGCTTTGGATATTCACATGGAATGTACCTGTGACATGTAGCGAAGCTGTAAGGACGGATAGCTTTAATTGTATTAGTTAGCGCCGCTTCTGGGACGAGTTAGGCATATAATTAATTCAACTCCCCGGGATGACGAACTAAACTGAGCCTGGCTGTGTTGATATTCATAAATTGAATTGAAATATGGATAGCACACAACCAAGGAAGGTCGCCGATCAGGTGGCTGAAATGATAGCTGATGCCGGGGTGAAACATCTTTATGCCATTACCGGCGATAGTCTCAATGATCTTACGGACGCGCTCGTGAGGGATGGCAGAGTCAAGTTTGTCCACATGCGTCATGAGGAGTCCGGAGCGTTTGCAGCAAGTGCCGA
>CAZOOY010000035.1:7011-15885 GCA_964581555.1 uncultured Staphylococcus sp.
CAGGCCGCCATGCAGGAAGCATTAGGTCGCGGAGGCGTAGGAATCGTGGGCTTACCGGCCGATGTGATCGGTCAACCTGCCGTTGAGTCATATGCTTCCACAACGCCTATCTATACCGACCGCGTCCCCGAACCGGCTGAGGAAGATGTAGAGGCTGCGGCCAAGCTCATAAATGAGGCCGGAAGCGTGGCGATATTCGCCGGATCAGGTGCCAAGAATGCTGCCGAACTTGTCAACCAACTTTCCGAGAAGGTCAAAGCGCCTGTTGGTACTACTTACAAGAGTCAGCTTGAGCTTATGGGGAAGTGCAAGAATTATGTGGGACATATGGGTTATCTGGGCATGTGGTCAGCAGAGGATGCCATTGCATCGGCTGATGTCCTTGTTCTCATCGGTATGAACTTCCCTTACCCCGGATTTTTCCCGACTGACAAGAAAATAATTCAGGTCGATGTGAGGGCCGAACGCCTTGGGCGCAAGACTAAGGTTGATGTCGGCGTGAGGGCTGATGCCGCGCTTTTCCTCAAAGAGTTGCTCCCGAAGATAAACTCCAAGACAGACACTGCGTTTCTGGACAAAGCCCTCTCAGACTATTCCACCATTCAGGAGAAATTTGCCGAACCGGTCAAAAATCCCGGCACTAAGGGTGCTATCCGTCCTGAATATATGATCAGCCTCCTCGATAAGCTCGCTGACGAAAATGCCGTGTTTACGGTTGATACGGGCATGAACAACGTGTGGACTTCACACTACCTGACCTCCAAAGCTGACCGTAGGATGATCGGATCATTCTCTCACGGCTCAATGGCAAATGCAATGCCTATGGCTATCGGAGCAACATTCGCTTGCCCTGACCGTCAGGTTATCGCTATTTGCGGTGACGGTGGATTCTCCATGCTGATGGGTGAACTCCTGACAATCGTTCAATACAATCTTCCCGTCAAACTTCTTGTGGCCGATAACCGCAGTCTGGCTTTTGTGAAATGGGAGATGGAGCTGGCCGGCCTGACTCCAAATGAGACCGATCTCAAGAATCCCGACTTCGGCAAGATGGCTGAAGTGATCGGATTTAAGGCTGAGACTGTGGATGAGCCCTCTGAGCTCAAGGACGCAATGACGCGCTGGCTCTCGGCCGAAGGTCCCGCCCTCCTCTCGGTTGTGACGGACACCGATGCTGCCTCGTTCAGTTTCTCGGAGAAGCTTATGGAGGCTGCTAAGCCTGGCAATCCCCTCAGCAACTTCGGCCCTCTGGGAAGCTAACAGGACAAAAAAATAGAAATAATTCCGCGAGGAGATCTTAGAGAGTTATTCACTCAATCCAAAGTCTCCTCGCGGAATTATTTTTTTCTTGATTTTATTCGGAGAGCATTTCTTTCAACACGATGGCATTATTGTGGACGATGTCGTGGGAAGAATATAGCAGGGTCACCTTCGGTTTGTCTGCGAGATTCTTTTTTAATGCTGTAAACGCCGGATTGACCAGGAGCTCTTTCTTATACCGCTCTTCAAATTCATGCCACTCGGCTGTGGGATTTTCGTGAAACCATTGGCGAAGCTCCGTCGACGGAGCCACTTCCTTGTCCCACACATCATAGTGAAATGTCTCGTGTGACAATCCGCGTGGCCAGAGCCGATCCACATACACCCTATATCCGTCGTCAGGTGATGACGGTTCATATGCTCTCTTGAGTATGATTTCCTGTTTCATGATGATATTTTATTTTATCATTTCAACAATCCTTTTACAGAGATTGTTGGGGGAGAGTGATATCTCGAATTGCCATCGTCCTACTCGGTTAACTTTAATTTTTGAACAATATCCGATGGATTGACGTTGAAAGCATATAGTGATAATTCATTTAAACCGAAGTCTTAAACACATATACTATTATGATAGAAACAGAATACAAATTTGGCGAGGTCCACAATCTCGCCGATCAGGTCGAGATTTCAGCCGACCATGTTCATGTCCGCCATATCATAGGTTCACCTGCCGGTGGAGTCTCTCTGCTTGCATTTAAAGCGGGTCAGAAACTTGACGATCACACCGCTCCTGCTGAATTGCTGGTGACCGTAGTTGAAGGAGAGATAATATTCACTCTTGCCGGTAAGCCTCACACACTTAAAGCCGGTGAGTTCATGCTCGTAGGCGAGGGCGTGGTTCATAATGTCGTTGCCAACGCCGACTCCAAAGTCATGCTGACCAAAATTAAGGCCTGAAATTACGAAACCTCATAAACAACTAATTATAAAAAATCTGAGAATTATGGACAAGTACGTATGCGAAGTATGTGATTGGGTTTACGATCCCGAAGTAGGTGATCCCGAACATGGCATTGCCCCCGGCACGAAGTTTGAAGATATTCCCGACGACTGGGTTTGCCCCCTCTGTGGCGTAGGTAAGGATCAGTTTGCCAAGGTTGAGGAATAATCCTCATGTTTTCCCCGCTAACAAGGGGAATGAAAGAGATAGATTGCCGTGATGCGCCCCACAATTCAAAAGGAGACGGATCACGGCAATTTTCATACATATTAAAGTTTCTTCTCAAACATGGCCAGCCGGATCTTTCTGCCGAGATTTTGGAAAGTCGAATCATAAATTCCGGCAAGACGGTATCCGACTTTTGGATAAAAATGCAGCGGCCGGATGTTTTGTTCCTGAGTATCGAGGCGGACCACTTCACACCCCGCTTCACGGCTTATCTTCTCGAAAAAATCCACGAATTTCCGTCCCAGCCCCGCGTGTCCATAATCAGGGTGAATGACGAGCGTGTGAAGTACCCCCACCTTGTCATCCTCGGTCGGGTAAATCCATTCCGGCCATCGGTATTCTTCCGGCTGGCTTTTGTTAATTATGGCGGCGCCTACTGTCACATCGTCAAGCTCCATCACAAATAAAGAGCCCTCGGCGAGGGCTGATTCTGCTGTGCGGCGGGTAGGATAGATCGCCGGATCCCATCCGATTGAGACGAGGCCATCGGCTTCCTGACGGTGAATGAGATCATATATATTCGTAATGGCATCTATATCGTCAGAGGTTGCCTTGCGGAAAGCAGGTTTATTCAGATCAGACATTTTCGTTGTTTTTGATACAAAATTAGAAAATTTTGATGTGAATAAATCCAAATTTCCCGCTGAAATGTTGATTAATTATGAACGGACTCTATCTCAGCATACTCCTGCCGTTTCTCGGGACAACCCTCGGTGCGGCATGCGTCTTCCTGATGCGAAAAGACATCCCGCCTCTCCTGCAGAAGACCCTCAACGGCTTTGCCGCCGGAGTGATGGTAGCTGCCTCTGTGTGGTCGCTCCTGATCCCTTCGATAGAGATGACGGGCAGGGAGGGGATCATGAGTGTGCTCCCCGCGGTGGTAGGTTTCCTGATCGGAATATTCTTCCTGTTGTTCCTTGACAGCGTGGTGCCGCATCAGCACATCGACAGTCCCCACAGCGAGGGTCCGAGATCCCATCTTTCGAAAACAGCCAAGCTCGTATTTGCCGTCACGATTCACAATATCCCCGAGGGTATGGCTGTGGGCGTGGCTATTGCGGCGGCGCTTGAGCATAATTCCTACATGCCCATGGCCGGAGCCGTAGCGCTCTCGGTAGGCATGGCCATCCAGAATTTCCCCGAAGGTGCCATTGTCTCTATGCCTCTTAGGAGCGCCGGCAATTCCCGACGTAAATCTTTCCTGCTGGGGACACTGAGCGGAGTGGTCGAGCCGATAGGTACGGTGCTCACTATTCTGCTCGCATCCGTCATCATGCCGGCTCTTCCTTACCTGCTCGCTTTTGCTGCGGGCGCCATGCTCTATGTCGTGGTGGAGGAACTCATCCCCGAGACTCAGGAAGGTGAGCACTCCAACATGGGCACGATCGGATTCGCGATAGGATTCCTTCTCATGATGGTGCTCGATGTCCTGTTGGGATAATTCTATGAGTCCCTGCCGCCTGCTCGCGCAACATTTCGGACGATTTTCCGGACGGTACTCCACTTTGGGAAAATTGCCGAGGGACGGATGGGTCGGAACGTCACGAGAATGACAGCCAGAGAGACGATTGATGCGATTAGCAGCCAGCCGTAGATCTCCTTCATCGACACTGTCAATGCCTGTATCTGTACCATTCCGTATAGATCCCCTATGGGAATCTGAGCGGTAGCCGGATTGCTGTCTGTTACGACCGCACTCAGTATCGCCGCGTTTTTGGCCACTGTGTGACGAAGAAGTTCACCGATCAACGCCGGACCGAATGTCGCCCCCATCACAGCCCCCGTGAAGCTGTTGAGGGTTAGGGCCTGTGGGAAAACCTGAAATGGCAGTCCCCCTTGGACGAGAGTTAGGAAAACTATTGTTATTATCACTGATGCCGCTCCTCGTGCGAAAAGAGGAAGTAAGAGCATCTCTTTCTCCACTCCGTAGTCAAGCATGAAGTAGAACCATGCGAGATATAGTGTGGCCAGCGAGAAGGCTATGGCTGTCATGGTCTTGTAGCGCCATTTCCTCCGGGCAAAAGTCATCCAGGTGAAGAGACTCCCGGCGATGATTCCCACGAAGACGAACCAGTTTAGATCGATAAGATTAGTGTCGTCAAATCCCAGTATCACGCCTGCATAGGAATGTTCCACCACGTGCTCTGTGGCAAGGAGGGTGTTGAACACAATGTAGACCGCCGAGGCCACGATAAGGTTGCGGTACTTCATGGCCCGGAAAGAGATGTAGGGGTGATGGAGAAATGTGGCACGCCATAGATTCACTGCCAGACATGCCGTCCCGAGGAGAGTGGCCTTACGTATCTCCGGGCTGTCCCACCAGTCGTGGAAGTTGCCGTAAACGCAGATATAGGTGAAACACATCATGAATCCTGTCCAGAGGATTGCCCCGATCCAGTCAATACCTTTGAGAGGAATAAACATAGGACCCCTTACCGGCCTGACGAGAATCATTACAAGCAGCATCATAAGTGCAAGCAGTCCGGTCATGATCCACTGCATATACTCCCATCCCGCATAAAATGCCGTATAGATCGTGACGATGCCGCTGAGCTGTATCACGCTGTCGACCACCAGGAACACATAGCTGAAGAAGACCGCCATGTCACGCTTCGGAGTGATCCATAGCTGGATGGTGGAGTTGCATGCGAGAGTAGCCTGCATTCTGAACCATCCGGCCACCAGGCAAGCCCCGACCAGCAAAGGCACGGAGTCGGTATTGGCACATATGAGATTTGCCGCGATCAGCACCGCCCCCGCCGCAAGAAGCTGAGTGCGGGTAGTAAAGCGGAATTTGATGCGGAACATCACCGTGAAATTGATGGCCATACCGATTAGTGAAGCATAGCCTGCCATGAGTATGTCCTCCTGCATTAGTGCTGTTGAACCTACCATGTCCGAGGCGGCTGCAAGATAGATACCTCCTGAGAACTGGATGATGAGCAAGAACAGGATGAAAAGCCACGGCTTCAGTCTCCGGGGCACGAACGCAGGGACGTCGGGTATATCAAACGGCCCCGCAGGTACATTCCATGATGCCATATCAGTACTTCACCTCACACTCCACGTTCATACCTGCGCGGAGCTTTGCCATTTCTCCCGCTTCATTATCGGGGGAGAACTCAATTCTAACGGGAACCCTTTGACGGACCTTTACGAAATTTCCTGCCGAGTTATCCTGCGGAAGCAATGAAAGAGATGCTCCTGTGGCCGTGGAGATCGACCTGACCACTCCCCTGAATGTCACTCCGGGGATGGCATCGACCTTGATCTCAACATGGCTTCCCGGCTCGATGTGATGCAACTGGGTCTCTTTATAATTAGCGTCGACCCACACTTCTCCCGAGTCGACGATATCGAGCAAGGTCTGACCGGGCTGCACAAGTTGACCTTCCTGAATCTCCTTGCGGGAAGTATATCCGTCGCAGGGAGCGGTGATCACTGTATAGCTCAGGTTAAGCTCCGCAGTCTCGAGCATTGCTCCGGCGAGCTCTATTCCCGCTTCCGACTGGGACATGCGCCTGCGGCTCACATCCACCACGGTCGAAGTTGCTGACCGCTGCCTGGCAAGCATTTCATATCGGGCTTTCTTCGCCTCATAGTCTGTCCTGGCGGCGTCAAACTGCTGCTTCGTGACGGCATCCTTCTCGAGAAGTTTCTCATAACGGGCCAGGTCGGTGGCCGCCATTTCCATCAGAACTTTCGCTTCGGCCAGTGACGCCTCGCTGACAGCCACATTGGCTGAGGCCGATGTGACAGAGCGGTCTGCCACATCACGCCCGGCCAGGGCGTTCTGATAGTCAGCCCGCGCGCGGGCGACATTCAGGCGCATGTCCGCGTCATCGATTATCACCAGCGTGTCTCCCTTTCTCACCTTCTCGTATTCTTTGAAGCGAATCTCTTTGATATAGCCCTGCACCCTTGAGTTAACAGGTACGATCTGTTGGCGTACCTGAGCGTTATCCGTCCATTCCACATTTCTTCCGTGGATGAACTTACTTCCCACCCATAGGGCTGCGACAATGATTACGGCGAGAGAGAATATGTATGAGAGGATCTTTTTGCTGCGATGATTCATATCTTTCCTGAAATGAATAGAAGTTTATAGTAATAGTAGATTATATTGATGCGGGCATTCACGAGACGCTGCTCGGCCTCAAGCTTTGAGTTGGCTGCATCGAGTAGATCTGTGAGCAGTGCCATTCCTTCTGAATAGCGTGTGGAGGTGGTGAGATAATTCCGTTCGGCCAGTTCCACACTTTTCTCCTGAGTTTTCAGTTCCTCATAGGCTTCCAGATAGCGCACATGCTCCGCATTGACGGCCAGAGAGACGTCCTGCCTGGTTGCGTCAAGTTCCTCCGAGGCTTTTATCGTGGCCAGTCGGCTTCGGGCGATGGATTTATCTGACTTATATAGTGAAGAAAGATTATAGCTGACCCCTACACCCACATACCAGTAACTAAGATTACGGTTGATCGGAGGAACCTCCACGAGGATCGGGCCGTCGATGTTCCATCCTGCCTGAAGCCCGATCTTGGGAAGCCGTTCCGAGCGTGTCAGGGTCTCGGCTTGACGACTGATCTCCACTCCCGAGTGTGCGAGTTTGAGAGTGGGGGAGTGGAGAGTAGCTTCCGTCTGCCACCACTCCTCCTTCTCCGTGGGGAGAGATCGGGATAGGATGGTGCTGTCGGGCATTACCGTGATTCCCTGCGGGAGTCCGGCTGTCGTGACGAGATTTTTGTTCAGGATCTCTATCGTATTGTTGATCTTAACCAACTGCAGGTCAAGATTGGAGACGAGAAGCTCGTAACGTGTGATATCGTTGCGAAGGGCTGTCCCTTCCTCATATCTTGCCCGCATTTCCTTGAGAACCTTATCAGCTGCCACGAGATTTCCCTCCACCACGCGGCGCAGATTGAGGTATTTGTAGATATCGAGGTAATATCCGGCGAGTTGGAAACGGATATTGTCCCGCCGTAGTTCTGTTGCATATCGGGCGGCCATAGACTTTTCCTCGGCCAGATGGATTCCTGACGTTATCGCGCCTCCGGTATAGATGGGTTGGGTGATATTGAGAGCCACTCCGTTGCCGAAGTGCGGAATTGGAGCTTTCTGATAATCTGAAAAGTTTCTTCGTGTTGTGAAGCCATCTCCTATATAGCTGAGTGAAAGTGTGGCGCTTATCTCCGGCAGTCTCTCCGCCCGGGCTGTCTCCGTCACCTTGTCAGCCTCTTTCTCGGACGTAAATGAGGGGCGAAGTTGCAGTGAATTTACTTCAGCTATCTCGAAGAGATCTTCTATCGTGACGATTGTCCGGCACTCTTGCGCATGACAGCACACTTCACTCCCCGGCAGGATCACGGCAAAAAGTAACCCTGCGAGCAATCTTGGATTGTTCATCAGTAAGAAAAGTTATGTAATGGGAATGATTGCATCCTCTCAGTCCTGACAGGCCGGGGATACAATGTTAACTCACTCGGTCACGTGCCGATGAGTCGAAGCTGTGCTTTTCCAGTTCTCAAGAAATCCCCAGTTCATCACAACCGGAGTCGAGATTGCATATTTGATTGAATTACAGATCATTTGCAGTGCAACTCTGTATGAATTGCACTGCAAAGTTACGAAATTTATCCTAATCGTGGAGAAAAAACTTCTCTGATTTTCAAGGCTTGCATTTGCCCACGGGCGGTTCCGTGAGGGTGATACGGACTATCGTAGTGCGTGAAAGACTGCGTTTTACGGCCTCATCGAAGTGATCCATATAATGCGGAAGAAATCTCTCGCATATCAGTCGCAGAGCCTCTCTCTTTTCATCGTCATCGTCGACGATTTCAGCATGACCCAGAGCGATGGATGAGTGGAAATACTCTGTGAAATTGTTCTTTTCCTCCTCATATCTGGGTGAACATTTGCTGACGGCCGATAGACTGACTGTGGGATTGACTGCAATACAATCAAGCTTCTCACCTTCGTCGGCGCAATGAAAGTAGAAAATCCTATCATCCTTTCTGACGATAGAGAGAGGCACACCGTAGGGCGTTCCGTCGGCCCGGGTTAGACTTAGTGTGACATATGGCGCTTTGTCAAACACATCCAGTGCCCATCCGGCATCCCTCTCCCGTTTGAATTTCCTCATTTGCTTCATGACATCCGGTAATTGGTTTTTCTGCCTGTAAAATTAGTAATCTCTTCCGACAGAAACAAATCATGAGATATCTGATGGCCACACAGGATGAACTCTCTGGCGGACTTTATAAACTCAGACAGGATATTAGGCTTAGGTATAATGAAGAGACTGCTCCCGGCTATAATCGGGAGCAGTCTCTCATTTGTGATCCATACTGGATTCGAACCAGTGACCTCCTCCCTGTCAAGGAGGCGCT
>CAZOOY010000036.1:0-15573 GCA_964581555.1 uncultured Staphylococcus sp.
TCGTCCATGATGAAGCAATAACCGCTACCGTAATCAATAAAATGCCAATTATATAGACCGTGCCCGCAAAGTGATGAGCAAGCTCTACCGCCCCTTCCTCGTCAACAACTTCCGCGTTTATTTCATGGATATTCCGTCGGCCGAGATGACCAAGTATGCTGCCAATGCCATGCTTGCCACCCGCATCTCGTTTATGAACGACATCGCCAATCTCTGTGATCTCGTCGGGGCTGACGTCGACATGGTGCGTAAGGGTATCGGCACAGACGCCCGCATCGGCTCTAAGTTTCTCTATTCAGGTTGCGGCTACGGCGGTTCATGTTTCCCCAAAGATGTCCGGGCTCTCGCAAGCACCGCGCGCCAGCACGGCTATACCATGAGAGTAATCGAAGCCGTGGAGGCTGTCAACGATTCCCAGAAAGAGATTGTATTCGAGAAACTCAAGTCACTCCTGGGTGATCTCAAGGGTAAGACAGTGGCCATCTGGGGCCTCTCGTTTAAACCGGAGACCGACGACATGCGTGAGGCTCCATCACTGGTGGTGATCTCACGTCTCCTGGAAGCCGGCGCCAAGGTCAAGGTCTACGATCCGGTAGCCATGGAGGAATGTCGCCGCCGCATCGGTGACTCGGTGGAATATGCCATAGACATGTATGATGCAGCTGCCGGAGCTCATGCCGCCGCTCTTCTCACCGAGTGGAAACAGTTCAGAGTCCCCTCCTGGCAGGTGATACGCAAAGTCATGGAGACACCCGTCATAGTGGACGGACGCAATCTTTATGACAAGGAGGAACTTATCTCCGAAGGGTTCACCTATTCAGCTATCGGAAAATGAGTCACCTCTCCCCTTTTCTAAAACCAATCTAAAAGTCACAGACAAAAGTATGGATCCCAAAAACGAGAACCAAAAGCCCGTCCGTAAACATCGAGGCCTCATAGCCACGATGTGGATAGCGTTCATCCTCTGCGTGGCCGGCATTTTCTTCTTTCTCGTCCTCATATACAACGGCGTGATCGGCTATATGCCGCCCGTCGAGGAGCTGAAGAATCCCACCGACAGATATGCCTCGGTGCTATACTCGGCGGATGGAAAAGAGATCGGCCGTTATTTTGCCGGTACGGGCAACCGCGTCTATGCCGACTTTGACGAGGTGTCCCCCCACGTGATTGACGCGCTTATCGCCACCGAGGATGTACGTTTCGAGGATCACTCCGGCATCGATATGCGCGGTCTCGGCCGTGTGTTTTTCAAGACCCTCCTCATGGGCAACAAGAATGCCGGCGGTGGCTCCACCCTCACCCAGCAGCTTGCCAAGCAGCTCTATTCTCCCGAAAGTTCCGGCCTGCTCACGCGTGCCATCCAGAAACCGATTGAATGGATGATAGCCGTAAAGCTCGAGCGCTACTACTCCAAGGAAGAGATCATCAAGATGTATCTCAACCAGTTTGACTTCCTCTACAATGCCGTCGGCATCAAGAGTGCTTCACATATATATTTCGGGAAAGAACCGAAGGATCTCTCGATCGAGGAGGCTGCCACGCTCGTGGGAATGGTCAAGAATCCCTCCTACTATAACCCCGTCCGTCAGAGCGAGCGCACCCGTGAACGCCGTAACACCGTGCTTGCCCAAATGCACAAGGCCGGTAAAATCACTCAGGCAGAGCTTGATTCCCTCTCGGCTCTTCCGCTGGTGCTTGATTTCCACCGCGTGGATGTCAAGGACGGCATCGCACCCTATTTCCGCGAGGAGCTGCGTCGCATGCTCCGCGCCAAGCGTCCCGAGCGGTCCAACTATCGCGGTTGGGAGACCCAGAAATTCATTGACGACTCCATCGCCTGGGAGACTAACCCGCTGTACGGCTGGATCGAGAAGAACCCTAAGCCCGATGGATCGAAATATGACATTTATACTGATGGTCTGAAGATCTATACCACCATAGATTCACGCATGCAGCAGTATGCCGAGGAGGCGGTAGCCGAACACCTCGGAGGTGATCTTCAGAAAGCTTTCTTCCGGGAGAAGCGTGGCACCAAAGGCGCCCCTTACACCACCGACAGGGCAGAGCTCTCGGAGATACGTCTCAACCACCTCATCCGCAACGCCATGAAGAATACGGACCGTTACCGCAACATGGTGAAAGCCGGAGCAACCCGCGAGGAGATCGACAGAGCGTTCAATACTCCACGCGAGATGAAGGTGTTCTCCTATGCCGGGTCAGTTGATACCGTGATGACTCCTCTGGATTCCGTGCTCTATCACAAGCATTTCCTGAGGACGGGATTCATGGCCATGAATCCTCTCAACGGACACATCAAGGCTTATATCGGCGGACCGGATTTCTCCTACTTCCAGTATGACATGGTCTCCACAGGCCGTCGCCAGATCGGCTCCACGGTCAAGCCATTCCTCTACACTTATGCCATGGAGGAGGGTTATACTCCCTGCGATGTCTTCTCCAACACCCAGCCCGTCATCACCGACGAAAACGGTCGTGCCTGGGCGCCCCGAAATGCCGGTAGTGCACGCGTGGGTGAAATGGTGGATCTACGATGGGCCCTCACCAACTCCAACAACTGGATTTCGGCCCGTCTCATATCTCAGTTGTCCCCCCCGTCTCTCGTCCGCACGATGCACAACTTTGGCATTACGGCTTCCCTTCCTCCGGTGATGTCGCTCTGTCTCGGTCCGGCCGACGTATCGGTCAAGGAGATGGTCACGGCTTACTCGGCGTTCGCCAACAACGGTATGAGGGTAGACCCTATGTTTGTCACCGCCATAGCCGACAGTGACGGCAACATCATATCGGAATTCTCTCCCCGCCATACCGAGGTAATCTCCGAAAAAGCCTACTATCGCATCCTCTCCATGCTTCTGAATGTAGTGAACGAGGGTACGGCTCACCGTGTGCGTTCCCGCTTCGGTCTGTCGGCCGAAATGGGCGGCAAGACGGGTACGACCAACTACAATGCCGACGGATGGTTCATGGGCTTCACTCCCGATCTCGTGGCCGGAACATGGGTGGGAGGTGATGAGCGTTTCATCCACTTCAACACCATGGCCTATGGACAGGGTGCCTCGATGGCTCTACCCATCTATGGCCGTTTCATGAAGAAAGTCTATTCCGACCCCTCACTCAACTACTCGCAGAGCACACGTTTCGACTTCCCGAACGACTTCAATATGTGTGAAAAAGACTTCTACGGAGAGTTCCTTGACGAACCGGATGCCGACAATAACGCCGAGGAGACTTCGGTGGAAGGCGTATTTGACTGATCACACCCGATTTGCATTTCAGCATAATCTTCCTTATCTTTGCACCGCAATTAGGGAAAAAAGAAAACACATGACACCCGAACTCAAGAAAGAACTTGCTCAGGACCCTGACGGTCTGCTCACCTACGAATATATAGCCAACAACATCTCCGGATGTGATGAGATAATGAATGAACTCCTTGACAACATGATCGAGGTCGACAAGAGCGGCCAGTTTGTTGTGTCGGCAGCCCGTTATCTCCACGCCATCGATCCTACTCACTATGAGGCGAGCATCCGCCGTCTGGCTGACGCTGCAATCGAAAAGGATCGCGAGCGCCGTTATCTCCCTGATCTTCTTGAGAGCCTCTACGGTAGTGGCTATGCCGACCGCGCAATGGAGCTCTCCGCCATCGATGACACTTTTCGACGCCTTTTCAAGCGTGTCAATCCTCCGCAAGGATTGTAAGACAGACTCCTCTAGGCCTTTAGATACTTAGCCACCCGATTTCATCCATGTACGGGAGAAGAAATCGGGTGGCTGTTTTTTTTGCAGATCCCCTATTTAAAGTAATGAGTCACCACTGTCAATAGTCATTCTGGCAAGCAGGGAGAAGTGTTAAAATTCGGTTTCCATTCAAGATTTTTGTGATTTTTTTGCAACAAAATCGAAAATTATACATAATTTTGCAACTCAGTGTGGAATAGGGATCGTAGGGACCTAACTCTGCAACCTATCCTCAACGTAACTCAACCAACTATCTAACCCATGAAAAAGAAAAAAAACTTTCAGCAGCTCCTCAGTCTTGCCACACCCCGTTGTGGTCGAGCTGTCGCTGTGAGCGGACT
The DNA here is from genome assembly GCA_964581555.1 of uncultured Staphylococcus sp. Lineage (GTDB taxonomy): Bacteria > Bacteroidota > Bacteroidia > Bacteroidales > Muribaculaceae > Duncaniella. Next base: position 4,104 of record CAZOOY010000036.1, read on the forward strand.
CGTGCTCTGCTCAGCTGCTATCGGCGGAGGTATCTCTGCTACCGAAATTGGGGGGGGTAATACCGCTGTAAATCAAGTAGTTACCCAGTCCACAACAATTACGGGTCACGTCGTTGATGAGAACGGCGACCCAATGATCGGTGTCACAGTCACCGTCAAAGGCCACTCAGGTCTTGGAACAGTCACTGATATTGACGGTAATTTCTCCATCAAGGCTCCCGCCAATTCCACCCTTACTCTTTCATACGTAGGTTGCGAACCTCTTTCCGTAAAACCCGTTAACGGAAAGGTCGATGCCGTCCTTAAATCCAGCTCACTTGAACTTGATGAGGTCGTGGCTATCGGTTACGGCACCATGAAGAAACGCGACCTCTCCGGCGCCATCTCATCCGTTAAAGCTGAAGACATCGTCCGCACCCCGACCGGTAACGCCATCGAGGCTATTCAGGGCCAGGTGGCCGGTCTTGACATTACCCGTACGAACGGTGAAGCCGGTTCCGGTGTCAACATCACCCTCCGCGGTACCCGCTCCATCAACGGTGACAACAATCCTCTCTTCATCATCGACGGTATCGAGGGATCATATGACGAGCTCAACCCCAACGATATCGCCTCTATCGAGATTCTTAAAGGCGCTTCAAGTACCGCCATCTACGGTGCCGCAGGTGCCAACGGTGTAATCATCATCACCACTAAGAATCCTCAGGCAGGTCGCTTCACAGCCTCTTTTGACGGATACTTCGGCTGGAACACCATCGGCAACAACTTCCCCAAGGTTAACATGGGTGAGGATTACATCAACTTCCGCCGCGAGGCTATGAAAACCGCAGGTCTGTGGAACAGTCCTGCCGATGATGCCACCCTCTTCCCCACCGACATCCAGTCCTATATCGACCAGGGCAAATGGGTCAACTGGGCTGACGAGGCCAAGCAGACCGGCCACACCCAGAGCTACAACTTCAACACCACCTACTCCAACGACAAGATGGCATCGATGTTCTCCATCGGTTACTATGATGTTGAAGGTCTTCTCAAGGGTGACGAGCTCAAGCGCTACTCCGCCCGTGCCAAACTCGACTTCCACCCCAACAAGTGGCTCAACTATGGTCTCTCACTCTATGGAATGTACTCCAACAATGACCGTCGCTACAGCCGCATCTGGAACCGCGTGCTCTGCATGACTCCTCTGGGTGATGTCTATAACGAGGATGGCAGTCTCAAGGATTATCCCCTTGACAACGGTGAGATGAACCCCCTCGCCGACAACAATTCGGACAGCTACATCAACAACTACAAGACCCTCTCATTAACCCCCCAGGCTTATGTTGAGATCCTTCCCGTCAAGGGTCTGTCCATCAAGTCGGTACTCGGTGGCTACTTCCGCAACGTGAAAGCCAGCACTTACACCGGCAATAAATCCTATCAGGGTCTTGAAAGCGGTAAGGTCGCTGCCGAGGTCGGCAATCGTTTCACCTACAACTACAAGTGGCAGAACATCATCACCTATGACTTCAATCTCCACGAAGACCACAGGTTTACTGCCACTGGTATCACCGAGTGGACCAAGAATCGTCTCGAGACTTCTACCGCCACCGCCAACGGATTCGACTCCGATGACTATGGCTACCACAATCTCGGCGCCGCCACCGGTACACCTACCGTTGCTTCAAGCTATATCCAGACTCAGAAGATGTCCTATGCTATCCGTCTTAACTATAGCTACATGGGCAGATATCTCGCCAGCTTCACCACCCGCTGGGACGGATCATCGATGCTTTCAAGCGGTCGCAAATGGGACACCTTCCCCGCAGGCTCTCTCGCATGGCGCATCAGCGACGAGCCCTTCATGCGCGACATCCAGTGGCTCAACAACCTCAAGATCCGCGGTGAGTATGGTGTGACAGGTAACGCAGGTGCATCCGCTTACGCTACTCTCGACTACAGCCGCACCGGTATCATCGGTTTCCAGGATATTCCTCAGAACTACAGTGGTTACAACCTCTCGATTGCCAATAAGGATCTCGGCTGGGAGAAGTCCTACAACCTCAACATCGGTCTTGACGCCGGTTTCCTCAACGACCGCATCACCTTCACCGCCGACTGGTATCGCACCGACACCAAGGACCTTCTCTTCGAAAAGAGCCTCCCCTATCTCGCAGGTGGTTACGGCGGCTCCCCCTTCAAAATCTGGTCAAACGTAGGCGAAGTCCGCAACACCGGTCTTGAACTTGCCGTCACAAGCCACAACATCACCAACCGCGACTTCGACTGGACTACAACCATCACATTCTCTACCAACAAGAACGAGGTGATCAAGACCACAAGCGAGGGTCCCCTCCAGTTCGGTGACTACTACCTGATTCCCGGCGAAGGCATCCACACCTACTACGGTTACAAGTATGCCGGCATCTGGGGCACCGCCCAGGCCGAAGAGGCTGCCAAGTATGGCCAGAAGCCCGGTCAGGTTCACATCGCTGAGAATGGCGAAGCTAACTACACTCTCAACACTGACGACTACTATGTGCTCGGTAATGCAGATCCCAAATGGTCAGCAAGTATGTTCAACTCCTTCACCTACAAAGGATTTGACCTGAGCTTCCTCCTCATCGCCCGCTGGGATTGGACCATCCCCTACGGTCTCACAGGATGGTATCGCACCAATGGCCTCGGCCCGTCACCCGTTGTCTGTGACTACTGGACTCCCGAGAATCAGGGTGCCCGCTATCCCCGTCCCGATGCAAGCATCTCCAACGGTCAGGATCCCTATCAGCAGTGGGCCAACTACTTCAACGGTTCCTACCTGAAGGTCAAGAATATCACATTCGGTTACACTCTGCCCCAGAAAAGCCTGAAGAAATTCGGTGTCAACAAGCTCCGTCTCTACTTCACCGCCAGCAACCCCTTCATCTTCACGAAGAGCAAGTATCTCAAGAACTACGATCCTGAGAAGGGTGGTGACGATGATGATGCACCTCTCTCCAAGCAGTATGTGCTCGGTGTCAATCTCTCATTCTAAACCTTATCAATACCAAAAAGACAATGAAACTGTATAAAACCATATCATTAGCACTCACCTCCGCGCTGCTTGCAGGAACTTCCTCCTGTAGCCTCGAGGAGGAGAATCTCTCCGGTGTCTCCACCGATCAGGAATGGTCAACAGCCGCCGGTTTCGAGAAGAAAATCAACGATTGCTACTTTGACTTCGTACGTATCATCTACGGTCAGGCCGAGGACACTTTCGTCATGACGGCCGAAGCCGGTACTGACATCTGGCAGGATGCCAACCCCGGAGGAACCAACGGTAACTGGAGTAAGATCATGAGATATGAGGACTTTGGTGCATCCACCAGTATGTACTGGGAAGCATATCAAGGTTTCTATTCCTCCCTCAACTCCTGCAACGCGGCTATCTACTATGCCGACAAGGTCACCGGACTGAGTCAGGACCGCATCAACGAGCTCGTGGCCGAGGCTTACTTCCTTCGCGCTCACGCCCTCTTCAACATCGTTGAGCAGTGGGGTGGTAAATATCTTCCCACCGTGCCCACCTCCAGCCCCATCTCGGCTCCGCAGTGCAGCAAGGTCAATGAATTCTATGATGTCATCATCTCCGACCTTGAGTTTGCCAAGAAGTATCTGCCCGTCACTCAGGCCGTCCGCGGTCACGTGACACGCGCCGCCGCCTACCATCTCCACGCCAAGGCATGTCTCACCTATGCCACTTATACTGATGGTCTGGGCTACGCCGATGCACTCACCGAGGCTGAGAGCCGCCAGCTCCTCACCGAGGCAAAGGCATCCGCCGACTATCTCATCGACAACGCCGCCTCTCTTGGCGTGAAGCTCTATGCTGATGTCAACGATGTCTTCGACGAGAAAAACAACAAGATCAACGATGAAGCTCTCTTCGTCGTGACCCACTCATCTGTCACCGCCTACAACCCCCGCGGTAACTACTTCAACCGTGCATGGAAGCACACCTCCGCTTACAGTAATGTCACCGACGGTATCAATCTTGATGGTATGCAGCCAAGCTACGAGACCGAGATCAACGGTTACCCTGTGCATCGTCTCGCAAAGGCCAACTGCTACATGGAGCCTTCCAAATACATGATTGATCTCTACGGTCCCAAGGATATGCGCTATGATGCCTTCTTCAACGACGTATTCTATGTCAACAAAGCTAATGCCGAAGATGGTATCCACTACACCTGGACCGCCAACGATGTCAACCGCTACAACCTCGATGAGAGCCGCGTAGGCAACCCCGCCTATGATATTCTTCTTGGTGATACCGCTGTCTACCTCCCTCGCCGTACCTATACTCAGGCCGAGCGCGACGCATGCCGCTATGCTGTCTACAACCTCTCCGACAACTATGCCGATCCCGCCAAGCCTCTCAAGTTCTTCCCCAGCCTCAGCAAGGGTGACTGTCCTTCGCTCTATGCAGGAAGCAATGCCAACAAGCCCTATTCGTCATCCGATAATATCATCTATCGTCTCGGTGAGACCTACCTTCTCGCCGCTGAGATCAATTGGCGCCTCGGCCAGCCCGAAGTGGGCCGCATCAACACCCTCCGCAACCGTGCTTGCGAGGGTCACGACCACAGCCTTGACGTGACTGTCGGTGATATCAATCAGGACTTCCTCCTCGACGAGTATGCCCGCGAGCTCATCGGCGAGTGGAACCGCTGGACCACACTCAAGCGCTTCCGCGCATTTGAATCACGCTTTGCCAAGTGCAACCCGCAGATCAAGAAATTCGATAAGAACATCCATTATCTGCGTCCCATCCCCTCAAGCGAGATTCTTCTCATCGACAATCCCGAGGAGTATCAGAATCCCGGTTATTAATCCATTGCTCAGAGCACTGTATCATATTTTATTGGTAAATAGATAGAATAGATCGCCCGCCGGGGTCAGGACAACGCGTCCTGACCCCGGTTTCATTCATCGGGTTTCATCGTCTGTCAACTTTTTTCGTTCAATTTGTTTGGAGGGGAGAGAATTTTGTTGTACCTTTGCAGCCGGGTAAGTCCTACACGACCAGCTCCCCGAGAACTCCGCCAGGTCTTGATCGAAGCAACGGTATCGGGTTGTAGCGGTGCGATGTAGTCAGCTTACCCTTTTTTGTGTCTCTACATAAGATATTATACTTAAATTAACACACGAGTGTTAAACTTCCATATAGTTTCCTTTCCCCATGAACTCTTCAGGCGATACGGATGTTAATGATTTAAAGGGCAAGCTATGCCCATGCTTACATCAACTTTTCGTCAGTCATAGGGAAACTTTTATATCCTCTTTCAGGAAACAATAGTTCGTCCCCGCGTCCCCGGCTTCTATCCCTTGGCCGGGGCGCTTTTTTCATTGGAGGGTACTTCTTTAGCCTCCGATAGGATGTGAACATATGTAAATTATCGCCCGATTGCAGGGAGTATCGCAGGGATTTTGTAACTTTGCAGATTATTTGAAATCCCTTTGTAGATATATCTATGTATAATCGCGGCTCAATATTCAGCCAGATGCCACCGGTGACGAAGAATCTCATCATCATCAATTTCATCGTGTGGCTTGCAATGTTTGTCCTCCCCTCCCGTCTCGGAGCAGGACTTGAACAGTTTGGCGGACTGCACTACTTCAAGGCGGCAGACTTCAATCCCGTGCAGCTCCTGACCTACATGTTCATGCACTCGACCGGAAGTTTCGCCCACATATTCTTCAACATGTTCTCGCTGTTCATGTTCGGCATAGCTCTTGAGCGTACACTCGGGAGCGCGCGGTTTCTCTTTTACTATATCTCATGTGGTGTCGGGGCAGCTCTGATTCAGGAAGCAGCCTGGGCCCTCACGTGGGAAGACAATTATGTGAAACTCCTCGCCAACCTCAACCATGTGGACTATCCCGAGATGAGGGAGTATCTCCATCAGATGATGTCAACCTCCGAGGGGAGCCGTCAGATCTCCATGATGCTCAACTCTATGGTGACCATCGGAGCGTCAGGAGCAATCTATGGCATCCTGCTGGCTTTCGGCATGCTTTTCCCCAATGCTCCCCTCTACCTCTTCTTCATCCCCATTCCCATCAAGGCCAAATGGATGGTGCTCGGCATGGGTGCCATCGAGCTTCTCATCGGCATGAGCGAAGCCACCGGTGCAAATGACGGCGTGGCTCACTTCGCCCATCTCGGAGGCATGATTTTCGGGTTCTTCATTATCCTATATTGGAAGAAGCGGGGAACATTCGGCTCGGGAGGGTCGGGATATGGCGGCTATTGACGAGCTGCGCAATGGGTTCAGACGCTCTTCGCTGCTGATGAAAGTGATCTGGATCAACATCGGTATTTTCGTCCTGCTCAGACTCACGGCCATAGTCGGAGTCTTCACCTCGTCGTTTGATCTCATTGACCATGTGCTCCACATGGTTGAGATGCCCTCTATGCCCGCTCTCCTCATCTCGCGTCCATGGACAGTGCTCACCTACATGTTCTCCCAGTATGAGTTGATGCATCTGCTCTTCAACATGCTTTGGCTCTATTGGTTCGGCACACTCTTCACCATGCGATGCACCGGAAGACAGCTCGTGGCTCTCTACGTCTACGGAGGCATTGCCGGAGCGATCCTCTTCTTCACTGCCTATAACCTCATTCCGTTTTTTACCGGAATGAACGCGTGGCTCATCGGTTCTTCAGCCTCAGTCATGGCCATCGTGACAGCTACGGCCATTCTGATGCCCGAATTCAGGATGAACCTCCTCTTCTTCGGCAGTGTGGCTCTCAAATGGATAGCGATAGCCTCCATTCTACTCGTACTCGTAGGTATCTCAGGGACAAATGCCGGCGGCGAAATGGCCCACGTGGGTGGTATACTCATGGGAATCCTCTTTGCACTCAGGCTCAAGAAGGGGCGAGATATCACCCGTCCCTTTAATTCCGGTCTCGACAAAGTGGTCAACATTTTCTCTCGTGTCCCCTATCAAAGGACCACCTCTTATAATTATACTTCGGATTCCTCTCCACGCACGTCATCACCTGCTTCCGATGAAGCGGAACTCAACGATATTCTTGACAAAATCCGTAAATCGGGCTACTCCGGTCTGACACCCGATGAACGTCGCAGACTCTTCGAGTTGAGCCGTAACATCAAATAATCACCTGAGGGACTGATCATGAAACTATCAAAATTCTTCCGTCGCTTCATATTCCGCCCCACCCGGGCCACGATCTTCGCTATCGTGGCCGGAGTGAACACGGCGTTGGCCATGGCCACCGTTTTTGCGGCGTATGGCGGAATGTTTGACCCGGGAGAGGTAGTGGTCGCAGCTCTCATGGTAATGATGTTCCCGGGATTTCTCCTTGCTTCACTCATAGTGCTCGTCATCGATCTCATCTTCTGGCGTAAGGCTGCTCTGATGATCCTGCTCGGCCTGCTGGTCTCCCTGCCCCCCATACTTGACTTCTCCCCCATCAATACATCTTCCCGCAGGCTCACAGAGGGGGAGAAAGCCCGGTCATTCACATTCCTCACATATAATGTGCTCCATTACTGGGATTTCCGCGGCAACGTCCCCGGGCTGGAATCTAACGCAACCATCGACTACATCCTGTCAACCAATGCCGACATCGTGAGCATTCAGGAGATGGAGTTCATGAAGTCATGGCCTCTGTGGAACATCACTCCCGCGCAGATTGACTCACTTGCCCGTCGATATCCCTACCGCATGATTAACGTCAGCCATGAGTTGTCGCTCCTCTCGCGCTATCCGTTTGAGTTTGTCGATCTTCATCTGGAAGAACGCATAGCCCGGCGCTTTGCATGCTTCCGTCTCCACATTGACGGGCGGACAGTCCACCTTTTCAACGTCCATCTCGAGAGTATAGGTCTCACTCCGCGCGACAAGGAGTTGTATCAGAACCTATTTGACAAATATCCCGGATCGGAGAGAGCCCTGCGTCGTGAACTCTCCCAGGTCAAGACCCAGCTTATCTCCAAACTGGCCAAAGCGTTTACCGAGCGTACGGAGCAGGCGCGCGCGATCCGTCATGCCATCGACTCTATCGGTGGAGACATCATCGTGGCGGGAGACTTCAATGATATTCCCGACTGCTACGCCATCCGCACCATAAAGGACGGCGACATGACCGATGCCTATGCGGAAAATGCCCTCGGACCCACCATCACCTATCACGGCAATAAATTCTATTTCCGAATCGATCATATACTTTACAAGGGAGACATGCAGTGTGTCCGTCTCAAGAGGGGCGACGTCCCGTCAAGCGACCACTACCCATTCCTCGCCACATTCCTTTTCGATCTACCCGACAATAACACAAACATAACGGAATATAAATGAAATCAATCATCACGGGAGCAGCTCTCGCAGCGATGCTCCTCACAAATCCACAGGCCATGAACGCCCAGAATCAAAGGGTCAATCCCTTCCTCGCGCCCTACGGCACCGTCTATGATATCCCGCCGTTTGACCGCATCCAGTATGCCGACTATCTCCCTGCCGTCGAGGAAGGAATAGCCCGTCAACGCGCCGAGATCAAAGCTATCACCGACAATCCCGAGACTCCGACATTCGAGAACACCATCCTTGCCATGGAGAAATCGGGCGAGCTTCTCGAGCGCGTCATGCTCGTATTCATGTCACTTGACGAGACAGACAATACTCCTGAAATGCAGGAACTCTCGGAGAAGATCTATCCCATGTATTCTGACGCACAGGACGAGATCTCAATGAATCCGGCCCTCTTCGCACGCGTAAAATCTCTCTACGACAACCGCGACAAGCTGGGTCTCACCGGTCCTGAAAAGAAAGCCGTAGAGGACTCCTACAAGAGCTTCACCCGCAACGGCGCTCTTCTTTCCGACTCTCAGAAAGAGCAGCTCAAGGAAGTGAACAAGCGTCTCACCGACCTCTATCTCTCATTCAACAAGAACCTGCTGGCAGCCACCAACGCCTTTGAGATCCTCGTGGACAATGAAGCCGACCTCGCAGGTATCCCTGCCGGTATCGTCGCTACCGCCGCTGCCGAGGCCAAAGCCAAGGGGCATGACGGAAAATGGCTCTTCACCCTCCATGCTCCCAGCCGTCTTCCCGTCCTCAAGTATGCCGACAACCGGGCATTACGCGAGAAGATGTATAACGGATACATGCAGCTCGCCTCCACGGCGCCCTATGACAATCGTCCCGTTATCGCCGAAATTGTCAAGACACGTGCGAAAAAAGCTGCTATCCTCGGCTTCCGTGACTACGCGTCTTATATGACGGACAATGTCATGGCCAAGACTCCTGAGGCTGCTTCCGACCTGCTCATGCAGATATGGGAACCGGCCAAGAACAAGGTGACAGAAGAGGTAGCCGAAATGCAGGCCGTGGCCGACTCCGAAGGTAAGGGTGTGAAGATAGCCCCCTGGGACTACTACTATTATGCCGAAAAGGTACGCGCCAAGAAATATGATCTTGACGAAAACGAGGTGAGCGCCTACTTCTCGCTCGACAATGTCCGCAAAGGTATCTTCACTCTCGCCGAGAAGCTCTATGGTGTCCGCTTCACCGAGCTTCCCGATGCTCCCAAGTACAATCCCGAGGTGACTGTCTATGACGTTACGGACATCAACACCGGCGAGCATATTGCCGTCTTCATGACCGATTACTTCCCCCGTGCCTCCAAGCGCCAGGGCGCATGGATGAGCGAATTCAAGGGCTCGTTTGTGGACCCCGACGGAACTGTCGGCCGTCCTATAGTATATAATGTGGGGAATTTCACCCGTCCTACTGCCGACACACCCGCTCTCCTCACCGTCGATGAAGTCGAGACAATGTTCCATGAGTTCGGCCACGGACTCCACGGTATGCTCTCGCGCGCCAAGCTCCGCTCGCAGAGTGGCACCAACGTTGACCGTGACTTTGTCGAGCTCCCCTCACAGATCAACGAGCACTGGGCTCTCCATCCCGAATTGCTTAAGGAATACGCTTTCCACTACAAGACCGGCGAGCCCATTCCCGCCGAACTCATCAAGAAGCTTGAGGCAGCTTCGACCCACAATCAGGGTTTCATGACCACCGAACTTGCCGGCGCCGCACTGCTTGATCTCGCATGGGGCAGCTATAATCCCGCCGAGGGTGACACCGTGGATGTGGATAAGTTTGAAAAGGATGTGGCCGATAAGCTCGGCATGCCCTCACTCATCGCCTACCGCTATCGCTCCCCCTACTTCAAGCATATCTTTGGCAGCGACGGCTATGCCTCGGGCTACTACACTTATCTCTGGGCCGAGGTTCTCGACACGGATGGTTTCGAACTTTTCACCGAGAAGGGTATCTTCGACCCCGCCACTGCAAAGTCTTTCAAAGAGAACATCCTCGAGATGGGTGGCAGCGAGGATCCCATGGAACTTTTCGTCAAGTTCCGCGGACATCGTCCCTCAGTCAACGCTCTCCTGCGCCATCGCGGACTAACGCCTCTTGACATCAATAGCAAGGGAGGGAAATAATCCCCCGCTTCATTTCCATAACTGATATCTGACTCACCCGGACGGGACTCATCCCCGCTCCGGGTGAGTCTTTTTGATACACTCCCATAGAGTATGGAAAGATATTTTGTTGCGATTTTGTTACAATGACATATAACAATAACGTAACATCAAAACACCTGTGTAACAAAACTGTAATAATCATATAACACATTATTTGTATGATTATCAATTATTTACAACATTTAATTCACAAAAATAAAATATATACTCGAAATTTTTTCGTGAAATAATTGACAATAAGGATATCGGTTGTACCTTTGTAATGTCGAGATAATTAAACGACAATCTAAACAATCAAAACAACACCATTAATTCATTAAATATACAACATTATGGCATCGAACGAATTTCAGACTAAGCTTATGGGTTTGCAGAGTAACCTTCTTAACTTCGCTCTCATGCTCACCTCTAATCGCGACAACGCGTATGATCTTCTCCAGGATACAACTCTCAAGGCTCTGTCAAATGAAGAGAAGTACACCGAGAATACCAATTTCAAGGGTTGGGTCTTCACCATCATGCGCAACATCTTCATCAACAACTACCGTCGCACAACCCGCAATGCCACTGTTGTTGATCAGACCGAGGATCTCTACCACCTCAATCTTTCCCAGGACTCCGGTCTGGAGACTCCCGAAGGTTCTGTAGGTGTGGCAGAAATCACCGATGCCATCAACTCCTTCTCCGACGACTACCGCATCCCCTTCTCGATGCACGTAGCAGGTTACAAATATAACGAGATCGCCGAGAAGATGAATCTCCCCCTCGGAACAGTTAAGAGCCGCATCTTCTTCGCCCGCAAGAAACTCCAGGGCCAGTTTGCCGACTACAGATAAAACGGCTCCTGCATACTGATCTAATGAATTTTATGGTGTTTTAAAAGAAGCAAGTCATCCTCTCTCCTTTTCGTTCAGCCACAGAATTTT
>CAZOOY010000037.1:0-15512 GCA_964581555.1 uncultured Staphylococcus sp.
AGGGTCGTAAATCAGACCGTTCTCGGCACGCTTCACTTCATGCACCTGACGGGCCTGCTCGGCGATAGGCATATTCTTGTGGATAACTCCGATACCACCCTCACGGGCGATGGCAATTGCAAGAGCGGCCTCAGTCACGGTGTCCATGGCAGCCGAGACGATAGGCACATTGAGAGTGATGTTACGTGAAAAACGAGTGGAAAGATTGACCTCGCGCGGAAGAACTTCCGAATAGGCCGGAATAAGGAGGACATCATCAAAAGTCAGTCCGTCCATTTTAACTCTATCAGCAATAAATGACATAGTGTTTACTATTTATTGCGTGCAAAGATAGTCATTTTTTATAACATCTTCACAAATATTCAAGTTAAATTGATTAAATTTGCCCCCATGAAACGTCTCATAGTCCCATTTCTCCTACTCACAAGCCTATTTGCGGCCTCTCAGACCCCTACGGACGACTTCACGCCCCAGGTCTCCGAGTTGATCAAAGCATATGGGAAGACTGCGCCTCCGATTCTTCCTGACCCGGATGAGGAAGCTCTGCAAGCTATAGACTGCCCTTTCTCTTCAGCTCCCGGAAGAATGAGGCTAATTAAAAATATAGTGGTCGATAAACCTCACACCCGACTGATGGTCATCAATGCGTTCGGGGATACTTTGTGCCGTTACCCTGTCTGTGCCTCAGCCAAACGTGGGCAAAAACATGGCAAGGACGACTGGCGTACGCCGGAAGGTCGGTTCAAGATTTACGGTGTGTATAATTCTACAGACTGGACCTATGAAGATACTAACGACAAGTGTTATGGTCCATTCTTCATCGCATTGTGGACACCTCCCTTTTATGGAATAGGTATTCACGGGACAAACGCACCATATTCAGTGCCCGGAAGAAGAAGTCACGGCTGTATGCGTATGCATAACGAGGATATCGTCCGTGTCCGTCGGATGGTCGACAAGGACTCCCGCGTCACTGTTCTCCCCGACCCGATAGCCTCACCGGATTAAAATCTCTTAAATACAAAATTATTATGGCTATACTCAGCATTTTGCAAAGTATAGCCATATTTATTTCGCATCTTTAAGGCTTAAATCATGGAAGCGATGACACCCTTGATGCTTTCTGCAAGACGGTCAGCTTCAGCCATGGTGTGAGCTTCGCTATAGATACGGATGATAGGCTCGGTGTTGGATTTACGCAGATGGACCCAAGAATTAGCAAAATCAATTTTCACCCCATCGATATCAGTTATCCTCTCGCCGGCAAACTTCTTCTTTACAGCCTCAAGGATCGCATCGACATTAATCTCGGGAGTAAGTTCAATCTTATTTTTCGCAATCTCATAGGCAGGATAAGTGGCGCGGAGTTCAGTCACCTTCTTTCCGCTTTTGGCAAGAAGTGTAAGGAAAAGAGCCACTCCAACGAGAGCGTCCCGCCCGTAATGAGATGCAGGGTAGATCACGCCACCATTACCCTCACCACCAATCACAGCACCTGTCTCTTTCATCTTTGTGGTTACATTTACCTCTCCTACGGCAGCAGCGGAGTAGGTGCAATCGTGAGCTTCAGTCACGTCTCGTAACGCACGTGAAGAGCTTAGATTGCTGACGGTCGAGCCGGGAGTATGGCTGAGAACATAATCAGCTATCGAGACAAGGGTGTATTCTTCAACAAACATCTCGCCATTTTCCATCACGATGGCAAGACGGTCGACATCAGGGTCAACCACGAAACCGACGTCAGCCCGGCCATCAGCCATAAGTTCGGAAATCTGGGTGAGATTCTGGGGAATAGGTTCAGGAGTATGAGCGAACTTACCGGTTGCCTCGCAATTGAGTTCAATAACATTCTTAACTCCAAGAGCACGAAGGAGCTGAGGAATGACAATACCACCAACTGAGTTGACAGCATCAACCGCAACAGTAAAGTCAGCCTTGGCAATAGCCTCCGCATCTACGAGGTCAAGATCAAGAACACTCTCGATGTGTCGACGATTATAAGTCTCGTTGACATAGACATGCCCAAGCTCATTGACAGGAGCGAAGGTTATCTCATCAGATTCAGCAATACGGAGCACTTCTTTCCCCTGAGCATCATTGAGAAATTCACCATCAGAATTGAGAAGTTTAAGCGCGTTCCATTGGACGGGATTATGACTCGCTGTGAGGATGATACCTCCTGCAGCCTTCTCGCCGGTGACGGCGATCTCTGTGGTCGGAGTTGAGGCAAGACCAATATTGACAACATCAAAACCCATAGCGGTAAGAGTACCGCAGACAAGGCTTTCAACCATCTTCCCGGAAAGACGGGCATCTCTACCCACAACTATGAGACGACGACTGTCATCCTTGAGTGTACGTGAAATGAGAGTTGCATAAGCAGCCGTAAACTTGACTATATCAATAGGAGAAAGTCCCTCGCCGGGAGCACCTCCTATAGTGCCACGAATACCGGAAATGGATTTTATGAGTGCCATAATTGATGATTAAATTACCGATTTGAAATAGGAAATTGTATAGAGATAGGGAACGACATAACTCATGTCGGCTGTAGGACCGGCCTGAGACTTGATGACGAGATTTACTTTGGCATTATAGCCGAGAAGCGCCATCGGGATCTGTATTCCGCTACCATACTGAGTGGAAGATTCTACGTAAAGATTTCCGAAGAGGAAATAAGTCGTGGCAGCATTCATATTGTCAGCATTACCGCCTCCTACGTTATCGCCCCCAATAACGTACTCCTTGAGATTATATCTGATGTACCGGAAATATACCCTGTCATTATAAGACGGGCGTTCCTTTGTCCCCGGATCGAGAACCTGCATGTATACGTCACCCTCATCATCAATACAATAGTAAGGGGCATCCGGTCCGACCTGAAAGACGGAATCGGCAGGAATCTCATCAACCAGACGGAAATTGCAAAGGTAGGCATTGACAACCTGATTCTCCTCTGTCAGCAACTCGGCATAACTCTTTGAATCACTGCATGAGGTGACTGAAAGAAGAAGGATGAAAAAAGATATGAGGGGGAAAAATAGATGTTTCATTAGAGATATTTATCGTAAAGTGGTAAAATTTCAAGCAGACGGGTGACAGCATCGCTTAGGGAACCTATGAATTCTCCACCGGCAGCATTAGTGTGACCACCACCGCCGAAGCATTCCTCGCATACACGGCTGACGGAGAAGTCACCCTTGGAACGCATCGAGACTTTCACAAGATCGGGAGCATCCTGACGGAGGTAGACTGACCACGTAACGTCGGGGATTGCAAGCGGACGGTTGACCAGCCCTTCGGTGTCGCCCTTGGAATAATCAAACTCCTTGAGTTCCTCACCGCTCAGGGTGATGAGAGCAACTCGATGTTCGGGCATGATCTGCATCTTGTATTGGCAGTAGCCCATTATGCGAAGACTGGTTTCCGAAGATGTATCCATCACAAGCTTATAAAGACGATCCTTGTCGATACCCTTGCGCATGAGGTCATATATGATCAGATACAGATCCGGGTCATTGGAGTTATATGAGAAGTTACCGGTATCTGTCATCATTCCCGTGTAGATACATGCGGCAGCCGATCGTGTGAGTGGTCTGCCGGCCCAGAAGGCTTGCCAGAGGAAAAGATAAAGCAGCGCGGACGTAGAAGAAACCTCGGGATGAGAAATCAGGACATCAGCTTGGATAACCGGCGAAAGATGATGGTCAATCACGACTCTGTGAGCACTCGACGCCTCGATGAGGGGGGCAAGACGGTCCACACGCTTGAGATCATTGAAATCAAGGCAGAAAATAAGTTCGGCCTGAGCCATTAAGGAAACTGCCTGCTCCTCATGACGTGTGAGAGTTACAATATCCTTCACTCCCGGAAGAAATTGAAGCGACTTAGGGGGACAGTCGGCGGTAACGACAGTCGCATTCTTACCAAGATTTCTGAGGACCATCCCGAGTGCAACGGACGATCCGAGAGCGTCACCGTCAGGTGAGACATGACAGGTCACAACAATATTGTTAGCCACGAGGACAAGCTGCTTAACTCTCTCGATGCTCTCAGGATCTATGACGGTGCTGAATCTTGGTGATCGCGGATTTTTATTCATTCGGCTGTCAGAAAAACAGATGCAAAGATACTAATTATTTCTCACCGTTTCGCCAAAACTATTGTTAATTTTGAAGAAACGGACGGGTATTCACTTCTTGGGAAGAGTAATGACGAAGCGTGATCCTCCCTGCCAGTTAGTATCGAGGACCACATCGCCTCCAAGCTTTCTCGCTATCTGACGAGCAATAGTAAGTCCGAGTCCAGCACCCTGCGAGTTACGGTCAAGTTTAACGAAACGCTCGAATATGCGTTCCTTATTTTCAGGATTGATTCCGATACCTGTATCGGTGACTGAGATCTGCACTCTGGAGCCGTCGCCGATCAATTTATAATCTACAGTGATCGAGCCTTCATGAGTAAACTTGGCGGCATTTATGAGGATACTGTTTAGGATCTGCTGCACACGAGTGGGATCAACGAACATATCAAGGCGTTCGCCATTCCCGGCAAGGGAAATCGTCACACCCTCGTTGACACGCTTCTTCACACTCTCGACAGTGCCGTGAAGAAGTCTTTCAAGGTTGACCACCTGAGGCTTGATCGGGAGTGACTCACTCTCGATCTCAGAGAGGCTCAGGACATCGTCAATAATCGTTGTAAGGAGGTCGGCGTTAAGTTCCATAAGGGAGGCGAACTCGCTCAGGTGTTTTTGTCCCGTCTCCTGAACACAATCAGCAATCAGATTGGAGTACTCATTGATGGCCTGCAGAGGCACCTTGACCTCAAAACTCATATTCTTGATAAAGTCGCTCTTCAAATTGTTGGCCTTCTGAGCAAGGTTTCGGGCTTTTATTAAATCAGCGCGTGATTGCTTGAGGTTCTCACTCTCGATCTTAAGGGCGGCATTTCTTTCTGCAAGATGAGAGACAAGGCGTTTATTGCGACGGTAGATAATGAACACGACCACAAGAAGTGCCACAAGCACGATGAGAACGACAGAGGATGCAATGATGAGGCCACGCTGTAGTGCAGCTTCACTATTCTTCCGCTCAAGTTCCTGCATGTCGATCTCATTACGCATATTGTGAATGGCGTAGGCCATCTGCAGATCTCGGGTAAAACCTTGACCCATATCCTCGAGTTCATCTTCAAGCATATTGGCATATTCGGTGGCAGCGACACGCTGAGTCTCCTTATCGCCCATCTTTTCAGCAACTCTCATGAGATAACTCTGGAGTATCCTGCGGGAGACATTGTTTTGGGTAAGGGGGGTGTATTTCTTTAATAATGGGAGCGCAGTAGCATAATCCTCTTTGCTGAGGGCATAGTATATATCGGCTGCAGGGATTTTCTCGTATCTCTCCCTCACGCTGTCATCTTCCTTGACAAGTTCCTGGATCTTGGTATAGTATTCCTCAACTTCGGCCGGAGTGAGAGCTGCAAAGTTGGAGAGCATACGGGTATAGACAGTATAATAGTAAGGAGAGTAACTCCGATAGATTCTTCCTTTCTCATGAAAATAGTTTTCCAGGCCTGCTATGGATTTAAGCATGGCGCGATCACTTTCAAGAGCCTTTACCGGGTTGGTCTGTTGATAGGCCATTGCGGAATGCACACCGATAGCATTCCTTATGGAACTTGCCGTTGCAGGAAGACGAGAGGTCAACACAGTCAGTGAATCAATATAAGTGTCAAGCATTTCGCCTCCGGGTTCCTGCGAGAGAGCCATACAGATGCCATGCAGAAGCCATACATTTTCATAAAGACTCGTCGGAGGATCGATCTCAAGTCGCTGGAGGAACTCCTTAAGCATTTCCAAGCGGTCATCTCTGTCTCCATAACGTGCCTTACGGATATTCTGGAGGATACGGATAAAGGTGAGTGTCTGGGTCCTTTCATCTGATTCGGGAAATTTCAATGCCCTTTCGTACATAGCATTGAGCACCTTTTCATCCCTAAGGTTGAGGTCAGCCTGATTTCTAATGAGGTCAAGTGCTTCCGTGTTCTGCCCCGCACGGACAGCAAGGTCGATGATTTCGTAGCCAAGAGGCACCGCATCATCCATGGGAAGAACATCGTAAAGATTGCACATCGCATTTACCGAGTCATTAAGAGTTCGAGCCCGGGAGAGATCCTTGCGGAGTGAGTCTATGATGACGGGGTCTTCCTGAGCTTGAAGCATGACCGGAAGAAAAAGCACCACATTAAGAATAAGACAAAATATATATTTTTTCATCACGAGAAATATTGCTAATATAAATCAGACATCAAGTTCAAGACCGGGACGCTTCACTATGGTGAGAATCTCATGGGGCGCGGAGACAATATTGTCGGCATGAGCATCCATCAGCTCACGCTTGGAGCGGAAGCCCCACGTCACTCCACACGAATCCACGCATGCACGGCGAGCAGTCTCGATATCTACTCCCGAGTCACCCACATACAGGACCTTCGATTTTCTCGTTGGCGCCTTGGATAGGATGTCGAAAACAATACTTGGATCGGGTTTGACAGGAATTCCTTCTTTTTGGCCCTCTACAGCACGCCACTCGATGGCGGGGAAGAAATGAGCAATCAGTTTCTCAACTGCCTCATGATACTTGTTGGATGCGACAGCGAGCCCGATACCCTCAGCCTGGAGCATGTCAAGCAGGTCTGTGATACCGTCATAAACAATGGTGGTGTCATAGAGATGTTCGTCATAATACTCCTTGAATTTCATTCGGGCATCGGCCACAATCTCGGGAGTCCGGGCCTCCTCCGGGAGAGCTCGTTCGAGGAGTCGTGTCACTCCGTTGCCAACCATCATGGGATAAGAAGTTATTGAGTGTTCGGGATAGCCAAGCGTCCGCAGAGCGTAATTCGTGGCATAACCGAGATCGGAAATCGTATTGAGCAGAGTGCCGTCGAGATCGAAAATGACAAGTCTTTTCATATCTTTATCGTATCAATTTAAAGCAAAAATCAGAAGGGGTATCCAACAGAAAAGTGGAACGCCGTGTCACGTTTCCAGCGAGGATGGGTCAACGGCCATCTCCTCCGACCCTCCGCCGGATTATAAGCCTTCACGCCGAGATCAAGACGAAGAAGGAAATAGGTGAAATCCATTCGCAGTCCGACACCGTAGGCCATAGCGATCTCCTTCCAGAAAGTGGAGAAACGGAAAAAACCTCCAGGCTGATTCTCGTAGTTATGGATAGTCCAGATATTTCCCGCATCCACAAATCCTGCTCCCTCAAGAACCCAGAATAGTTTAGCACGGTATTCCACGCTAAGGTCAAGGCTGATATCGCCACACTGGTTGATGAAGTAGGCTACCGAGTTATGTGAGTTATAACTTCCGGGACCGAGAGTTCGTGCGCCCCACCCTCTCACGCTATTTGCTCCACCGGCATAGAATCTTTTCTCAAACGGAAGGACATGAGAGTTTCCATAGGGATAACCTATACCGGCACCGACATGAAAAGCAAGCGCATGGCGGGTGTCTATATTGCGGGTTATTCCATAATCGACCTCCGCCTTAACATACTGGGAATATTGGGTGCCAAACACTTTATAGACATCCCCACTCTTCTTCTGACCGAATATCTTTGATCCGGCATAGAGGAGGTTTCCCGCCGTTTCGATAGATGCACGAATTGAGTAGACCGTCGGTTGAAGCACATAGCGTCGGGCTGTAGCCGAAGCGATGCGTTTATTAGTGTGATAATATCGATAGGCCATACTCATTATAAGGTGGTCCTCATAGCTATATCGGAGCAGAGGGTTATCAGGGGCAATTGCATCAAGGAAATCATTTGTCCTCGCGGGGAGATAGACATAATTAATATCTATGAGGTCAAACTCATGCCGGCGTGTATTGGTGCGGTTAAGCCATTTGTATTTCCATACTCCGCCGGCAATAATACGGGTGTACTCGGGGCGCTCCTGATAATTCATCGAGAGAGCAAATTCGGTGGAGACATTAAAGCGCTGCCGCACACGACGTGGAGCAAAAGGAAATTCAAATTTCGGGAAAGTTATTCCGATTTCACCTGCATATTCAGTATAACGGTCATTTATAAGACCATTAAGATTACCCGAAAGGCTCTCATAGTTCATTCTCAGTCGTGTCGTCAGTAGCTGAGAGCCGCGCGCCAAGTTGCGATGCTGATAAGTGGCTCCGAGTCCGAAACCGAGATCGCCCTCAGAATTGGTGCCCTCGACGTCAAATGTCACAGACTGTTTCTTATTTCTCGAAAGAAGAATATAGGCGTCAAGTTCCTGTTCGCCATCCTTGTCTCTTGTTCCGGTCGGGACCATCTCAATGTTGATGGAGCGTAGGATACCGAGCCGTGCTAAGGATTCGTATGTTCGGTCAACGAGGGAGGCCCGATAAAGAGAACCGGATGTAATATAGCATTTCTCTTCAAGAGCCTCTGGCGTGAGATAATGATCAGGTCCATAAAGAATAGTCACATCACGATAGGTCACCGTGTCAAGATGGAGCGAACGTAATTCTGCAGGAGAAGTGCGACCGTGAGTGTCTGTGACAAAAATCACATTTCTTATTCTAAAGACCTCATGATCCTGGATGGCCTCAGCGGGAATTGACCGATTTTCACCTTGTTTCTTCTCTTCATGACGTGGCTTGGGAGGACGGACCACGAGTGTGAGATCAACTCCATGAGAGTTCTCGGCAGTATCGGCATAGAAAGTTATGTATTCCTTGGTGAAGTCATAGAATCCTTTTTCACGTAGGAGACGAGTAAGACGGATACGCTCTTCGTCCAGCATATCGCGGTCAAACTTGTCGCCCGTATTAATCATCGTTGCCTCCTGCGCCGCCAGAAGGATGGCCGCGACAGCAGAGTCAGGGATCTCGACAGATAGCGATGAGATAATGTGGGGCTCCCCGGTTGTAACGTTATAGGTGACCTCAGCCTTTTTCTTTTCAGGATTAAGGATGGTGTCAATATCGACCCGGGCCTCAAGGAAACCCTTGTTGATCATTGCGAGTTCAAGCTGTCTGGCAGAAGCTTCAGTGAGATCCTCGGAGAAGATCACCGGAGGCTGCCCCATGCGGCGTACCCAGCGATTGTACCACTTTGTGGAATCAGTTCCGGAGAGATTGTAAGTGTCAAGCTGTAGCTTCCAGAAACCAAGGACTTTATGATTAGGTTGCTGACGGAGGTAATTAAGAAGATCCTCCGATGCTATACTTCCGTCGCCTTCGACAACCACTTTTGTCTTGTCAAGAAGATACTCTCCTTCGGGAACATATCGCGTGGTATTACAGCCCCACACGGCAAGACCTATTGTCAAGGTGAGGAGTATTCTTGTCAGCCGTCGAAAAAAGATATGTGACGAAATAGGCTGCATCTTAAAGGTTAAATGATGTCTCCCGGCGATCACGGTCGGGAAAATCCTTGCGGTTTATTAACGCAAAATTACTCCAAACCGCCCTCATTTCCAAGACATATTCGCAAATTAATTTTAAAGCAGGAGAAAATTGAAGAGAACCGGACGATATTATCGCACCTTTTCAAACGAAATCACTCATAATTTTGCAGTAAAAACATAATCCATGGACACAATATCTTACTACCTCACCTATCTAACAGAGGGATACATAATCTCAGGCCGCGAATCAAGATGGCTGGAACAAGTTATATTAAAAGCAATTACCTTAAAAAAGGAAGGGAACCTATTCCCTCTTCTTAAGAAAATACGTTCCCTTCTGATGAATAACGTGTATCACACGCGGACTTTACACCGTCTTAATCCAGTTTCAGCACCGCGAGGAAAGCCTTCTGCGGGACTTCGACAGAGCCGATCTGCTTCATACGCTTCTTACCTTTCTTCTGCTTCTCAAGGAGCTTGCGCTTACGCGAGATATCACCGCCATAACACTTGGCAGTAACATCCTTTCGAACAGCCTTAATGGTTTCTCGGGCAATAATTTTCGCCCCGATGGCAGCTTGGATAGCAATATCAAACTGCTGACGGGGAATGAGTTCCTTAAGCTTTTCGCACATGCGTCGACCGAAAGTGACTGCATTGTCCACGTGAGTAAGAGTTGAAAGAGCATCGACACTCTCACCGTTTAGTAGAATGTCAAGCTTGACAAGTTTGGATTCACGGAAGTCGTGGAGGTGATAGTCAAATGAGGCGTATCCCTTGGAGATACTTTTGAGTTTATCATAAAAATCTATCACAATCTCGCCAAGAGGCATGTCGAAAATCATCTCCATGCGGTTGCCTGAGATATATTCCTGTTTGACGAGTTCACCGCGTTTCGACAGGCAGAGAGTCATGATTGGACCGATAAAATCGGCTGCCGTGATGACTGACGCCCGGATATAAGGTTCTTCAATACGATCGATAAGTGTGGGATCAGGTAGACCTGAGGGATTGTGTACCTCAGTCATGTTGCCATGCTTGTCGTAGACGCGATAGGACACATTGGGCACGGTCGTGATAACATCCATGTCAAATTCTCGGCCGAGACGCTCCTGAATGATTTCCATATGAAGTAGGCCGAGGAAACCGCAGCGGAAGCCGAATCCTAGTGCCATCGACGACTCCGGTTGGAAAGTGAGGGAAGCATCGTTGAGCTGCAGTTTCTCAAGGGATGAGCGGAGGTTTTCGAAATCTTCGGTTTCGATGGGATAAACTCCGGCGAAGACCATTGGTTTAACTTCCTCGAATCCATCGATTGCCTCTTCACATGGACGGTTGACATGAGTTATCGTATCGCCGACCTTAACTTCCCGGGAAGTCTTGATGCCAGAAATGATATAGCCTACATTGCCAGCCGAGAGCATTTCGCAAGGCTGCATATCAAGTTTCAGTACTCCTATCTCGTCAGCATTATATTCCTTGCCGGTAGCCACAAACTTTACGAAATCATTCTTTCGGATCTGACCGTTGACTATCTTGAAATAGGCGATGATTCCTCGGAATGGATTGAAGACCGAGTCGAAAATTAGAGCTTGCAGAGGAGCCTCGGGATCACCCTTAGGTGCAGGGATGCGCTCGACGATAGCCTTGAGGATTTCAGGTACACCTACTCCGGTCTTACCGCTGGCACGGATTATTTCCGATGGGTCACAGCCGAGCAGATCCACGATCTGATCCTCTACCTCGTCAGGTTTGGCACTGTCAAGGTCAACCTTGTTGATGACAGGGATGATCTCAAGATCATTGTCTATGGCCATATAGAGATTGGAGATGGTCTGGGCCTGAATACCTTGAGAGGCGTCGACGATGAGAAGGGCCCCCTCACATGCAGCGATGGAACGGGAAACCTCATAGGAGAAGTCGACATGTCCCGGGGTGTCAATAAGATTGAGAATGTAGTCCTCTCCATCAAGTCGGTAGTTCATCTGGATGGCATGACTCTTGATGGTGATACCACGCTCGCGTTCAAGATCCATATCATCAAGCACCTGGGCCTGGAGGTCTTTCCCGGCCACAGTGTCGGTATATTCGAGGAGACGATCGGCCAGAGTACTTTTACCATGGTCGATGTGGGCTATGATGCAAAAGTTTCGGATTCTTTTCATGACGGCAAAATTACTAATTTTTCATCTATTATGAAAAGTTTGAAGGTATTTTGGACAGTTTGGCACCGCAAAGATTGTTTCTTTATAGGCAAATGGCTAAATTTGCATATTGATTAAACCATTCGTTATGAATAAACAACGACCGAGAGTCATCACTCTTCCGAGAATATATGATCCGAGAGGTAATCTCACCTTTGTGCAGGAATTTGATCAGGTGCCGTTCAAAATCGCCCGAGCCTATTGGACTTACGATGTTCCGGCAGGTGAATCGCGCGGAGGCCACTCCCATCACGTGGCGGAGGAGCTCATTATCGCTACAGGTGGAAGTTTCAACGTCAATCTGTTTGATGGTTCCACTTGGGATACATATACACTCAACCGTCCTTACGTAGGCCTGTATGTTCCGCCGGGCTATTGGCGTACCCTTGACAACTTCTCTTCAGGTAGCGTCTGCATGGTGCTTACTTCGATACCATACTCTGAAGAGGATTATGTGAGAGACTATGAGGAGTTCAAACGCATAGCTGCACTTGAGCAATGAGCAAGTCTTATCCCTTTCTTGATCTCGGACTGGTAAACGCTCCTTACATGGAGGACATGGCAAAAGCAGCCGATAGGGTGATCCGTAGCGGTCGTTACGTAGGTGGTGGCGAAAATGAGGCTTTCGAGAATCTGCTGGCAAAAATGACCGAAGTTCCTTTCGCTGTCGGTGTAAGCAATGGTCTTGATGCACTCCGGCTTATCCTCAGAGGCTACGTGGAGCTTGGTGTGATGAAAGAGGGTGACGAGATAATAGTCCCGGGTAATACCTATATCGCTTCTGTACTCGCCATATCTGATGCAGGGCTGGTTCCCGTGCTTGTTGATGCGGATGCTGAGACAATGAATATCGACACGTCTTTAATCGAACGTCATATCACTCCTCGCACTCGCGGCATAATGACTGTGCATCTGTACGGGCGTGTGGCTTGGGACGAGACTCTCGTGGATGTAGCCCGGCGCTATGGTCTCAAAGTGATTGAAGATAATGCTCAAGGGATAGGCGGACTTGCGGCTACCGACGGCCTATCTGGGACGAGACGTACAGGAGGCCTCGGAGATGCGGCGGCTTTCAGTTTTTACCCCACCAAGAACATAGGTGCAGTAGGAGATGCCGGTGCGGTAACGACTCATGATGAGGATCTCGCAAAAGCAGTGAGGGCGCTGGCTAACTACGGGTCGGACAGGAGGTATCACAATATCTATCGTGGCTTCAACTGCAGGCTGGATCCGATTCAGGCTGCTATGCTCGCGGTGAAACTTCCACACACTGACAAGATCAATGCAGACCGATTTGAACGAGCCATCACCTATTCACGCTGTATCAACCATCCGGATATCATAACACCCTTACAGTCCAAATCTGTAACCGATAACGTATGGCATCAGTATGTGATTAGAGTCAGAGAGGGGAAACGTGAGGATTTTATCAAGTCACTCCGTGAGGCAGGCGTGGGATGTGACATCCATTATGCTGTCCCTCCTCACCGTCAGCCTTGTTACAGCGATCTCACCCACTCTCCACTTCCTGTGACGGAACTGCTGGCTGACGAGGTCGTGAGTCTACCGATTTCTGAAGGTACAACAGTGAAAGATGCGGCCGAAATATCTGAAATCATAAACAATATCAGATTGTGAAGAACAAGAATTTATATATAGTCCTCATCATGGTTCTGGCTGCCGGATGTGTGCTGGTTGCGAGAAATCTCAGGGAGAGTGACGAGGCACACGAGGTCAGATCTGACATTCCGTCAGAGGGTGAATACGGCGACCTGCTTGACGTGGTGACAAACAGAAACATGCCACAAATAAGGAAAGACTATACCGGAATGACACTCTCGTTCAACCCGGAAACACACATCCCCAACTGGGTGGCATGGGAACTCACCGACGATGAGACCAAGGGTGAAGAGAAAAGAGCGGATAAATTTGTCAATGATCCATCGGTGGAAGGTTGCGCCGATTCATGGGACTATTCATATTCCGGATATGACCGTGGACACATGGCTCCTGCAGGTGACATGAAGTGGGATAAGAAGGCTATGGAGGAAACTTTCTTTCTAACGAATATTTGTCCTCAGGCTAAAGCTCTCAATGTTGGAGCATGGCGGACACTTGAGGAGAAATGCCGCCAGTGGGCACGAAATGAAGGGAGAATCTATATCGTATGTGGCCCTGTCATCGGTAAGAAACCGGTGGAGCGTATAGGTGATTCACGTGTGTGGGTACCGGATAGCTTCTTTAAGGTGATAATTGCTCCATATGCCGTGCCTCCCAGAGGGATTGGATTTCTTATGCCAAACACTGCTGTAAAAGGTGGAATGCAAGCTTGTGTTGTCTCCATTGACTCTGTTGAGAAAGTGACTGGACACGATTTCTTTCATTTCTTGCCTGATGAGATAGAGAATGACGTGGAGAGCCAGAGCAAGTTTTCTCAGTGGAATTATTCCGGGAAAAGGAGGAATAAGAAATGATTTTCGGCGATATAAGGGATACAATCTGTGCGATCTCAACTCCGCGTGGAGTCGGAGGAATTGCAGTGGTCAGAGTCTCCGGAAAGGATGCATTTGCAATATCTGACAGAATATGGAACGGTTCTCCACTCTCGGGAGCTTCAAGTCATACCGCTCATCTGGGAGAGATTATAGATCCGAACCGTGACGGAGAGACAATTGACCAATGCGTAGCCACCGTGTTCAGAGGCCCGCGATCTTATACAGGTGAAGACACAGTGGAGTTCTCACTTCATGGCTCCAAATGGATTCAACGGGAAGTGATCAGGATCCTCGTAGAAAACGGCTGCCGACTGGCGGAGGCAGGAGAATATACCCGTCGGGCGCTCATCAACGGCCGGATTGATCTTGCACAGGCCGAAGGAATAGCCGACGTGATAGCATCCTCGTCGAGAGCATCCCATCGCATTGCTATGAGCCAGGTGAAAGGGAGTATCTCACGAAGGTTGGCAGATTTAAGACCCTCTTTGGTAGAAATCTCCGCTCTTCTGGAATTGGAACTTGACTTCTCTGAGGAGGAGGTTGAATTTGCTGATCGAACAAAACTGATTGCTCTTGCAGAAGATATTCTTAAAGAGTTAACCCGACTCCATTCCACATTTTCCAATGGCAATGCAATCCGTGAGGGCGTTCCTGTAGCTATCGCAGGTGCGACCAATGCCGGGAAATCATCATTGCTCAATGCTTTATTACAGGATGACCGTGCGATTGTAAGTGAAATCCACGGAACTACGCGAGACACAGTGGAAGATACACTTGAAATAGGCGACTATCTCTTTCGTTTCATCGACACAGCCGGGCTTAGGGAAACAGAGGATGAGATTGAACGCATCGGTATCCGTCGCTCCCACGAGGCTATTGACCGTGCGCGTATAGTGATTCATGTAATAGATGTAAATGATCAGGAAAGGATGGCAGACCTCTCCCCTATCACTCAGGCTGACGGTACTGATGTCGTGACTGTATTTAATAAAATTGACCTTGTCGATGATACGAAACTATCCAGATTGAAAATGCCGGGAGCTATTACACTGTCTACTATAACTGGAGAAGGCGTAGAGGAACTTAAAGCTACCCTGACAAATATCATGGACGCAACTCAGACGGACGGCAACGAAATAATGATCACAAACCTTCGACAAGCTCAGGCATTAAGCCTGGCAATTGACTCAACTCGCCGGCTTATAGCTTCTTTGCGAAGTGACATTCCAACCGATCTCGTCGCACAAGACCTACGCGAAACCCTCACCCACCTCTCCTCCATCACCGGCACTATCCCCTCCACCGAAATACTCCAAACCGTGTTTTCACGCTTTTGCATCGGAAAGTGAAGTGCACATTTATTGAGGAAATGAATAGAAAGAGAACG
>CAZOOY010000038.1:0-15380 GCA_964581555.1 uncultured Staphylococcus sp.
CGGAACAGTTCTTTATGGTTACAATCAAAGAAGTGCCTGACGAGAATTTCGGCATTGGCAGCAAATCCATTGATGAGATAAAGCGTAGCTTCAAATCCTGATAATAGTCCCTTCCACCGATTGTCCATTCTTAAAATCGACCAAACTCTCAATAAATTTGTGTATTTTTACGAAACAGATAACCAGAGGTTGAGTGTGGATTCAACTGAACTTAATTCTCCCTCTTGCCTTATATAATATTATAAGGTAATGTCTTTTTAAATATAGTGATGCTATAAAATACATGGAACTGCGAGAAGAAGAACTCACCCGTTACATCCTTCCCCTACGTGAAGGAGGGTCGCTACCCTTGCTTGGGGAGGCGACAGACGGTTTCCGTTACGTCATAAAGATGAGAGGAGCCGGACATGGTAAAAAAGCTCTCATTTCCGAACTCGTGGGAGGGCTTGTGGCTAAAAGCTTCAAGTTCAGGACTCCGGAACTTGTTCTCCTGAATCTTGACGAATCATTCGGCATCACGGAACCGGACGAGGAAGTGCAGGAACTGCTCAGAAAGTCGGAAGGTCTTAATCTCGGAATGCATTTTCTTGATGGCGCTGCCACGTTTGACCCGGCGGTGAATAAAGTTGACGAGCTGACTGCATCAAAACTCGTCTGGATGGACGCCTTTCTGACCAATGTCGACCGAACCCGATTGAACCCCAACATGATGATGTGGCACAATGAGCTCTGGCTCATTGATCACGGAGCCTCGCTCTATTTTCATCATTCTTGGAAAGATCCGGCCGCAGCTGCACTGGATCCGTTCCCTTATATCAGCCGCCATGCCCTTCTTCCTTACGCATCAAGGCTTGAAGAAGCCAACTCGCTCATGCGTCAAGCCATCACACCCCGCACACTCAACCGGATCGTTGACCTGATACCCGAAGAATGGCTCATGGAGGAGGACAGCACACTTACTCCCGCTGAACGACGTGAAGGTTATCGCCTTTTCCTCACCCGCCGTCTCGCCGAAAGCGAGATCTTCACCCGTGAGGCAATCCGCCAACGAAACATGCTTAATGAATGATGGGAGAGAAGGTCATATACGAATACTGCACGTTGCGTTACGTAGCCGATATTGAACGGGAGGAATTCATCAACGTAGGATTAATGATGATGTCCAAACGCTACCGCTGGATGCGGTGCGCTTTGCATATTGACGAAGTCAGGATTGGTGCGTTCTGCCGTAGAGCGGATGTGGATCGGCTTCGCATGCAGCTTGCAGTCTTTACACGTGAGGATGTCCCCTTCAGTAACCTCCCTGTGGAGGAGCGTTATCGCTGGCTTGCGGCGGTCAAGAGTGCAATGATTCAGACCTCCCCTTCCCATCCCGGGATTATCGCTTTGGAGCCGGGCATCCCTACGGGTGAAGTCCGGAGGCTGCTTGATAAAAAGTTTGAAGATCTCTTTAAAAGAATGGTACTTTAGCTCATCCTATTTTAACTTTCAGAAACGAGCGCCTGAGAAGTACGGAAGCCACTATGAGAGAGCCGGAAAAACTATAATAAACACCCAGATTGCCCAACCCAGCACCACAAGCGAGAGCAAGCAGGAACGGTACCCCGAGCACAAGATAGCTCACTATAGAGATCCAGAGAAGTGGCTTGACGTGAGAGGTTCCTCTCAATGCATTGACGAAAGTCAACTGATAGGCATCGGCATACTGATACAGAACCATCGGAGGAATGAGAGTGAGCGCCATGGCCACAACCTCAGGATCGGGAGAAAAGATACTCAGAAGGTGCGCACCTCCGAAGATGAATATCAATGATGCGATTGTGGCAAGGAGCAGATTTAACCTAAGACCTGCGGACGTAATCCTCCTTACACCTGTCATGTCCTTAACTCCCGTGAAATTGGCCACTCGGATTGAAGTAGCGATACCGAAACTCATGTAGGTCATGAATCCGAGTTGCGAAAGAGTGCTTACCACCTGATAGGACGCAAGTTGTAACTTACCGAACCATCCCGAAACAATTGTACCGAAACTCCAGAGAAAGCATTCTATACCGCTCTGGAACATCAGAGGGTAAGAAGTCTTCCAGATATTGGAGCGCACAGCCGGAAGATCGGAAACGACAGTACGGAAGCCGGCTATATAGGACCTATATCGGCGTGAAAGCAACATAAAGACGAGTATTCCTATCATGCCGGCATAGCGGGCTGTCATAGTACTGACTCCTGCTCCTGCCAGACCCAGCTCAGGACACCCCATATGGCCGTAAATCAGGATATAGTTACCAAAGATGTTCAGCACATTGGCTCCAAGGATCATCCACATAGGGGTTGCCGTATCGGTGACTCCGTTAGCCGTCTGCTGGCAAGAGTTGAACACCGCCATTGGTAGCAGAGTGGAAAGAACAATGAGGTAGTAAGTCTTTACAAGCGGCATGATCTCCACAGGCTGTCCGAATGAATCAAGAAAGAAATAGAGACAACCCATGATAATTGTGAATACAAGCGACACCAGAATGTTGACCTGCATTCCTCCCCTGAGAGTCTCACCTACACGCATTGACTCGCCCCGGCTGAACAGAGCACCGACAACAGGGGTTATACCTGATGCAAAGCCGATCTGCATTACAGTGGGAAGAACGAAAAGCGAATTGACGAAAGCTGCCGCGGCAAGTTCATCGGTTCCGTAGCCACCCACCATTATCGTATCAGCAAAACTGACGATGATTATGCCGATCTGAGTGATAAGGACCGGGAATCCGAGCCGGAAGAGGTTACGATACTCCGGCTTATATTCTTCCCACAGAGCCCGGAAGGATCTGTGAGTGGCGCTCATTGCAGAGGATTGATTTTTGGACCGACTGAGCGATTTCGTATCTCGGGATTACCTTTATAATATATAGCGGTTGACCCCATGCCGAAAACAGATAGTTTATTAACGGCCCAAACTCCGACCGATCCGGTTCCGGAGCATTTCACCGACACATCGTCTGCCTTCACATCGTCTGCCTGAATGACTCCGGTCCCGACAAATTTCACGCCGAGCTTCTGGCATTCACCCGAAGCTACGATCTGGCCATGACCGAGACGAAGAATAAGCTTGAGCTCGTTCATATTCATTCCCCGCAGAATGAGTGATCCGTTACCTTCCACTGTACCCTCAAATTTTGGGCCGCGGGCCACTGAAAGAATGCGCAGGGTAGAATCGGAATTATTCTCGGCCTTGATGAGATAGCGCGATGAAAGTCTCACCAAGGGAACAGGTCCGCTGATGGGATTCTCGGCAGAGAGACGTACGGTGAGACGCGTATTGTTACGGTCAAATATCAACGATGAAGCTACCGAAGGAGGGCAGGTGAACACGGCATAACCGGCTGAATCAGCAGACTCGACATAGTCAACATTTATTCCGTCCAGCACTTTTAGCTCGGTAAAATCACCGATATTAAGACGGTATTCACCCAGTTCTTCAGCACTAAGTGAAACCGAAAGGATTGACACAAGAAGGAAGAAGATTGCTTTTTTCATGACTGTAAAGATGAATGACTGGTTAAGTCCTCGATCTGAGCGAGGATATCCATGAGTTCGTTGAAAGCCGATGCCCGGAGCATACGGATTCGGGTATCACGGAAATGTGGAATCCCCTTGAATAGAGGTGAAGCGGCAAGATGACGGCGGATGTGAAGGATGCCCCTGTATTCGTCAATACGGTCAATGCTCTCTCTGACCTGACGTCGGATAAGATCAAACTTTACAGCATCGGGAAGTGGTTCGGGTTTCTCCCCTTTCAAGGCTCGGGAGATATCATGGAAAATCCACGGTGCCCCTATCGAAGCACGTCCGACCATGACACCATCCACTCCGTAACGGTCAAACGCCCTGACGGCAAGTTCAGGTGACGTGATGTCACCGTTTCCAATAAGGGGAATGACAAAGCGAGGATTTTCCTTGACCTTCCCAATCATTTCCCAGTCAGCCTCTCCCGTGTACATCTGCGAGCGAGTACGCCCGTGGACAGTCAGCGCGGCTATACCACAATCCTGAAGCTGCTCGGCCAGATCGACGATGATCTTTGAGTTGTGATCCCAGCCAAGACGAGTTTTCACCGTGACAGGAAGCTTGACCGCGTCCACAACCGCACGTGTGATCGAGAGCATCTTCGGAATATCACGAAGCATACCAGCTCCCGCACCTTTTCCGGCAACCTTTTTGACAGGACAGCCGAAATTTATGTCGATAATATCAGGACCGGCCTGCTCTACGATTTTTGCAGCCTCAACCATGGGGCCAATTTCACGCCCATAAATCTGTATAGCTGTGGGACGTTCTCCCGGATCAATGGAAAGCTTGCGGACCGTAGCGGGAATATCACGTATCAAAGCATCTGCGCTTACGAATTCCGTATAGACCATCGATGCACCTTGCTCCCGACATATGAGACGAAAGGAGCGGTCAGTGACATCCTCCATCGGAGCAAGCATCACAGGACGTGGACCGAGATCTATATTGGCGATTTTCATAATGTAAAATTACAATATTTATCTCACCTTTCAATACAAAATGGACTGAAAGGATAAAAAAATGGAAATTTGTTCAAGACCGGATATCGGCAATCAGGAAATTACTCCCCGCTACCAGAACAAAACCTTCCGTGCCAACACTCTCGCGTGCGGCCGAAATAGCCGTATTCACATCATCAACAACAGTTCCGTTCAGACCTGCAGAGGCAGCTTTTTCCGCGAGAGCGGTTGCTTTCAGACCACGTGGCACCGAAGGTGTGGAGAAGAACAGTTTTACATCCTGGCCGAGTGTAGCGATCATCCGCAGGATTACTGATATATCCTTGTCAGCCACGAATCCTATGACCAAGGCTTTTTTCTTAGCCTCAGCTCCAGCTATCTGCTTTACAAGAAGTTCCCAACCACCGCAATTATGTCCTGTGTCCGCTATAGTGACCGGGTCCTCTCCTATCTTGCTCCATCGTCCGAAGAGATGGGTTAAGGCAGTGACATGTGACATTCCCTCGGCAACAGCCTTGTCCGGGATAGCCCATCCGAGCTTGCGGAGAACAAGCACCGATGCAAAAACCGTCGCAGCATTACGGATCTGATATTCTCCTCTCAACTCCCCTGTCAAAGGTCCGAATGGAGTCAAGGAATAGAAATTCCCCTCTTCCACAGATTCACCCTCCACCGGTGAAGCGAACACGATAGGCGAACCACACGACTCTGCTTTGTCAATAAATACCTTGTCGATCTCAGGGTTGCTTTCACCTATCACCACAGGGACACCCGGTTTGATAATACCCGCTTTCTCAGCTGCGATCTGAGAGAGTGTGTCACCAAGAAGTGCGGTATGATCGAAGGAAATGTTTGTGATAATGCTTAGAATGGGTGTGATGATATTGGTGCTGTCCAGACGGCCACCCAGTCCGGTCTCGATGACCGCAATATCTACATTGCTTTCACGGAAAAACTCGAAAGCAAGCGTGGAAGTCAATTCAAAAAAACTCGGCGATAAGTCGGGATTGTTCTTACTGAATTCCTTCCATCTCCCAACGAAATCAATCACTGCCTCACGTGGAATCATCTCTCCATTCACCCTGATGCGCTCACGGAAATCAAAAATATGAGGTGAAGTATAAAGTCCGACCTTCAGGCCGGAGCTCTGAAGAATTGCGGAAAGAGAATGAGCGGTCGAGCCTTTCCCGTTTGTTCCGGCGATATGGATACAGGGATAATCTCTTTCAGGATTACCAAACATAGCGGCCAGAGTGCGAGATGTGTCAAGACCGGGTTTATAGGCTCCCGGACCGATGTGCTGAAATACCGGTAAAGAATTATAGAGAAATTCTATCGACTCCTCGTAGTCAGACAAAACCTTAGTCATAACTTTAATAAATAAGCCATCCGGCAAATCCGGCAAGACAAATTATCAGAATCGGATGCCATTTGAGCCAATATACCATTACGAAAGCGGCGGCACACAGACAGATGCTCCATATGAGTTGATAGGTCTCCGTACCGAAATTCGCTCCATTCATAAGCAACATGGCTGCGGAAGCAATCAGGCCAACTACTACCGGACGCAGGCCCGTGAAAATACCCTGCACCACATCACTATCCCGATGGCGGTGAATGAGATGACTCGTATAAGCCACAAGGAGGAATGAGGGTAGTACAACTACAAAAGTACAAAGTAGTGAGCCGAGCAGTCCGAATATCGGGGATGCAAATTCAGGTGAATACTCTCCGGGGGCCACGAACCCGATGTAGGTGGCTGAATTGATGCCGATAGGACCGGGTGTCATCTGGGAAATCGCCACGATGTCGGTAAACATCTGTTCGGTGATCCAGCCCGGCCCGACTATCTCTTTCTCAATAAGGGCGAGCATGGCATATCCTCCTCCGAATCCGAAGAGACCTATCTTAAGATAAGCCCATATAAGACGCAGATATATCATAATCGTTCATCCTCCTTTCTTTGCTCGGCTTCAAGTGCGCGCAGTGTAGCACGATGACGGCGAAGCCACAGGTAGCCAAGCGCACCTCCGAGAACGATGTAGAGAATCGGGTTGGAGATAAAAGGCAGACCTGAATATATGAGTAATGCAACCGCAATCGGAATGATCACCGTCTTCCAGCCTATCTTTGCTGCGCGGGCTGATGTGATTACCGGTGCGATAATAAGTGCGACTACAGCCGGGCGAATTCCTTTGAAAATAGCCGATAGGGTTTCGTTGTTCTTAATGAGATCAGGCGTAAGGAAAATCGCTATGGCGAGAATGATTGAGAAAGATGGAAGGATTGTCCCTACGGCAGCAGCAGTAGCACCTTTCATTCCCTTAAGTTTGTCACCTACAGCCACTGCGATATTGACGGCCAGAATACCCGGAAGTGACTGTGCCACCGCGAGAAGATCAAGAAATTCCTCGCGCTCAATCCAGTGATTCTTATCCACGATCTCCTTCTCTATGATCGAGATCATGGCCCATCCTCCCCCGAAAGTGAAAGCTCCGATCTTCAGGAAGGAAAGAAAGAGTTTTCGGCAGATATGTTCATTCATAATATTTGGTCCGGACTATGGCGAGATTATACTCGTACAACAGGTCAAGATATTCTCTATGGGCTGCTATAAAGTAGTTAAGTTCCTCAATATACGTAAGGAAAGTGATCTGCCCGGCTTTAAGTGCCTTTTTAAGTAACTCGTAATTAGATTCATCGGCCACCACGGGAGCGTATTCCTCTATCTGTTTGCGCAGAGACTCAAGCCGTTTTGACTCAGTCACGAGCTCAGCCTTACGACGATGCAGAGCAAGCTCGGCATCAGTCACGGCAGCTTCCGCCTCAAGGCTTGCGGCCTTTGATGAATGGCGTCGGTTCCAGGAAGGCAGAGTAAGGCCTACTGAGAAGCCATTGAAATGATCCGTTGCGCCCGCACCCTCGGTCTCATGAACAAATCCTATTGAAAAACCGGGATATGCGCTCAGTCGATCGACCTTTACAAGCGAACGTGCGGCCTCGGCCTGGGCCAAAGCGGCAGCATAGGCCGGATCTCGCTCACGCATTAGCGAAAGAGCCACATCCAGTCTCACCGGAGCAAGTTCCGGATAAACCTCGCCAATCTCAGCGAGAAGAGGATCTACGTCAAGACCGGCATTGAAATCCTGGAGCCTTGCCACGATTCCGTCACGCTCAGCCTCGAGATTGTGGAGTTCACGGTGGACGGCGATACGCTCGATAACAGTCTTGTTGTAATCTATTCTTGTCTCCAGCCCTTCTTCGGCAGCTTTCTTATAATAGACCACCATGTTGTCGATGTTGCCGGCTATCTCCTTCTGGAGATTAAGGACCTGAGCATTATGGATATACTCGAGCAGAAGCTCGCGGGCCTCACGACGAGAATCAAGAAGATTGGCCTCGCGAAGGAACTGATAGGCGGTAGAAGCAGTTCGGGCTGCCTCACGACGTGCCTTGTATAAACCAGGCCAATCGAAGCTCTGCGAAACGGAGAACGCAAGTTTGTTGCCTACTTCCGCATTGTTACCCCACTCCCGGGTAAATTCCAGTTCGGGACCGCCAAGAGTATTTTCAGCCTTGATGGTTTCCACTGCGGCTTCACCGCGCGCAATCTCAGCACGGAGCCCGAGATTGTTTCCCACGAGCCGGTCAACAGCGTTGTCGAACCCGTCTGCACCAACTACGCACAACGATAGGGATAGGAAAAGATATGTAACGAAATGTCTGATCATTATTTATTCTTATTGGTCAGATAATAAATTACAGGTACTATAAATATATTCAGCAATGTCGATGAAAGCAGACCCCCGAGAATTACGATGGCGAGGGGAGACTGGATCTCATTGCCGGGAAGGTTACCCCCCAGTGCAAGCGGAATGAGAGCGAGTGCCGAACTGAGAGCAGTCATCAATATAGGGTTGAGACGGTCCGCTGATCCATGGATGATCAACTCTTTAAGTGTCTCCCCCTTCGCTCTCAGAGTTTCGTAGCGTGACATCAGCAGCATTCCGTTACGGGTGGCGATACCCATGAGCGATATGAAACCGATGATAGCCGGAATGTTGAGTTCTCCCGAGGTAAATCGAAGAATGAGAACACCACCTATCAAGGCAAGAGGCATATTAAGGAGAATGATTCCGGCCCGTGAAGCACTGTGATATTGGCCATAGAGGAGAAGGAAGATTACTATGAGCGCGCCCAACGAGACAAGGGCAAGTGTGCGGGAAGCACTCTGTGCACTTTCGAACTGACCACCGTAAGTGACATAATATCCCTCCGGGAGTTGAATCTCCGAATCAATCTTTCGGGCTATATCATCAACCGTACCACGCAGATCACGTCCGTCTACATTGGCCGAGATTACGATTCTTCGACTTACATTCTCACGGTTTATCGAATTGGGACCGGTAGCGGAGATCACATCTGCTACCGCACTTAAAGGAACTTTTCCCTTAGGTGTATCGATGGTGAGATTGGAAACAGCCTCAATGGAATTTCGTGCTTCCGGTTCAAACTTTAAGGTAAGGTTTACGGGATAACCTCCTTCATATACCTGGGAGACAACTTCGCCCGAGAGAGCAACCGTGACAAAATCGGCGAATTCGCCAACAGGAATACCGTAGTAAGCCAACATGTCTCTACGGGGACGGATATCAAGTTGGGGACGTTCCATCTGTTGCTCGATATTCACATCCACAACTCCGGGAACTTCCGAGACTTCCGAACGGATACGATTGCCTAAGGTAAAGAGCGTGGCGAGGTCATCTCCGAAAAGCTTTATAGCTATCTGAGCCTCAGTCCCCGAAAGCATCGCATCAATACGATGGGATATCGGTTGGCCTACTTCTATATTCGCACCGGGAATGTGGGAAAGCTTATGTCGCAGATCAGCCACCATTTCACGGCGTGAACGCCCCTGATCGAGACGGTAAGGAGCCTCGATCTCACTGACGTTGACACCCAGGGAGTGCTCGTCAAGCTCTGCACGTCCGGTCTTGCGGGCCACTGTCGTTATCTCCGGTATAGACATGATGATCTTCTCTGCCTCGCGTCCCACCTCATCACTTCGTTCGAGCGAGATACCGGGAAGAGTCGAGACATTGATAGTGAGAGATCCCTCGTTGAACTGAGGAAGGAAACTACGACCCAGAGTGAAGAATAGACCTATAGAGATGAGAAAGAGCAGGCCGGTTGTGATCAGCGCCGGTTGTGGACGCGACATCACTTTACCGAGAGCCTTATCATATATCACTCTCAGCCGACGGGACAACCACGGCTCACGATCAATACGCGAAAGAGCCTTCGGGCTCCCCAGCAGATAAGAGCACAGGACAGGGGTAACCGTCAGGGCGACCACCGTTGAGGCGAGTAGTGAGACAATGAACGAAATGCCGAGCGGACGAAGCATCCTCCCCTCCATTCCCGTGAGAAAGAAAAGCGGGACGAACGACGCCATGATGATAAGCGAGGAATTAAAGATCGGCATCCTCACTTCCCTGGAAGCATCGTAGACTATATTTATCACACTTTCGCCTGAGGAGTGCCTCTCCCTGAGACGTTTATAGACATTTTCGACATCTACAATAGCATCATCGACCAGCGACCCGATCGCAATGGCTATACCTCCGAGACTCATGGTATTGATGGTAAGACCCATGAAATGGAGAGCGATGATGGTGACGATGATGGAAAGCGGGAGAGCGACAAGGGAGATCACGGTGGTACGGAGATTCATGAGGAAGAAGAACAGCACCACGATCACGAAGATCGCTCCGATGAAAAGTGACTCCTGCAGATTGGAAATGGATCGGTTGATGAAGTCAGCCTGCCGGAAGATATCTGTATGGACTTTCACATCCGCCGGAAAAGTTTTGGCAAGCACTTCGAGTTGAGTGTCTATCTTATCAGTCAACGAGATGGTACCGGCCCCGGGTTGTTTAGTCACTGTCAGAAGTACTGCCGGCTCCGCCTTGACAGACGCAACTCCAAGTTTTGGCTCCTCACCTCCAACGCTGATCTCCGCAATATCGGAAAGTCTTACAAGTCGTGAACCGTCACTTACGACGACAGAATTACCGAGCGCTTCAACATCTGCAGTAGTGATGTCACCTTTAACTATATACTCGTTACCATAATCGTAGATCACACCTCCGGGCGCATTGCGATTCATACCCGCGACTGCCTCGCGTGCCTCGGAGAGAGACACATTGTGACGTTGCATTTTGGCCGGGCAGAGGTTGATCTGATACTCCTTGGCATCACCCCCTATCACGGACACTTGCGACACTCCGGCTATCGAAAGAAGACGGGGACGGATCTGACGGTCGGCAATAGTGCGCAATTCTGTCATAGTCGTGGTCGAATCGGCCGTCAAGCCGATTATCATCATTTCACCGAGTATAGATGACTGGCTTCCTAATGTCGGACTGCCCGACCCGGGAGGTAAGGTTCCCTCAATCTCCGAAAGTTTTTCCGAGACTATCTGTCGGGCTTTGTAGACGTCAGTATCCCAGTCAAACTCCACCCAGACGACGGAGAAACCCGGAGTTGTGGATGATCGCACTCTTCTGACACCCGACGCGCCGTTGACAGCCGTCTCGACAGGATATGTCACGGTTTTTTCTATCTCCTCGGGTGCCATACCGGGAGCCTCGGTCATCACCACCACGGTAGGAGCATTAAGATCCGGGAATATGTCAACCTCCGTCCGCATCATCACAGCCATACCCACGAAAAGCAGAATGCCGGTAAGGACTATGACAGCAAGACGATTGTCAAGAGAGGCCCGTATAATTCTGTTCAGCATATACGGGCATTTAATGATTATGTGAATGGCCTTCCGGAACCACAGTGGACTGCTCGGCAAGGCGGACGAAAGAGACTCCCCCTACCACCACTGAATCTCCGGCAGTAATACCGCCGAGAATCTCGGTGCGCATACCATCGGAACGACCTGCTGTGACGGGTCGCTTCTCATAGTCATCCTCCCCTATCTTCACATAGACAAACTTCTCTCCGAGTTGCTCGGTAAGAGCTCCCGAAGGGACGGAAAGGATTCCTTCACGGGACGCACCACGCAGATATATTTCTGACGCATTACCGGCCCGTAAGGGTGCGGCAGCAGAAATCGTGAAGAAGACAGGAATATAGCCCGGCGTCTCAGAAGAAGCAGGGGAGGAAGACAGGAATCGACCCGAATAATCGGCTATATCGACAGGGCTTTCAGCTCCACGACCGTGTGGAGTGACGACTGCACCGGAAATCTGACTTAGGAAAGCTGCTTCACTTGACGGCAGGAGTGCTCTGATAGTAAGCGAACCTGAACCTGAAATCATGGCCACAGGAGCGCCGGTCTCCACATACTGACCTTCACGCACCGGGATATCGGTAATCACTCCGCTTCGGGGAGCTGTGACGACACCTGAAGCTGCCGCAGGACTATAAGCGGCCACTGCGGAATTATAGGCTGCAAGTGCATCATTGTAATCCTTCTTCGTCACGAGACCATCCTCAAGAAGAGGTTTCAGCCGATCAAGTTCACGTTTAGCGTTATCTATAGCTACTTTGGCTGACTGGTTTGAGTCACCTCCGCTGATACCTTTCGACGACACTCTTGCAATGAGTTGACCCGTCTTGACACTTGATCCTGCCGTGATCCCTTGCGCGAAAGTCACTATGCCCGATGTCGGAGCCGAAGCTGCCGCAACATCCGATGCCGAAGGGAGGACTTCACCGGCCACCTTGATGGCCTCTCGGAAGGGAGATGGAACAATCTCCTCGACTTCCACACCATATCTTACGGCATCCTCAGGAGACATGTGGACGATTCCCGGACGATCATGATGGTGCTCTTCCTCCTCTTCTCCCTCTTCATGGTGATCACCATGTGAGTCATGGTTATGACAGGCAGTGCATCCCGATAATATCACGATCCCTGAGAGGGCTATGCTGATGAACTTGTGAATCTTCATATTTGTCCCGACAAGTTGAAAACAGTCACAAAATTACTCAAATTTTTCCTACTGAACAAATTTGCCTCCAAACGAGATTTAGGATGTTTTGATTGAATTATCATAACGGAATAGATTATATTATGTCACAAATTTATTCCTTTTCCCATGCAACCCGATGGCAAAAAATCTCGGGAGAAATAAAAAGTCTTACTTTCCTCTGATTTTAAAGACAAAAGTCGTAACTTTGGGATATGTTTCCTGCGAAGATCAATGATTATATAATATCCCATTCCCTCATTGAAGCCGAAGACAGGGTCATAGTCGGACTCAGCGGAGGGGCCGACTCAGTCGCGCTACTCCTTGTCCTCCGCGAGTTAGGGGTCATGTGTGTGGCTGCGCATTGCAATTTTCATCTTCGTGGGGACGAAAGTAACCGCGACGAAGCCTTCTGCCGTGAACTCACTTCCAGCCTCGGGGTACC
Organism: uncultured Staphylococcus sp.; assembly: GCA_964581555.1. GTDB lineage: Bacteria > Bacteroidota > Bacteroidia > Bacteroidales > Muribaculaceae > Duncaniella. The sequence goes on from CAZOOY010000038.1 coordinate 12,951, forward strand.
GATATATGTAAAAGATTTCGACGTGCCTGAACGCCAAAGTTCAACCCGTGAATCCGTCGAAATGGCCTGTCGGAGTCTGCGCTATCAATGGTGGAAAGAACTTATTGACGATGGTATAGGTACTCTTCTGGCTGTCGGTCACCATAGAGAGGACAATATCGAGACTTTTTTTCTGAATCTGCTACGTGGGTCCGGTCTGAGAGGACTCAAAGGGATGCTACCTAAAAATGGAGAGATCATCCGGCCGCTGCTTGACGTCTCCCGTCGGGAAATTGAAGAATATCTCACAGATAGAAAAACATCCTTCATCACCGACAGTACCAATCTTGAAGAGTCCTTCAAGCGCAACAGACTGAGATTAAACCTTATTCCATATATTGATCAAATTTTTCCCGGAGCTGCTGACGCCATCTCGCATTCCGTGGATCATTTGCGTGACAACTTTCTCCTGTATCAGGATTATATACGACTGTTACGGGAACATCACACTGATTCCGAAGGGAGACTCAATCTTGCCGCCGTCGTAAAGGATTCTCCCGCTGCCGAGGCGGCTGTCCTTGAGCTTATCCGTCCTTATGGGCTCAATTCAACGCATGCCCACGATATCACAGTCTCAATCCGGAACGGAACCTCCGGGAGCAAACGATTTGGTTCCTGTCTTCTCGACCGGGGTATTCTCTACCCTCCTGTAGAACCGGAGTATAAAGAATCTGTTCTTGACATCTCTTTCATCTCACCGGAAGAATTTCGAGAGATAATTGGGAACAAAATGATCGATCGGAATGCTCTTTATGTTGACGCTGATGAAGCCGATCCAGACGCTTTCACTATAAGGAACTGGCAGAATGGCGACAGAATCGCACCTTTCGGGATGAAAGGCACCCGTCTCGTCAGCGACATTCTCAGCGATGCCAAACTTTCAGCCCGGGAGAAGGAGGAAGTGAAGATAGTGGAAAGTGCCGGAAAAATTGTTTGGGTAGCAGGCATACGTGCATCCCGACATTATCCCGTCACAGCCTCAACCCGTAACGTTGCAGTGATCAAGCTGAGAAAAGAAGACAAAAATCTTTCAGATACTAATAGAAACAGTTCGCAACATTAAAAAAAGGATGGATTTTAGGGGATTTAGGAAATAATTATTAATTTTGCAGCTCCGAAAACAATAAAATCCATTATGAGCGACAGATTATTCATTTTTGACACGACTCTACGCGACGGCGAACAGGTCCCCGGGTGCCAGCTTAACACCGTAGAGAAGATCGAGGTTGCAAAAGCTCTTGAGTCACTCGGAGTCGATGTCATTGAGGCCGGCTTTCCCGTTTCGAGTCCCGGCGATTTCAATTCGGTCGTCGAGATTTCCAAGGCTGTGACCTGGCCGACCATTTGTGCGCTTACCCGCGCGGTCGAAAACGATATCCGCGTCGCCGCCGATGCTCTCAAATATGCCAAACATCCCCGCATCCATACGGGAATAGGGACTTCCGATCCCCACATTAAATATAAATTCAACTCCAACAGAGAAGAAATCCTTGAGCGAGCAGTCCGCGCTGTGGCCTATGCGAAGAAATTTGTAGAGGATGTACAGTTTTACGCCGAGGATGCCGGACGAACGGACAATGAATATCTTGCCCGCGTGGTAGAGGCGGTAATCAAGGCCGGAGCTACAGTGATCAATATTCCTGACACCACAGGTTACTGTCTTCCCAAGGAGTTTGGCGAGAAGATAAAGTATCTCATTGACCACGTTGACGGAATCGACCGCGTCACCATAGCCACACACTGTCACAATGACCTTGGCATGGCCACCGCCAACACCGTATCAGGTATCCTCAATGGAGCCCGTCAGGCTGAGGTTACAATCAATGGTATCGGCGAACGCGCCGGCAACACTGCGCTCGAAGAGGTTGTAATGACCTTCCGCTCCCACCGTGAACTTGGTATTGACACCAATATTAACTCCACCAAGATCACTTCAGTGTCACGCATGGTGTCGAGCCTGATGAATATGCCTGTGCAGCCCAATAAAGCCATCGTGGGTCGAAACGCATTCGCTCACTCTTCAGGTATCCATCAGGACGGTGTGCTCAAAAACCGCGAAAGCTATGAGATCATAGATCCGCGGGATGTGGGTATCGACGAAAATTCAATCGTTCTTACCGCCCGCTCGGGTCGCGCCGCACTCAAGCATCGCCTTCACGTTCTCGGCATCGAGCTTACGAGCGAACAGCTTGACAAGGCTTACGAAGAGTTCCTTCGGCTTGCCGACAGGAAAAAGGAAATCAACGATGACGACGTTCTCATGCTGGCCGGACAGCATCGCAAGGCTTCCAACCGCATCAAACTCGACTTCCTCCAGGTTACCTCAGGCGTGGGTGTCCACTCCGTCGCGAGCGTCGGTCTCGATATCACCGGAGAAAAGTTTGAAGCTTG
>CAZOOY010000039.1:0-15032 GCA_964581555.1 uncultured Staphylococcus sp.
GCAGGTAGAGCACAACACTTTTAATGTTGGGGTCCTGGGTTCGAGCCCCAGGCGGTTCACGAAAAACAAAGCAGTCAGATGAAAATCTGACTGCTTTTTTAATTATACGATGGGTAATAGGGTGCACAAGGTTTCTCTTACCTTTCCTACTCCATATTATATCTTAGTCATTTGAGCGGTAGGAAACAAGATATTTCCAGCCGTCGGGTGATACGGGCGCATCGGATAGCTCTTCGAATGCTCCTGATTTATGATTGAATTTTTCTGTCTCGTAAAAGTGACAGATTCCGATTCCGCAATCAAGCACTGAAGCCGGACTCTTAGGTACATAGTAGAAATGGACAGTTTCACCATCCACTATCGCTCTCCATGGCTGGGAGTTGGTGGAAGAAGGTGCAAGCCTTAACATTTCAAGAGCCTCCCCGAATCTCCCGGCAGAGTCGTAGGGAGTCTTGAAATCCTTGTTGAAGAACAGTTTGTCAAAAGGCTTGCGGTTATTACTTCCGATAGCGAACCGTGCGACCTTCTCAATAATACGTTTCTTACCGGCTACTCCAACGGGGCAGACGATTCGCAATTCCTCTCCATCAGGCCACGTCTCACCGCGGTCGAAATCGGTGCCCTTGAAGGTTGCCGCAATCCAGCACGTGCCGAGTCCCATTTGCCAAGCTTTGAGCACGACCTGCTCAAATTTGAAACCTGCTGTCAGTGCCGACTGCTTATCATCTTTTATTCCTAAAAGAAAGAAATCAACAGCGCCCTTGATCATACCGTAGGTACTCGGCTTGAATCCGTCTTTGATATCAAAGGATTGCAAACGGATTGTTACACTTCCTCCAAACGGAGAGGTTGCCGAATTGACAGCGCTTTTGAGTTGATCAATTTGTTCCTTTGTAAGGCCTTCGCCATTATAATTGCGAACAGAACGCCTTTCTTTTATAGCTTCTATTATGTTCATTTGTGATTCATTTTTACTATTAAACATATCAGAAACTCTGTTGGTTTATCCATCAATCCACGATTACCATTCTATCGGATAGATATTTCAGAATCGGATAGTGTGATCAATAGGTTCTCCTTCGATGGAGGGATCCTGAATTTCTTCTGCTACCTTAATTCCTGTCTCAAATGCTTCCTGGAGATCCTGAGGAAATTGCTCCTCTTTCTGACGGCGTTTTGCAGGCTCCGAGAATGCACTTGACTCATACTTGGCATAGTCGGTGAACTGGTAGGTATCAAATGCTGTCACGCGATGAACCGGCATGAAGTAGAACAGACTCAGCAACCTCTCCATTTGAGAACATCTTCCTTCGATGCCGTAAAGCTTGAAATCTTCCTCCGTGGCATTCATCGAATAGAGCATAGTGAAAGATACCCTTTTGGGAGCAAGACTGACGGCGGGACTCGAGTACTGCGCTACGGAGAATATCATGCGTTCGAGAAGACACTTTGTATAGGCATTGAGATCCATATAGTAGATTGGTGACGCAATAGCCACGGCATCAGCTTCCCGTATCTCTGCAAGTAGATCGTGAATCCCGTCGGGTATCGGACATGTTCCGAAGAACTTACCGCCTTTCATTTTACATGAGAAGCAGCTGCGGCAACCGGTGAATTTCAGATCATAGAGATTAACTTTCTTCACTTCAGCGTCAGGAAGCTTTGATGTTATACCTTCTACCCATTTATCGAGAAGCTTGTCACTGTTCCAGCCCTTACGCGGGCTACCATTGATTGCGATTATTTTCATTTCTTTTGATATTGGTTTTTCTAAGAAAACAACAAGCTTGACTGGTTTGTTAGAATATCAAATGTTTCAAATGGCTGCGAAGATATCGTTTTTTGCCTTAAGTTATGAAAATAGTAGATATACCCACGGTTACGAGAGAGAATCCCAAAGGGAAAACATTCTCGAAGGATCTTTTTATTTATCATGGAGGATGGCATAATGAGGACGGAACCATTAATTACCGTATGGACTCTCTGTGTCTATGCATAGTCGAGAGAGGTATCCACACATCAACTCTTAATTCCAAGAAATATATCGTGGGAGAGGGGGAGATCCTCGTCTGCCATCCCAATGATTTTTATACCGATGTAAATTTCAGTGATGATTTCTACGCGACTTTCATCTATGCCAACCTTGATCTGATCTCCGGGTATATCCCATCTCTCGAAATAAGGGAGATGCTGATGAAACTTAAATCCGACCCTGTTTTAAGACCGGATGGCAAGGCGGAGGATCTCATCCGGTCTTTTCTCCAGATTCTCCGCTCGAAAAATTCCTGTGACGACCATAAGGACACGACTACGGTCATACTGACGGCTACAGCATTGTTGATAGAAGTCTTCTCATTGATCGAAAGTGAACCTTTCAAGTCGCCGGTCGACAATGTGTCCCAACCTGCAATTCTTTATCAGAAATTCCTGGATCTGTTAATCAGTCTGCCGGTCAAGCCTCATCGCATGGAATTCTATGCTGATGAATTGGCAGTTACCTCCAAGTATCTCTCGCATGTATGCAAAAGTCAAAGTGGGAAGACTGCAAATGAATGGATAAGAGAATATATCATGAATGACGCTCACCGATATCTCACTTCTTCAGATCTTTCCATAAAGGAGATTGCCTCCCGGCTCGGATATTCCAATTTCTCTTTCTTCTGTCAAAGTGTGAAGCGATTCTGGGGTAAATCTCCTCTTCAAATCAGAAATTCCGAGTAGACCATGAGATTCCTAATAGGAATCGACTCGTCCGATTTTTTCAAGCAATAAAGTCACAGCTTCCTCAGGAGAGTCGGTTGAGCTGAGGCATTTGATGAACTGCGATCCGATGATGGCTCCGCTACTGTAACGGCAAGCTTCATCGTAGGTGACTTTATTGGAAATACCGAACCCTATGAGACGCGGGTGGTGAAGATTCAGGGAGTCTATTCGTTTGAAGTACTCGATCTGAGCAGGTCCGAAACTATCACGCGCACCAGTAGTGGAAGCCGAGGAGACCATATAAATGAATCCGTCGCAATTGTCATCGATCAGTCTGATTCTTTCTTCCGAGGTCTCCGGGGTAATGAGCATGATGACATCAATTCCGAATTTCTCACTCAAGGATTTATACTCCTCCATATAGACTGAGAAAGGAAGGTCAGGGATAATAACGGCATCTATCCCGGACTCGTGAGCACGTCTGAAGAATGTCTCGGGTCCCATCTGCATGATGGGATTGAGATATCCCATGGCCACAAAAGGTGTGTCGGCATGAAGTTGACGTGCCTTGGCCGCCTGTTCAAGCAGCAGCCTCAGTGACATTCCGTTTGCAAGCGCTTTTGATCCGCTTTCCTGGATTACGGGACCATCGGCCATCGGATCTGAGAAAGGTATACCGATCTCAATGATATCTACGCCGCGACGACATAGAGTGTCAATGATGTCAACAGTGGAATCAATCCCGGGATAACCCGCAGTGAAATAGACGGCGAGAAGATCGTGTGTCTTATTATCGAGAAGTTTCTTAAGTCTGTTCATATTCATTTTTTTAACGTGGAAAGGAATTGGAAGAGAAGGGAGGTGTCTTTTAATCCGGGTCTTATCTCAAAACGGCTGTTAAGATCGATCCCCGCGAGCATAGGGTGGGAGAGTCCCGTTATTTCGGTCGCATCTCCGGGGGAGATTCCCCCGCTGAGCATGAAAGGTGTCGATCCATTGTAATCGTTTAATATCTCCCAGTCAAATTTCTTGCCTGATCCGCCATGACTGGGGGTAGCAGTATCAAAAAGAAACATGTCCACAATATCTTCATATTGAGCAGTACTGATGAACGGAGAGACACCGTTTTGTATAGCGACTGCTTTCCATACCTCCAGGCCTGCTTTGCGTAGTCTGCCGCAAAGTTCAGGAGATTCGTTGCCATGAAGCTGCACAATTCTGAATCCACGCTCATTAACAATCTTCATGAGTTGATCCTCTGCCATGTTGACCGAGACCATCACAGGGCGGGCATTTCCCATGACAGAGCCGAGTAATTCATTCCCCGCATCCAGGCAATGGCGAGGCGAACCGGGATGAAAAATGAATCCGAGATAGTCAGGATGAAGCTGAGATACATCGCGGATATTGTCGGGATACTTCATCCCGCATATCTTTACTTTGAGATCTTTATTTTGCCTGTTCATTTTTGCAGAAGACTCTCGGCCTTATGGATGAAATCATTCAAAGTCTTTCCCGGATCATTCTTACTCATGAATGCCTCGCCAATGAGGAACGCATCAAAACCGACTCTTTTCAGAGTCGCAACATCATCCGGAGTTCTAATTCCGCTTTCGGCAACCTTTAGGATTCCTGCCGGGAGCTTGTCGACGAGCCGGGAGCAATTCGTGATGTCCGTCCGGAAGGAGGTCAGATCCCGGTTGTTGATACCGACCATGTCTGCGTCAGCCGGAAGTTTTGCTATCTCATCCTCTGAGTGAAGTTCAACAAGAGTCTCAAGACCAAGATTGTGTGCACAATCATTTAGCCGTCTCATTGTTTCTCCGTCCAGCATGGAGGCGATGAGCAAGACAGCATCAGCCCCGAAAATTCTGGCCTGCAATAGCTGATATTCATCGATAATGAACTCTTTGCGGAGCAGGGGGAGTCCCGGTGCCGCTGAGCGAGCTATGGCAAGATCCGTGAGGCTACCTCCGAAGTAGGGGGTATCGGTGAGGACCGACATGGCGGCAGCTCCGTTTCTTGCATAAGCCTGAGCAATATCCCCCACCTCCGACATAGGGTGGATTTCTCCTTTCGATGGAGAGCGTCGCTTGTGCTCGGCTATGATTGAGATTTCCCTGCCGGCGAGAGCTCGCTTCATGGAAATGACCGGGCGCGAGACCGCTTCAGCCTGCTTCATGAGATCCTCGAGAGAGATGAGGTTCTTCAGAGCCTCTACTTCACGGCGTTTTGTGAATGCTATTTTGTCAAGAATATTTGCCATTGACCGATGGTTTACGTTGCTCAACTGTTTACCTCCACGAATCTCTTGAATTGACTGAGAGCGGCTCCGGATGAGAGTGAGTCTTTGGCCTCCGCCACAGCCTGCAGGATGGGCAGTTCCGGTTCCAGAGTCTTTATGGCGAATGCCGCATTGGCGATGACGCAGTTTTTCTTGGCGTCGGAAGCCGATCCTTCCAGCACCTCGTCAAAGACTCTTGATGCTTCCTCCACAGTGTTACCTCCGAAAAGATCGGCCTGGGTTGCGGCCGGCAAGCCGAGGTCGGACGCTTGCATCACGAGTTCAGTATTGTTGGTTACAACTTTGAAAGGTGAGGTGAGCGAAATCTCGTCATATCCGTCCAGTGAATGAACTGTCGTACAGTTGATATTCTCATTCTGGGCGATATAGCGGTAGAGACGCATGAGTTTGAGATTGTAGACTCCGAGTAGCTGGTGTCTTGGCATGGTGGGATTCACGAGCGGACCAAGCATATTGAAGAATGTACGCATCTTGAGTGAACGTCTCACCGGCCCAACGCTTTTCAGGGCCGGACTGAAGAAGGGAGCATGCAGGTAACACACACAGCTTTCTTCCAAAGACCTACGGAGTTTATCCTGATCGGGAGTAAATTTCACTCCATGCTGTTCAAGCACATTGGAAGCTCCCGAGACCGAGCTCGCACCATAGTTGCCATGCTTTACGACCTTACGCCCTGTACCGGCCACCACAAAACATGCTGCTGTGGAAATATTGAATGTATTCTTCTCATCTCCTCCGGTTCCGACTATGTCGATGGCCTTATCCTCACCGAGATCAACTGCGACCCTTCTGAGAAGGATTGCGTCACGGAATCCGGTCAGTTCTTCGGGAGTGATACTTCTCATGAGGAAGACTGTCATGAAAGCTGAGAGCTGATTGTCGTTGTATTTCCCGTCAGCAATATTCAGCATTATGTCCCTGGCCTCAGTGCGGCTCAGGTTTTTGTACTCAAACAGGTTGGAAAGTATTCTGTTCATGTTTTTTCTTCAATGAGGAATCCTCGGGTGGTTAATGGGATAAGAAAGCCTCTATGATCTTTTCCCCGTCGGGGGTGAGGAGAGACTCCGGATGAAACTGCACTCCGTGGATATCGAGATCCCGATGGCGGTACGACATGATGTTTCCTTCATTGTCGCGGGAAGTAACGACAAGCTCGTCAGGCAATCCATCATTCGAGACAATCCATGAATGATAGCGTCCGATGCGAAAGACCGCAGGAAACGAATCAAGGATATAGTCGTCAGCCGTCTTGACGGCCTGCGTCTGCACTCCGTGAAATACCTCCTTAAGATTCTCGAGTTTTGCTCCGAAATGTTCAGCTATGGCCTGGTGGCCGAGGCATACCCCGAGTATAGGCTTCTTCCCGGAATATTCTTTCAGGATTGATGGAAGCAGACCGGCCTCGGATGGGATACCGGGCCCGGGAGAAATAATGATCTTGTCATACTTCTCGATTTCAGGGAGTGTGATCCTGTCGTTTCTCACGACATCGGGGTTCAATCCGAGCGCTCTGACAATGTGAACTATATTATATGTGAAAGAGTCGTAGTTGTCAATAATCAATAGTCTCATGTCATTACTCATTTAAAAGATTCCGCTTTAGCCACAGCCTTAACCAGTGCTCCGAGCTTATTATTGGTTTCACAGAGTTCGTTGTGTGGCACCGAACGTGCCACTACTCCGGCTCCTGCCTCGGAATACAATCTGTTTCCGACACTCAGAAAACTTCTGATCGTGATGGCCTGATTGATTGACCCGTCGAAACCGAATGTCCCGATACAACCGCCGTAAGTCATTCGGCAGACGGGTTCGATTTCATCTATCAGTTGCATGGCTCTGACTTTAGGCGCTCCGCTCAGAGTTCCGGCGGGGAAAGTGGCGGCGAAAAGCTTGTAGACGTCAGCATCTTCCGGCAGCCGGGCCGACACGCGGCTCACCATGTGGATCACGTGGGAATAGAACTGAATCTGCTTAAGATATTCTACTTTCACAGACCCTCCGCTACGGCTGAGATCGTTGCGGGCAAGGTCTACAAGCATGATGTGCTCGGCATTTTCTTTCGGGTCACGGAGGAGTTCCTCTGCAAGTTCGTGATCGCGGATGTCGTCGCCTGTACGTCGGAACGTCCCGGCGATAGGATCAATGTAGGCGATTCTGTCGGATGTGACCCGCAGATGAGTCTCAGGTGACGATCCGAACACCTTGAAACTTCCGAAGTCGAAGAAAAACAGATAGGGCGAGGGATTGACGGAGCGGAGTGCGCGATAGACGTTGAATTCATCTCCGGTGAATCCCTGTGAGAACCGGCGGGCCAGAACAATCTGAAAGACATCCCCGCGCTTAGCATGAGCTATCCCTTGCTCAACCATCTTCTCATACTCCTCATCTGTCACGGGTGACTCGATATCATTGGCTGCCTTGAAAGGATAGACCGCTATATTGTTATTGCGGATTATCGAGAGGAGTTCCTCGGTCCGGCTCTCCTCCCCCTCGGGGATATTCTCCAGAATAGTCATTTCGTTGCGGAAATGATTCATCTGGATTATGAATCGGTAGAGCAGATACTTCATGTCGGGTATCACGTTGAACTCGGGTTGTTTTGACCTTATTCTGACCGTCGGTTCGAAATACCTCACGGCATCATAGGCTGTGAAACCGAGCAAACCGTTAAAGACATCCTGAGCCTTTGCTGTGGAAAATGATGTGATGAAGTCACGCAATGCTTCCGTCACATCTCCCCGGGTCTCCTCTGTCTGTCCGTCAGGGTAAACCATGCTGATAGTGCCATCGGAGACAGTGAAGGAGCCGATGGGATCCACACCGATGAGCGACACTGAATTTTGAGTAGTGTGATAGTCAGAACTCTCAAGGAGTGCTGACGATGGGTATAGATCCCTGATCTTGAGGTAAATCCCCACGGGAGTTTCAAGATCGGCCGGGACTACGGTGGTTTTATATTGGAGTTTCATTGGCTTTGGCGGTTGACGGTTTCATAATTTGTTTGAAAGATAGGTGTGCATGTCCTTATCTCCACGGCCTGAGAGATTGATGACCACGATATCATCCTTGCGGAATTTCCTCCGGTCAAGTACGGCAAGAGCATGGGCGGACTCGAGGGCCGGGATTATTCCCTCGATGCGTGTCAATTGATAGGCTGCTTTTAACGCTTCGCTGTCCGTGACGGCAGCGACGTCAGCCCGTCCGCTTGTGGCGAGATAGGCATGGAGTGGACCCACTCCCGGGTAGTCAAGGCCGGCGGAAATTGAATATGGCTCCACTATCTGGCCGTCAGGCGTCTGCATGACGAGTGTACGTGATCCGTGGATGATTCCTTCGGAACCAAGACGTATCGTCGCGGCTGATTCTCCTGAGTCTACGCCAAGTCCGGCTGCCTCGGCGGCTATCAATTTTACGTCCGGCTCATTCAGAAAGTGATAGAAAGCTCCGGCGGCATTGCTTCCACCTCCGATACATGCCACGACATAATCAGGAAGCTCCTTACCGGTGGATCTCTTTAACTGTTCCTTGATTTCTTTACTGATCACTGACTGAAAGCGGGCCACCATCATGGGGTAGGGGTGAGGTCCCACGGTGCTTCCGATGACATAGAAGGTGTCTGATGGGTTACAGCACCAGTCCCTGATCGCTTCGTTGGTGGCGTCTTTGAGCGTCATGTTGCCTGACCGGACGGCTACGACTTCTGCTCCGAGCATCTTGATGCGCTCAACATTCGGCCGCTGGCGTTCAACATCTGTGGCTCCCATGTAAATCACGCATTTCAGCCCCATGAGTGCACATACAGTCGCTACGGCCACCCCATGCTGTCCGGCTCCGGTCTCGGCTATGATACGGGTTTTGCCCATTCTTTTGGCGAGAAGGATTGAGCCGATGGCATTGTTGATCTTATGGGCGCCGGTGTGGCAGAGATCCTCACGCTTGAGATAAACATTGGTACCATAGAGATCGGAGAGTCTTTTTGCATGATAAAGTGGGGTAGGCCGACCGACATAATCGGAGAGAAGACTTTCAAATTCTTCATTGAAAACCGGATCATCGGTAAATCGCGCGTAAGCCTCCTTGAGATTCTCGATATTGCTGTGAAGAATCTCAGGAATGAAAGCCCCTCCGAACCGGCCGTAGAAGCCGTTTTCATCGACAGGGAGGAATGGGTCGTTGACACTCATGGTGAATCAGTTTATAAAAAAGAAATGCCGTCGGGATAGTTCCGATGGCATTAGGTGATGTATCTGTTTTAGTAATTCTGTCGTATGATTCCAAACATCGGGATGCGACTCATTGCCATCGGTATTTTAAGCCGATGTGCCACCAAAGATGTTTGTTGAAATTGTAGCTCATGCGATATCTTTTCGGCAAAATTACACAAAACTTGTCAAATTGCAAATAAAATCAACGAAAAAATGAAAAAAATCTACAAATTCGGTGGAAAAACCTTTCAGAATGTATTATAGTGGATTTTTTCAGGTTTCCATTTATCCTTCGGTGACACCGGTTGTGAGGGGTACCCGAAAGCCATGACGTTGAGAGGCGTGAGCGTGGTCGGTAGATTCAGTATGTGACGGAGGGTTTCCTCGCGTTCCTTGATCGGATATATGCCACACCAGACGCCGCCGACTCCAAGGGCATGGGCTGCAAGGAGCATATTCTCTGATGCTGCGGAACAGTCCTCGACCCAGAAACCACCCTCGGGAATGTCACCTTTGAAAAGATTGTCCATGTCCCCACAGACGACCACGGCGAAACTGCAATGCTCCACCATCTTGGTATATTCAAATGCCGATGTGATGGAATCTTTCAGGTATTGTTCTGTCACGACAACGAACTGCCAGGGCTGCTGGTTGGCAGCAGTGGGGGCCGCCATTCCGGCGCGTAGTATTTTTTCAATTATACTGTCGGGTACCTGAGTGTCAGTATAGCTGCGGACACTTGCGCGTGTCATGATGCAGTCGATCATGGCATCGGATTCGTTTTTCGCTCCTTCTCCGGAAGTGGAGGAGGTGACTGATGCAAGGCGGACTGAGACGGCCACTATACCTATGGCCAGAAGTAAAATTATCCAGTGGTAACTTTTCATGATGTATAGGCTTATTTAATTAGTAAAAGGACGAAAGGACTATGCCTGTTTCAGCAATGAGCCGGTGGGGCATACGAAACGGCAGAAAGGACGGCTGATGAATAGAGAAAGTATCACGAACAGGACACCCACAACAATTATTATCCATGAAGCTGACTCGACGATGAAAGCCGTGAAAATTTCATAGTCGATCCAACTTGTGGCCCAACCGATGTAGAGCAGTGAGAGAAGCACTACCCATAGGAGTTGGCGGAAATTGTCAAGACCTTTGATGAGACCGGCCGACAGTTTCCATTTCGTCTTGCATGCCTTCCCTGCGAGTTCCTGCAGGGAACCGAACGGGCAGATCCACGTGCAATAGAAGTTTGGCTTGTTGAAGAGCGGGTAGAGGAGTCCGACTATAAGAAGAATGAGCGCGATGATGAAGCTCAACGTCATGCGTGGCGCGCCGGAGAAGAAATTGAGCATCATGGCGTAATCAATGAATGTACCGGCCCAGAATCCGAGAACGGCCACATTGAAGAGTTGCTGCACTATCCGGTAAGCCGGCTTCTTGATAAACAGCGGAAGGATAGCTCCTGCCAAAATCACTATTAAAGCGGCTATTGCAGCTGCGGAAACCGGACCCGATGCTGTCGGTTTCGCACCTTCGGCAAACGCGGCGCCTGCTCGCACATTGGCTATAAAGGCAGTTGAAGAATAGGTGGCTCCCGTAGCTCCGTCGACGTCCAAGGTCTCCGCTTCCTGAAGTGTCTTGCCATCCCATGCGTGCGTCAGACCTGTTGCCTCCAGCCTCCCGAAGAATTTGGGACTCTCTTCATTCTCAAGAGCAATGATCGAATCGATTCTTCCGGCGGTGACATAAATTTCCAGCGGGACCGGTCCTCCGTAGCCTGAGATATCCTTCCCGATTTCTGAAGTATTTATGATCATCTGAGGTCCGTTGTAGCGGATGGTGCTGATGGTGTCTTGCAGCAGTTCAGACCCACTTGCGTCAGTCTTAGTGAAAAAAGCAGACGCTTCCTTACCAAAGATTGATCCGTTGCGTATAACTGCAAGCGAAGCGAGCAGACAGAACACAGCGATAAATGCCACCGCTCGTGCTGCCACTTGATTGGATTTAGGTTTTAAGGGTTTCATTTTTTAGAGATTCAGTATTGTATTGTTGTTTTTATCATGTATCTTTGTGAAGACCAAAACTAATAATTCAATGGAAAAGCAGAAGATTATCATTTTCGTCACTCAGATTTTAGTGTCGACTGTTATATACACTTTTTTGATATGGATATTTAATCTGATATTCGATAAGGACTCCTCCTTTGACTTCGGGATGCTCTTCCAGGGGTTCCTCTTCTCGATAATCTATGTCCCGTTTTCGCGTTGGATGACTGATCGAAAAGCAAAGGCCATGAAAGAGTCTGACTGATCTCCCTTTGATCCTCTAATGAAAAAACTGCACCATGGTGCGGTTTTTTTCATTTCCATCTGATATTCTTCTTTATCCATTGTAATAATTGATTTTTCACGGTGCAAAGATAATATAAATCGGATTATAGGTAAATGTTAAATAAGGTAGTTTCCGAAAATAACTTTTGTTAATTCAGTTAAATTTGAGTCCAGGCTTTGAGGAATAGAGAAAAATACCTATTTTTAGCCGATTGTTTTGGCTGTTTTTTGACATAAAAATGGAGGGACATCATATCCAAAATACAATAAGGCTACTGTTCAAGATACAATAAGTCCCCATTGTGATAGTAAATGCCGATTTAACACTTGTAAACATGCCCAAATGTTCCACGGGTAGGGTGGAGAATGGTTTTAAAAGTTAAAATATGCAAAAGGCCCCCCCTTATTTTAAAATAATTTAACAGAATAATGGTGTTTAATATTTGGGAAATATATACTTTTGCAACAGTAAGATTTACTTTTTAACACGAAAATCTACTACCTTGAAATTATTGAAAGTATTTAGCCTTACAAAAAGCTAATTTTCATTTCGATGAAAACGCTCCCCGATTCTCACATCCTTCTCACATGCGTGGTAGCGATCAAATGAAAGAGTTCATTAGATTGACCATGTAATCACCCCGAACCCCGTTCTTTCAAATTGTCCCGATTGAACTTCACGTCGCTTGACAGACAGTTCATGAAAAGCAATTTCTCCCTGAAATGTTTCTGATGGAATTTTTATTCCCATGATGGCGTAGCCTGGAGGCAGCCCGCGAAACATTCGGAAGAATATTCGTAGACAGCGTCTGTTTCCAGGCGCCGCCAGGCTATTCTTTTCCCGAAAATCACGTTCATCAAATTAATTATGCCCAAAACTAAAACCATGAAAACAAGGTTGATAGGAGAAAAACCAAAGATTGGTATCCGACCTATTATAGATGGTCGTCGCGGTGGAATCCGCGAGTCCCTGGAAGATATGACCATGGGTATGGCGAAGAAAGTCGCCGATCTATATACATCCGTCTTGCGTCATGCTGACGGCTCACCCGTTGAATGCGTTATTGCCGACACCACTATCGGTGGCGTGGCCGAAGCTGCCATGTGTGCTGAAAAGTTCAGCAAGAGCGGCGTTGGCGTCGTGCTTTCCGTAACCCCTTGCTGGTGCTACGGATTCGAGACGATCGACATGGATGGCGAGATGCCTAAGGCCATCTGGGGATTCAACGGCACGGAGCGCCCGGGAGCTGTCTATCTGGCTTCAGCTCTTGCCGCCCACACTCAGAAGGGCCTTCCCACTTTCGGGATCTACGGTCGCGATGTGCAGGATCTCACCGACACCGAGATTCCTGACGACGTGAAGGAAAAACTCCTCCGCTTCGCCCGCGCCGGTATTGCCGTCGCTACGATGAAGGGTAAGTCCTATCTCTCTATCGGCAGTGTCTCCATGGGTATTGCCGGCTCCATCCCCAATCCCGAGTTCTTCCAGGAGTATCTCGGAATGCGCAATGAGTATGTCGACGCCAGCGAGATAGAGCGTCGCGTGCAGCTCGGAATCTATGACGCCGACGAATTCCGTCGCGCCATGGAGTGGGTAGAGAAATATTGCAAATGCAACGAAGGTAAGGATCACAACCCCGATCACCTTATATATAATAGAGAAGAAAAAGATGCCCGTTGGGAATACGTGGTGAAAATGACCATGATCTTCCGCGATCTTATGACAGGCAATTCCAAACTCGCAGAGATGGGTTTCAAGGAAGAGTCCATGGGTCACAACGCTATTGCTGCCGGATTCCAGGGTCAGCGCCAGTGGACCGATTTCAAGCCTGACGGTGACTTCTCCGAGGCAATCCTGAACACCTCGTTTGACTGGAACGGCATCCGTGAAGCCTTCACTTTCGCCACTGAGAACGATACGCTCAACTGTGCCTCGATGCTCTTATGCCATCTGCTCACCAATAAGGCCCAGATGTTTGCCGATGTCCGCACCTATTGGAGTCCCAAGGCTGTTGAGCGCGTGACCGGTCACAAGCTCGAAGGTCGTGCTGCCGATGGATTCATTCATCTCATCAATTCCGGATCCTGTACTCTTGACGCGATCGGGTGTATGACCAAGGATGGCGAGCCTGCCATGAAACCCTTCTGGGAAATCACTGAGGAAGAGGTTGAGAAGACTCTCGCCGAGACCACTTGGTATCCTGCCAGCCGTGAATACATGCGTGGAGGCGGTTACTCATCTCAGTTCGTCACCCGCGTCAACATGCCCGTGACCATGTGCCGTCTGAATCTTGCGAAAGGGCAGGGCCCCGTGCTTCAGATTGCCGAGGGTTGGACCGTTAAGCTTGACGAGGATGTCTTCAAGGTGATCAACGAGCGCACTGACCGCACCTGGCCCTCCACATTCTTCGTGCCCCGCATCACTGGTAAGGGTTACTTCCGCGATGTCTACTCAGTCATGAACCACTGGGGTGCCAATCACGGTGCCATCAGCTACGGTCACATCGGTGCCGATCTCATCACTCTGGCTTCAATGCTGAGAATACCCGTCTGCATGCACAATGTCGCTGAGGACGAAGTGTTCCGTCCGAGTGCCTGGGATGCATTCGGTGAAGATCTCGAAGGCAGCGACTACAGGGCATGCAAAAACTATGGTCCCCTTTATAAATAAACGGAGATATCATGTCAAAATCAATCAACGCAAAAAATATCATTCTTGCAGGCACCACCATGATGATGATGGCTTGCGGAGGAAATAAAGATCAGAAGATGGGAAGCTACGCTCATGATGCCAAATTCCTTAAGGACCACGGAATCGAATACACCGAACTGGTTTCCAAGGACGGAATGTCGAAAGTGATGATTGTGCCTGCATGGCAGGGACGTGTGATGACCACTTCTGCTTCGGGTGATGAGGGTGACAGCTACGGTTGGATCAACTATCGCTTCATCAACGAGGGCAAGACGAGTGATCAGTTCAATCCCTTCGGCGGCGAGGAGCGTTTCTGGTTCGGACCTGAAGGTGGCCCTTACTCTCTCTACTTCAAGGGTGGCCAGGACCAGGTGTATGAGAACTGGGTGGTTCCCCCCGTCATCGACACTGAGGCTTACGAGATCAAGTCGCAGAGCGACAATGAGATCGAGTTTGTCAAGGAATGTCATCTCACCAATGCTTCAGGTACAACGTTCGACATAAATATCGATCGTACCGTCGCACTGATGGACGCCAAGGAGGTTGCCGAGGATTTCGGTATCGATCTCACCGACGACATGAAGATGGTGGCTTACAAGAGTGACAACAAGATCACCAATATCGGTGACAAGGCATGGACCAAGGATGGAGGTCTCGTGTCAGTCTGGATGCTCGGATGTTTCAATCCCACTCCCACCACCACTGTCTTCATCCCTTACAATGAGGAAGCTGAGGGTAAGATTGTCAACGACGAGTATTTCGGAAAGATTCCCGAGGATCGTCTCGTGGCTGAG
>CAZOOY010000040.1:0-15010 GCA_964581555.1 uncultured Staphylococcus sp.
ACACCCTCCGATCAAATAGGAGTGTCGGCTTCCCAGCCGTCACACCCCGCGCGCGAACAAATTCGACCAAAGTACCAAAGCCCTGCCAGAGACCCAAAGGAATTTTTTATGATGCATAATTAAAATCCTATGGACCTCTGGCATGGCTTTGGTACTCTGGTCGAAAAAGTTGGTTGAAATTCTATGATAGTAGTATTATTCAATAAAAAACATTTGCCCCTTCTGTACGGACGTGCCTTTGGCACGTTGAGATAACATACTGATTTCCAAGAAAACGTGCCGAAGGCACGTCCGTACAGAACCCCAATTCCCTCACATAATCTAACCCTCCCAAATAATACCCCTCCCTCCCCTCTCACCCAATAAAGATTCCGAAGGAATCATAAATATTAGCCCGTGAATAATTTCATGGGTAAGAAATCATTGCTTATCCCAGATTCCGTAGGAATCGTTAGGGATCCTCCCCAAAAATATCCCAAAATTCCCCCAAAAACCTCTGGTCCCTTTGGCAAGCACCCGTCCTCTGGTCGACAACCCTGTAGCAATAATTATGCATTATGGATTATGCATTATGGATTATGCATTAATAACCTCTGGCCCTCTGGCCTCGCTCCCGTCCACTGGTCGAAATGAGTAAAGTTAATTATGCATTATGCATTATGCATTATGCATTATGCATTGAAAAGTTATGCATTGAAAAGTTATGCATTGAAAAAGCATTAATTTTTGATAATTGAAAAATTTTATTTAAATTAGCCGTCCAAATAGTTTTTTTACCGTTCTCTTCTTCCGTGCCATTCTTCCGGGGTGAACACGGCGGAAACATTATTATCACATTACCCTAAATTTATTATGGAACTGCGCGACCAGTCCTCTACACCTCTGGAAGTGATCGAATCGGTCACCTCTGAGACCCAGGCCACTCCAGAAGCCGAAAACATGAAAAACGAATCTCCCGCCCAAACCTCCGGCGACGTAGCTGAAGAAATCACTGTAAGTGAAAGCGACGAATCCCCCCGCCGCCATCAGCCCGTCACCAAGGAAGAGATCATCGCCTCTCTTGAGAAGCTATCTGCATCTGAAGCTGCCGAGATTTCCAATGAGGAAGTGGCTCGCCTCAAGCAGCAGTTCTATACTCTCCACAACGAAGAATCACGCGTAGCCCGCGAGGCATTCCTTGCCATCGAGGGCAACACCCCCGAGGCATATGTCCCTGAGGCAGACCCCGTAGAAGAGAAAGTCAAGGAACTTCTCACAGTCATCAAGGAGAAGAAAGCCGCTCAACGTGCCGCTCTCGAAGCCCTGCAGCAGGCCAACTATGACCGCAAGCAGGAGATCATCGCGAAACTGCGCGAGATGAGCGCCGACACTGACAATGTCAACCGCCTCTTCCCCTCCGTCCGTGACCTTCAGAACGAATTCAAGGAGATAGGTGAGGTGCCCCAGCAATATGCCGCCGATCTCTGGAAGAGCTATCAGGATGCCGTCGAGCAGTTCTATGACCAGCTTAAGATCAACAAAGAACTGCGTGACTACGACTTCCGCAAGAACCTCACCGACAAGGAACAGCTTATTACCGAGGCTGAAAAACTCCGTGATGAGGAGGACATCATCGTGGCTTTCAAGCGTCTCCAGGAGCTTCACGACCAGTGGCGTGCCATTGGTCCCGTCAGCAAGGAAGTCCGCGAGGAGATCTGGAGCCGTTTCAAGAACATCTCCTCTGAGATCAACCGTAAATATCAGGACTTCTTCATCGAGCGCAAGACCCGCGAGCGTGAGAACGAGGAAGCTAAGACCGCTATATGTGAGCGTCTTGAGGCTCTCGACTTCTCCTCCCTCTCCACATATGCCGCCTGGGATGCGATGACCAACGAGTTCCTTAAGGCTCAGGAAGACTGGCGTAAGCTCGGCTACGCTTCCCGTAAGGCCAACAATGCACTCTTCGCACGATTCCGCGCTCTTTGCGACAATTTCTTTGCAGCCAAAGCCGCTTTCTTCCGTGAGATGAAAGACCTCCTTGCCCACAACCTCGAACGCAAGATCGCCCTCTGCGAGCAGGCCGAGGCCCTTAAGGACAGCACCGAATGGCGTGCTACCTCCGATAAGCTCGCCGCTCTCCAAAAAGAGTGGAAGACCATCGGCGCCGTCTCCAAGAAGCACTCCGACCAGGTGTGGCATCGTTTCCTCGCCGCCTGCGACTACTTCTTCGAGCAGAAGAAAAAGAATACCTCCGGAACTCGCCGCAATGAGCGCGCCAACCTGGAGCAGAAGCAGGAGATCATCGAGAAGGTCCGTGCCCTCGCCGAGACCGAACTCTCTCGTGAGGAGATTCAGAGCCGCCTGAAGGATCTACAGGCCGAGTGGCAGAGCGTGGGTCATGTTCCGTTCTCTGAAAAAGACAAGATCTACGATTCCTATCGTGCCGCCGTCAACTCTATCTATGAGAAGTTTGACCTCTCGCGCCGTGGCGCCCGCATGGAGTCGTTCGAGAACTCACTGGCTGAGATCGGCGGTGACCACAATCGCCTCATCCGCGAGCGCGAGCGTCTCCTCCGCGTCTACGAGCAGCGCCGCAGTGAGATCCTCACTTACGAGAACAATATGGGCTTCCTCTCCGCACGCTCCAAGAATGCTGACTCCATGCTTCGTGACATGCAGCGCCGCATGCAGCGTCTCCGCGACGATCTCGCTGAGCTCGAGTCTAAGATTCACGCTATCGACAGCAAACTTTGACGACGGCTCACGTCCGTCTGTCACCTTTTGCGGGGACGCGCCTCCGGCGTGGCTGCCTGCTGATCCGACCGGTTGTCCCGTCGGGTGCGCGTCCCTGCAACATACTCTCGCTCTCGTCACACTAATTCCTCACCTTGCTCCGTTATTTATTGTAGGGACGTGCCTTTGGCACGTTTGCCTGCCTGTCTTAATGTGCCCGTCAATTAGTTAGAATGACCACGAAAAAGGGGAAATACGGCCGTCATCTCCACCGCATCCTTGCGGTCGGCGACTACGTCGTGCTCAATGTCGTCTTCCTCATTCTGCTCCTTCTTTATCCCGACGTCCCTCAGCTCCACTCCCGCATCACCCTCCTTCTGCTCAACGTGGCCTACCTTCCGGTGGTCCGCTGGCTCTCGGATGCTCACCGTGAGCGAGCACTGCAGATGGACACCCTCATCCGCTCCTCTCTCGCGGCCGGAGGTGCACATGCCCTTGCATTCCTCGCTCTCCTCTACCTCATGGGGATCGACGACATCACCTGGCAGTCCATCTGCACCTTCTATCTCATGCTCATCCCGTCGCTCACACTCTGGCGCATGGGTTCGCAGCTCCTCATCAAATCCTATCGTGCCCGTGGACGCAACTACTCGCGCGTCATCATCATCGGCTGTGGCACAACGGGTGAGCGGCTCTATCGTGAGATGATGTCCGATGCCGGTTTCGGCTACCATGTTCAAGGATTTTTTGACCTCTATTGTCCCCCTGATTTTCCGTTCAAGAAGCTTTATCTCGGCAATCTCTCGGATATAGAGAACTGGGTGAGGACGAATGACACCGAGGAAATATTCTATTGCATTTCGGGCACTAATTCCGAGGCGCTCAAACTATGCATCGGGCTCTGTGACGAGTTGATGATGCGCTTCCACTTTGTCCCCCTCATCTCTCCCTATCTCGCCCGCAATCTCAAAACTTCGTTTATCGGCTCAATACCTGTATTCGATGTCATCAACAATCCTCTCGAATCCTCTTTCAACAAGGGACTGAAGCGCACGTTTGACGTTATCTTCTCAGCCACCTTCCTTCTTTTCTCACCGTTAATCTTCATTCCGGTAGCCATAGCCATCAAGCTTTCGTCACCGGGGCCAGTCTTTTTCCGGCAGGCACGCACGGGCTACATGGGACATGAATTCCTCTGCTGGAAGTTCCGCACCATGAAGGTCAACCCCGATGCTGACTCCCGGCAGGCCAGCAAGGATGACCCGCGCAAGACCAAGGTTGGTGACTTCCTGCGCCGCACCTCCATCGACGAGCTCCCGCAGTTCATCAACGTCCTGCTCGGCGACATGTCAGTTGTCGGGCCGCGTCCCCACATGCTCAAGCACACCGACGATTATTCCCGCCTGATAGGAAACTACATGGTGCGCCATCTCATCAAGCCCGGTATCACAGGGTGGGCACAGGTGAGAGGTTACCGTGGCCAGACTCAGGAACTCTGGCAGATGGAGCGCCGCATCGAGCATGACATCTGGTACATAGAGCACTGGAGCTTCCTGCTTGACATCAAAATCATCATCCGCACGATGATCAATGCTTTCCGCGAGGATGAAAATGCCTTCTGATGATGCTTGACTTTAACAAAAAAGCCACAGCGCTGCTCCGCAGGTTTTACGGTTACAACTCTTTCCGCCCGCTGCAACTTGACATCATAAGGACGGCTGCCGTCGAGCGTCGTGACTGTGTCGTCCTCATGCCGACGGGTGGCGGAAAGTCAATCTGTTATCAGATTCCGGCCCTGCTGGCTGACTGTGGCGTCACCGTAGTGGTCTCGCCCCTCATCGCCCTGATGAAGGATCAGGTCACGGCTCTCACCTCCAACGGTATTCCTGCCGCCGCCGTCAACTCCATGCAGACCGAGGAGGAGAACCGCCATATTCTCGCGCAGCTATTCACCGGACGCATCAAGATACTCTACATTTCCCCCGAGCGACTTCTCACGGAGATAGACCGCTGGAGCGCTGATCTTCCGGTGACACTATTCGCCATCGACGAGGCCCATTGCATTTCCCAATGGGGACATGACTTCCGCCCGGGCTACACTCAGCTCGCACGCATCAAGGAGCTCTATCCCGATGTGCCGGTCATGGCTCTTACCGCTACGGCTGACCGTATCACCCGTGAGGATATCTCCACTCAGCTCCGGCTCCGTGACCCGGCCCTCTTCATCGGTTCATTCGATCGTCCCAACCTCTCTCTCAAAGTTATCACTGATCCCGGTAAGACCCAGCGTCTCAACTATATCTCCTCACTCATCGACCGTTATCCCACGGACTCCGGCATCGTCTACTGCCTCTCGCGCAAGATGGCTGAGAACATGAACGCACAGCTCCGCGCCCGCGGTTACCGCTCGGCCGTCTACCATGCCGGACTCTCGGTCACCGAGCGCAACCTCGCGCAGGATCGTTTCATCAACGGCGATGTACAGGCCATCTGCGCCACCGTAGCGTTCGGAATGGGTATCGACAAGAGCAATATCCGTTGGGTGGTCCATAACAATCTCCCCCGCAACATCGAGAGCTATTATCAGGAGATAGGACGTGCGGGGCGTGACGGCACCAAGGCCGAGACTGTCCTCTTCTACTCCTACGGTGACATAGCAATGCTCCAGAACTTCGTGGACGAGAGCGGTCAGAAAGCGCTCAATTCCGAGAAGCTCAACCGCATGAAGGAGTATGCCGAGGCCTCACTTTGCCGCCGGCGCATCCTGCTCAGCTACTTCAACGAGACGATGGATCATGACTGCGGCAACTGTGACGTCTGCCTCAATCCTCCGGAACGTATTGATGGCACTATTTTAGTTCAGAAAGCCCTCAGCGCCATTGTCCGCACCTCGGGAAGCGTGGGTATACACACTCTCATCGACATCCTCCGCGGCGCTTCCCGTCAGGAACTTCTGATGAAGGGGTATCATCTCATCAAGACCTATGGGGCGGGGAGGGATCTGAGTTTCGGAGAGTGGAACGCCTACATCTCCCAGATGATCCAGCTCGGACTGATAGATATTGCCTACAACGAGTCCAATCATCTCAAGCTCACACCCTACGGCGCTGACATACTCCGCACGCGCAAGAATGTGGAGCTGGCACGCTTCGTCCCCTTTGAGCGGCGGCGTCCCGTCCGCGGCCGTGAGAGCGAAAGGAAAGCTCAACTCAATCCGGCCGAGGTGCTGATGGAAGCGCTGAAAGAGGTACGCCAGAAACTCTCACGGAAGGAGCAGGTGCCACCTTATCTCATCCTCACGGACAAGGTGCTCCTCGAACTTGTCCGCACCGAGCCCACCGACATGGAGGCCTTCTCCAAGACCGAGGGTATCGGCGAGCGCAAGACGGTGAAATACTGGAAGCCCTTTGTCACAGCCATCCGACGTCACAAAGGCCTCCCGACCTCAATGGGCTCAGGCTTGTCGCATGAGGAGACACTGCTGCTGCTCAACTCCGGCTATGACATTGCCGGGATAGCCGAAGCCAAAGGGATCAAACCCTCCACGGTCTACTCCCACCTTGCCGCTCTCATCTCGGAGGATAAGCTCACGGACTTCTCTTCGGTCATCAGCCGCGATGATTATCTGAAAGTGATGAAGGTGGCGTCCGAACACCCCGATAAAGTTTACGAAATCCTTGAAGGAGAGATGCCTGCGGGACTGGTGCGCGTAGCGCTTGCCGTCTCCGACGCTCTCCTCCGTCATAAAGCCAACAAAGAGTATGGAAAACAATGATATGAAATGGGATGTGCTTGACAGCGAGTACCTCTTCCGTCGTCCGTGGCTCACAGTGCGCCGCGATACCGTCCGTCTCCCCAACGGGACTGTCCATCCGGAATACTATGTGCTCGAATATCCAAAGTGGATCAACGTCATCGCCATCACCCCTGAAGGAAAGTTCGTGATGGTGCGCCAGTATCGCCACGGCCTCGGGATCACCGCCACCGAGCTTTGTGCCGGAGTGGTGGAGGATGGTGAGGATCCGCTCGAAGGTGCCAAGCGTGAGCTGCTGGAGGAGACCGGATATGCCGGAGGCGAATGGACTCTCCACACTGTCCTCTCGGCCAATCCCGGAAGTCAGAACAACCTGAGTTATAGCTATATCGCCCGTGGGGTGACCAAGGTGTCTGGCCAGCATCTCGACGAGACGGAGGATATTCAGGTGAAACTCCTCTCCGAAGAGGAGGTCTATGGTATGCTTGAGCGCGACGAACTCAAGCAGGCGCTCATGGCTGCTCCGCTCTGGAAATACTTCGCAATGAAAAAATAGGGGAGGGGGTATTACTTCTTCTTAAGTCCCGACTCGATCTCACGGTAGCTCTCCTCCATGAGGTGGCCGATGTCGTGACCGTCAGCCGTCGGGCTGATAGGCTTATGGATCGTGAGTGAGATGTGGCCCGGACGTGGGAGTTTCTTGAAACGTGGCATCACGTCGAAAGCTCCGTCGATCGTCACAGGAACAACCGGCAGATTGAACTCGACAGCGAGCATGAACGCACCTTTTTTGAACCGGCGCATCTTCCCGTCCCAACTGCGTGCGCCCTCTGGAAATACGACGAGTGACATGCCGCCGCTTAGCTGACGCTCGGCCGCCTGCATGGTGTGGCGTGTGGCCGAGACGGACGAATTGTCAACGAAGATCTGACCGCTCGCCTCGCATGCCCATCCCACGAACGGGATCTTGTGGAGGCTCTGCTTCATCATCCACCGGAAATTGTGGCCCAGCCATCCGAAAAGGGAGAAGATGTCATAGGCACTCTGATGGTTGGCCACGAAGACGTAGGAAGTCTTAGGGTCAATGTTTTCATGACCCTTGATGCTGACACTGACAAAGTTGAGCCAACAGAACAGTCGGGCCCACAGTACCTCGGGATAGTAACCCCACCATCTTCCGAAGCCGATGGCGGATCCGGCAATGGCCACGAGGGCCGTGAGAATTGTTGCGACCACTATGAGCGGACACATTATCAGTATCTGATAGATGCGGTAAAGGATCATAAGCATGGGCACAAAAATAGCAATAATTTTGGCTCGTTCAAAATGCCGCGACAGAAAAAATCAAGCTACTTTTCAAGCCATGCGTGTGATGCGCACACGCGTGTTCTTTAAGCGCGCGGAGTTGAGACGCTGCAGCAGATCGGGGTGGGCTTCAAAAGCGTCGCGATCAATGGCCACGAGGGCCGAATGGTCACGCAGAGTGATGCGTCCGATCTGATCAGATGTCAATCCGCCCTGTGCTATGAGGAAGCCCACTATGTCGCCACGCGAGATCTTCTCTTTTTTTCCTGCGTTGAGATAGAGGGTGGCGGTGGTGGAGCGGATGGGGTTATCGTTGTGGCCCGTGGGGAAATACTCACGGTCAAAGTTGACATAATCAGGGATATCCTCCCCCTCGGAGGTGAGGACATAAACTTCGCCCGATGCATCCTGACGGGCAGTGCGCCCATTGCGATGGGTCCACGCCTCGGGGGAGACTGGGACGTGATAGTGGATGACGGCCGATAGCTCGGGAATGTCGATGCCGCGCGCTCCCAGATCGGTCGAGATCAGAACCGGGGTTGACCCGTTGGCAAGAAGGGTGAGGGCGTTTTCACGGTCATTCTGTTCGAGACCTCCGTGATAGAATCCGGCGGGAATTCCGGCTTTGCGCAGCGCATTCCACACTCTCTCCACACTGTCGCGATGGTTGACGAAGATGATCACCTTACCGTCAGGGAGCGAGCGTACAAGCTCCACGAGAGTGTCGAGTTTGTCACGCGAGGGTGACTCGACATGGATCACCTGCATACGATGGCGGGGGGAATCCTTGGCTGAGAAATCAATTGTGACGGGATTTTGTCCGGGAAGATAGTCGGGGATAGATGCGAGGGGAGTAGCTGATGTCAGGATGACGAGACGCAGCCCTGTGAGACGACGGCAGACGCGCTTCATCTCATCGGCAAATCCGAGTTCGAGAGCCTTGTCATACTCGTCGAGTACGAGCGTGGAGACCGTCCCGAGATCAAGACCTCCGCGGTTGATGTGGTCAAGGAGTCGCCCCGGAGTCGCCACGATAATGTCCGGAGTCACCGAGAGAGAGTTGATCTCTTCTTTCATGGGGTGACCGCCGTAGAAAGCCACGGTCTTCAGGCCGGTGGCAACGGGGCGGATCACGTCGGCGATCTGAAGCACCAGCTCGCGCGAGGGAGCTATGACAACGGCCTGCACATGTCCTTGTGAGGGGCCGAGGCTCTTGAGGAGCGGGATGGCGAAAGCTATAGTCTTACCCGAGCCGGTAGGCGCAAGGAGTGTAAAAGTGCCACGGGCCGGGAGATCGGCCATGCGGCACTGCATGTCGTTAAGGTCAGTCACGCCGAGGCGTGACGCTATATTGTCGGTGATTTCTTTCTGTTTCATTCAAAAAAACTTTTAAGTGCGAGCTCTTCCTCTTCCTCGAGGGTGCCATCATCGGGCAGGAGAACCTCGATGGTCATGACCGAGGTGGGGCTGAGAGCGTGGGACTCCATGCGACGATAGAGAGCCATGATGTTCTGCGCGTAACTCTGATTCATGGCCCAGCGTCCGTTCAGACCCTCCCACGTGGAGGAGATGCCGCGGGTGACGAGCTTGAAACGGGGATCGAGGATGGTCTCTCCATCGGGGAGAGGATCGGTGCAGGCATAGGCGTAAAGATGCTGGAGCATGGCGGTGACACCATCCTCGACTGTCTCGAAGCAGCATCCACGCTCTCCGCGCTGCTTCACGCCGAGTCCGCAATAGTTATGGTCGGAGGGGAGGACGGCCGTACCGTTGTCAAAGCGGAACCATCCGGTCTCGATGATGGCCTGACAAAGGGCGATGTCACCTCTGATGCCGTAGCGCTCGCCGATCTCGTAGAAAGCCTCGGCAACCTCTCGGGGGAAGCCCGGATTGTGTGCGGCCACGAACTGATACATCTGCTCGATTTCCACCTTCTGCTCACCGCGGATGGAAGTGCGGGCATTAAGGGCGGAGACCGTCGACAAAAGGAGCAATATAGATAAAATCAACCTTGATGTTTTCATAAATGATGATGAATACTGAGCGGATGACATCTTAACAACACGCAAGTTAGCACTTTTTCACGAGATGGAGAAAAAAAAGCCTCATAACGCCGAAAAATTAGGGAAAATACCGTTACATTTGTAACATTTTTAACAACAGGAGGCGTAGAATCGCGTCCCCCCTTACAGGAAGCACAGGAATAAATATGAAATACTTCTTCTCGGCCGGAGAGGCAAGCGGCGACGTACATGCCGCGCAGGTGATAAGGGAGCTGCGGGAGCTTGACGCTGACGCGCAGGTGACATTTCTTGGCGGTGATGCCATGGCCGAGGCGGCCGGACATGAGCCGCTCATCCATTATGACCGGATGGCCTACATGGGATTCATAGATGTGGCTCGTCACCTCCCTCAGGTGCTCGGCAACCTGAAGGAGGCAAAACGTGCCTTGAAGGAATCACGGCCGGATGTGCTTGTGCTGGTGGACTATCCGAGTTTCAACCTGCGGCTGGCCGAATATGCCCGCTCGCTCGGTATCCCCCTCCATTACTACATAGCTCCCAAGCTATGGGCATGGAAGGAGTACCGCATCAAGCGTCTGCGCCGTGACGTGGACCGCATCTATTCCATCCTTCCCTTTGAAGAAGAATGGTTTGGAGAGAGGGGGGTCAAGGTGGAATATGTCGGAAATCCATCCGTCGAGGAGGTGGAGCGCGCGCTCATCCATCTCCCTTCGGGCGAGGAGTTCCGCCGTCTTCACGGTCTTGACACCCGTCCCATTCTTGCCGTCGTCCCCGGAAGCCGCGTAGGAGAAATACGATCCAATCTTCCGGTAATGGACGCTGTGGCGAGGCGTCATCCGGAGATGCAGGCGGTGATCGCGGGAGCTCCGTCGATTCGTCAGGAGAACTACCGCAGTCTCACCACCTTGCCCGTGGTCGAAGCGACCACTCTCCAGCTTATGGCCAATGCCCGTGCCGCCCTGGTGACATCAGGCACGGCATCGCTCGAAAGCGCACTTGCGGGCGCGCCCCAGGTGGTTTGCTACCGTTCGGTGGGTTGGAAACCCCTGCATAACGTGTTCCAGCGTATTCTCAAGATCCCCTACGTTTCGCTGCCAAATCTCACGGGAGGTGAAATCGACAGTGAGACCCGCAGACGAGTCAACCTCGAAGTGGCCGAGACGGGTGTGCGCGGATGCATAGTTCCGGAACTGCTTATGCATCATTGCAACCCCGATGAGGTGGACCGTCAGCTTGCCCCGCTGCTCGAGGACACTCGCGAGCGACAGCTACAGCTTGAGGGATACGAAAGAATACGTGAAAGGCTTCACACAGGAGAGTCAGCAGCCCGGAACGTTGCCACACGACTTGTAGAAGCTGCCAAGCGCCACTGAGAACTATTCTCAAAAAGTGGCGAATGTGTAGGTCAGCCCTACTGTTATCCCCGGCGATAGTCCCCGGGCTGTCAACGTGGCCCCCGCTGCAATTCCCAGCCCCCATACGGGATGACCGGCGCGGTTGGTCACAGGAGAACAGTTGACGGTTTCTATCGTGTGACGGGGATATATCACAAGCGAATCAAGACTCGGAGTTATGCCGGAAATTTCGGCATAATAGAGGGAATCGCTATAGATGACGGTTTCTTTTTCTATATAGACGGTATCACGTGGCGTTACAGCCACGGGGATAGTCTGACCGGTCGGGATGACCCGGACGGATTGAGGTTCTTTCAGAACGATAGTATCGCGGAAGATTCTGATTTCGCGTGTCTTTGCAGGAGGGGGAGATCGATGGAGGCCGGTCAGATAGCCTGTGGCAAAGATGATGAGGGAGAGGATGGCGTAAGTGATATTTCGCATGGGACTAAGATTAAATTGTTGTTTTGACAATGCAAAGGTAATAGCAGAGGAAAGAGGAAAAGGTGCGATAATATCATTTACTAATTCATAATTCAATGTTTTAATGCATAATCCATAATGCATAATGCATAATTGATAGCACTCTTTTCGACAAGAGACATTTCGACCAGAGGACGGGAGCTTGCCCAGAGGGACCAGAGGTATTTTGTTGGGGAGGACAGGATTGAATCGAACCGAAGAGTTTCGACCAGAGTACGGGAGCCTGCCAGAGGACCAGAGGTTTTTTGGGGGGGATATTGTGGGGGAGGATTCCTAACGATTCCTACGGAATCTGGGTCGATCGATTATTTGTTTCCCGTGAAATGATTCACGGGCTAATGGTAAATGATTCCTGCGGAATCTGGGTCAATCAATGATTTGCTTCTACCCGTGAAATGATTCACGGGCTAATGATTAAAGATTCCTGCGGAATCTTTAAGGGGTGAAAGGGGGATGGAGAGGAGGGGAATTATATTGGAGGTTTATATCAGGATATGAAATTTGCCTGCTGTAAGGACGTGCCTTCGGCGCATTTCCCTGGAAATCAGTGTGTTATCTCAACGTGCCGAAGGCACGTCCGTACAGCCAGGGGCAATCAGAACTGATTTGCAATTAGAGGATATAAGTTACATGGTTCGATTCCGGACGCGAAGAATCGCGTCCTTGCCGGGATACTTATATGGTTCTTTGGGTAGGATCTTGTACTTTGGTCGAAATTGTTCGCGCGCGGGATGTGACGACTGGGAAGCCGCCACTCCTGATGTCTCTCCTTAGAACTGTTCTAAAAAGAGGACAGGAGAAACGGGTGGGTTGGGACTCCTGTTTCTCCTGTCCTGAATGTCAGGGGTGCACGCGGGGCGTGCGGTTATGTCGGGTTATTGCTATCAGAGGATACCCTGGGCCATCATGGCGCGGGCTACCTTCATGAAGCCGGCCACGTTGGCTCCCTTCACGTAGTTGATGTAGCCATCTTCCTCGGTGCCGTACTTGACGCACTGCTCGTGGATATCTTTCATGATGTGCTTGAGCTTCTCGTCAACTTCCTCTTCGGTCCAGGAGAGTTTCTGAGAGTTTTGGGCCATCTCAAGACCTGATACAGACACGCCGCCGGCGTTGGCTGCCTTGCCGGGAGCGTAGAGGATGCGGGCTTTCTGGAACTCACGGATGGCCTCGGGGGTGGAGGGCATGTTGGCGCCTTCGGAGACGGCGATGCAGCCGTTGGCAATGAGTGCGCGGGCATCGTCACCGTCGATCTCGTTCTGGGTGGCGGAGGGCATGGCGATGTCGCATGCGACGTGATGCCAGGGACGCTCGCCGGGGAAGTACTGGCACTCGTATTCCTCAGCAAATTCGCGGATGCGGCCGCGATAGATATTCTTGAGCTTGAAGATGTAGTCAAGCTGCTCTTCGGTGATGCCGTCGGGAACGTAGATGGAGCCGTCGGAGTCGCTCATGGAGACGACCTTGGCGCCGAGGGCGAGGAGCTTCTTGGCAGTATAGGTGGCGACGTTGCCTGAGCCTGAGATGGCTACGCGCTTGCCTGCGATGTCAATGCCGCGTGTCTTGAGCATCTCGAGGAGGAAGTAGACGTTGCCGTAGCCGGTGGCCTCGGGACGGATGCGCGAGCCGCCGAAGTCGAGGCCCTTGCCGGTGAAGGTGCCGGTGAATTCACGGGCCATCTTCTTGTATTCGCCGAACATGTAGCCGACCTCCCGACCGCCTACGCCGATATCACCGGCGGGGACGTCGGTGTCGGGGCCGATCTGGCGCCAGAGTTCCTGAATGAAGGCCTGGCAGAAGCGCATCACTTCCATATCGCTCTTGCCGCGGGGGGAGAAGTCGCTACCGCCCTTGGCGCCGCCCATGGCGAGGGTGGTGAGGGAGTTCTTGAAGGTCTGCTCGAAGGCGAGGAACTTGAGGATGGAGAGGTTTACGCTTGAGTGGAAGCGGATGCCGCCCTTGTAGGGACCGATGGCGTTGTTGTGCTGAACGCGGTAGCCCATGTTGTTGTGGACTTTACCTTTATCGTCCACCCAGGAGACGCGGAATGCGAAGATGCGATCGGGAATGCAGAGGCGCTCGATGAGGTTGTAGCGCTCGAATTCGGGATTTTCGTTGTAGACATCTTCAATGGTTGTGAGAACTTCGTCGACAGCCTGGATGTATTCCGGCTCGTTGGGGAATCGACGCTTGAGTTCGTCGATCACTTCTACTGCTTTCATATCTTTTTGTTTACTGTTGGTTTAATCGGGATGTGATTTTGTCATTTACGATGGCGAAATCGCGACAAAGTTACATAAAAAATGTGAAAGTGCAAAACATTTGTCAAAAATGATGGTGTAAGTCCCGGGACTTTCGACCAGAGGACTTTCGAGCAGAGGACTTTCGAGCAGAGGACTTTCGACCAGAGTACTTTCGACTAGAGTACGGGAGCTTGCCAGAGGACCAGAGGATATTTAATGCATAATCCATAATGCAATAATATAATGCATAATCCATAATGCATAATGCATAATTTTGAGGGGATGTTGTGGGTGAGGATCCCTAACGATTCCTGCGGAATCCGGGATAAGCAATGATTTCCTACCCGTGAAATTATTCACGGGCTAATGATAAGGATTCCTGCGGAATCTTAAACTTAAAGATGTGGGTGGAGATGGAGGGGAATTTATTTGAGGTTTATATCAGGATATGAGATTTGGTTCTGTACGGACGTGCCTTCGGCACGTATACCTGGAAATCAGTACATTATCTAAACGTGCCGAAGGCACGTCCGTACAGATTGTTGAATAATCCTGCTTTCAGAGAATTTCGAGTGGAGGCTTTCGTGCAAGGACTTTCGAACAGAGGACTTTCGACCAAAGGACGGGAGCTTACCAGAGGACGAGAGGTTATTAATGCATAATGCATAATTATCATGATATGGAATTTAATTTTGTATGGACGCACCTTCGGCACGTGTCCCTGGAAATTAGTACATTATCTAAACGTGCCGAAGGCACGTCCGTACAGAGGGGGGATAATTATGCTATCAGAGACTTTCGATAAGGGTATTGTGATCAGAGTCCCAAAGCCCTGCCAGAGATCCATAGGAATATAATTATGCATTATAAAAATTCCTTTGGATCTCTGGCAGGGCTTTGGGACTCTGGTCGATATTGTACGCGCGGGTGTGACGGCCGGGAAGGCGCCACTCCTTTTCGTGCCGTGGTGTGATGGCTAGGAAGCTGCCACTCCTATTTTACGATACCTTTTTCGAGGTATTCGGCGAGGTTGGTGCGGACCTGGTCGGAGGCGCGTTCGACGGCCACCTTGGCCATGTCGGCATCGACCATGAG
>CAZOOY010000041.1:0-14764 GCA_964581555.1 uncultured Staphylococcus sp.
GCTGACTTCGCATTGTGGAAGAAGGCTGCTCCCGAGCACATCATGCACTGGCCTTCACCCTGGAGCGAGGGTTTCCCCGGCTGGCACCTCGAGTGCTCGGCCATGGGGGAGA
Source organism: uncultured Staphylococcus sp. (assembly GCA_964581555.1). Classification (GTDB taxonomy): domain Bacteria; phylum Bacteroidota; class Bacteroidia; order Bacteroidales; family Muribaculaceae; genus Duncaniella. The sequence continues at coordinate 113 of CAZOOY010000041.1, forward strand.
AGTATCTTGGTGAAGAATTTGACATCCACGGCGGCGGAATGGACCTGATGTTCCCCCACCATGAATGCGAGATAGCGCAGAGCATGGCCCACAACGGTCACGAAACCGTCCGCTACTGGCTGCACAACAATATGATCACCATCAACGGCAAGAAGATGGGCAAGTCGTTGGGCAATTTCATCACCCTGGACGAGTTTTTCAACGGCTCTCACCCTCTGCTCACGCAGGCCTACTCGCCCATGACTATCCGCTTCTTCATCCTTCAGGCCCACTATCGCGGCACGGTGGACTTCTCCAACGAGGCTCTTCAGGCATCCGAGAAGGCTCTTGGCCGAATGCTGGAGGGTTACAGGCGTCTGCAGGAGCTAACCCCCTCAGAGAAATCGACCATTGATGTCTCGGGGATCCGCCAGGCATGCTATGACGCGCTGGACGATGATCTCAACACTCCGGTAGTGATAGCCAATCTTTTCGACGCTCTCAGGATCGTCAATTCCGTAAAGGATGGCAAGGCGACGGCCACTCAGGCTGATATTGATGAACTCAAGAGTATCTTCGACACTTTCCTCGTAGATATCCTCGGCATCCGCACCGAACTCACCGAGGGCTCTGATCCCGAAGCACTCAAGCCTTTCGAGGACGCAATGGATCTCATCCTTGATATCCGCGCCAAAGCGAAAGCCTCAAAGGACTGGGCTACTTCCGACCTTATCCGCGACCGTCTCGGCGAAGCCGGATTTGTCATCAAGGACACCAAGGATGGCGCCGAATGGAGCCTGAAATAATAAGGTAGAGATAGTTTTTTCGTAACGTATATACGCCAAGCAGGGAGTTGATATCACATCGACTCCCTGCTTGACAATAAACCAATCATTATCACATTTCTTGCAATGGAAAAAGTAATCTTATACCTTATGAACGATCCGCAGCCCGGAAAGTTCACGGGTGACTAAATTTTTTTCGCTGATCCCGGCATCGTTATAGCAATTTCCACAATTTGCCAAGTGAAATCGCCACAATTTGCCAAACGAAATTTCCACAATTTGCCAAACGAAATTGCCACAATTTGCCAAATGGAATCGCCACAATTTGCCAAATGAGATTTTTTTCTTACCTTTGGCAATCAAAATCAGAATATTATGGCGGAAGAAATCTATAATCCTTATCGTAGTCGCATAGCAGATGCAATCCTAAAGGAAAAACTTGAAGCAAAAGGAGCTGTATTAGTGCGAGGACCTAAATGGTGCGGTAAGACCACCACTGCCGAGCAGCAGGCCGCGAGCATAGTATATATGAGTCGCCCGGGTTCTATGGCAAATAATATTGAACTTGCAAGAATAGATCCTCAGTTACTTCTCGATGGACCTGCCCCCAGACTGATCGATGAATGGCAACTTGCACCGGAACTATGGGATGCGGTGAGATTCGAGGTAGATCATAGACATAAACGCGGACAGTTCATTCTTACCGGGTCCGCTGTACCTACGGAAAAAAACAGCAATAAGATTTTCCACACCGGGACTGGCAGATTCGCAATAATCGACATGTTACCCATGACATTATTTGAGTCGGGGGACTCTTCGGGTGAAGTTAGTCTGGCAGAACTCTTTAATACGCCGGAAAAAATCCGTGGAATAAACAGGCATAATATAGAAGATATAGCTTATCTCACATGTAGGGGAGGGTGGCCATATGCTATTGCCTCAGACATGAGCAGGAAAGCAGCCTTGAGTCAGGCTACGGACTATCTCGACCTTGTGGTTGAGGAGGACATCAGCCGTGTGGACGGCACTGAAAGAAACGTTGAGAGGGCAAGAGTAATAATGCGGTCCTATGCCCGATACCAGGGCACCCAGACACCCGTCAGCAAAATCTGTCAGGATGTGGCCGTAAATGACAATGATAGAATATCGGATGTTACCATTTCATCCTACCTTAATGCCTTGAGACAAATCTTCGTAATAAAGGATATGGAATCATGGAATCCAAATCTACGCTCCAAGACTGCCATCCGCAGCACTCCGACAAGATATTTCAGCGATCCCTCCATAGCCACTGCCGCCTTGCGCATCGGCCCGGAGGATCTGATAAATAATCTGTCCACATTCGGGTTGATTTTTGAGACTCTTTGTGTGCGTGATCTCAGAGTATATGCCCAGGCGATAGACGGTGACATATATCATTACAGGGATAGCAATGGTCTGGAATGTGATGCCGTGGTCCATCTCCGCAATGGTAAGTATGGATTGGTGGAAATAAAACTTGGAGGAGAGAGTCTGATTGAGGAGGGATGTGCTAATCTAATGAAACTTGCTTCAATCATCAATACGTCCAAAATGGGTCATCCCTCATTTATGATGATCCTTACTGCCACAGGAGATTATGCCTACAGGCGTGCGGATGGTATCTACATCGTTCCTATCGGATGCCTGAAGGATTAGGAGAACGTTAACGAAACGTATATACGCCAAGCAGGGAGTTGATATCACATCGACTCCCTGCTTGACAATAAACCAATCATTATCACATTTCTTGCAATGGAAAAAGTAATCTTATACCTTAAGAACGATCTGCGCCCAGGAAAGTTCACGGGTGACTGAAATTTTATCAAAAAAATTCTCCTCACCGCCCCGAAACCGGGGAAGTGAGGAGATTTGGTAAATAGAATACGTAAAGTCTATGATATTACTTCACAAACTTGAGAGTCATGCCGTCCGCAGTCACTGCTACGTAGATTCCTGAGGGAAGAGCTGCAAGTGAAGTCTCACCGGCCTCAACATTCATCACGAGAGCACCGGATACGCTATAGACGGATGCTCCGGCAGGCGAAGTGAGGGTGGTCGATGCGCGGTCGTAGATGAGAGAGCCTTCTGCCGAGATAGCCTCGAGACCGGTTGTACCCTTCTTACGGAGCACTCCGGTGATCCAGATGACACCTTCAGCGTTGGCATCGTCAGCATTTACTGTATAGTAGCTGCCGGGGAAGGTGGAATTGGGGAAGCCTGCCGAGAAGCAGAAGCTGTAAAGCTCATAGGCGGGGTCGCAGAGACAGATGAGGCGAACCTTAGACCCAACCTCAGCCACATACTCGGTGACGCAGTTCTCGGTGGTGAGATCATCCTCTGTGAGTTCCTCCTTGTCGCCGGTATAGATATAGACGTAACCGATCACGGCTTCCGCGCCACTAACAGGTTTACCCTCACTATCGAGCATATAGCATGGCGAGGTGCGGACTGAAAGCGATGGGTGCTCTTCGTCTGCTTCGAAGACGCCACGGAACATCAGCATACCGTTGGGATTATTCTCAAGATCAGCCTGGGTGATGGTGTAGGAGAGGCCCTCGAACTGAGTGACAGGAGCGGGAGAATATTTCTCAAGGGTCACAAACTTGTAGCCCACTGTGGTCTCAACCTCAAAGTTAATGGTAGCACCAACCTGAGTCTCAAGACGGGTGAGACGCTTGCCCTTCTCATCGACAATATACACGTTACCGATGGTAATGTGTGCTTCAGGGTTGATGGAGTTTGTGGTGGAAACCTCGATCAACTGATAGGTAGTGAGCTCGATGTTGCAGTCACCTTCGATAGTGAAAATGTAATATTTCTTATCGCTGGCATCCTTGATCTCCTCACCGTTGATTACGAGAGATTTAATGTAATAATTGAAGATATTGGATCCGACAGAGATGCGGTCGCCGATCTTCACCACATTCACCTTGTCGGGCGACAGTTCGTAATTATCGCCAACTTCAGGGAGATAGCGGAAATAGAAGATATCGTTGTCAGTCTTGATGGTGACAAGGGCATAACCCTCGGGAGCGACCATCTTATTGACGATTACGCTAAACATGGCGCTCTCCATCTCGTCACCGACAGTGAGGGTGAAGGTGCCTTCCTTTTCATTCTTCTCGACAAGGCAGCCGGGAGTGAGAGTCGTGACATCATCGATCTGGTAGCCGAAGGCGGGAGCAAGAGTGATGATTGAACCGGCCTTGAGCTTCATAGCGGCTGAGAGCTCGAGGGGCTCGCCATTCATCGTGGCGGTAAGCCAGGCGAGATCGGCACCTTCATTAAGATCCAGTGTGACATTTACGTCTCCGGGGATCTTGCGTGACTTGATGTCGACATAGCTTCCATCCTCAACGCTCACGAGGAACGCACCATTGCGACCTTCCTCAACCTCATCACCGTTGAGAGTGACGGACACGATGTAGTTGCCTTCGGTGGCGGTGATGGAGAGAGCATTCTGAAGAGCGGAGAGATCAAACTGATTCTCACCGTTGACGAGAGCCACGGCATCTCCGCGGCCATTGGACTGACGGACAGATACGCGGGCGGCATCATCAACATTGATGGTCACTTTGTCGGAACGTGTTCCAAAGATGGTGACTGAACCATCCTCAAGGACACGTACCCACGACTTATCATCAGCGATCTCCTGGGTCTGGCCAAGATAGCTGAGCTCTGTGCCGGGACGGGGCGTGATGAACACCTTAGCGCCAAGAGGAAGCTTCTCGGTGGCCTCCATGCCGGTCAGGTTAAGCTTGGTACCGTCGGCAAGCGAGAAGAAGTACCACTCGAGGGGAGCGTTGCCCTCCTCAACCTTGAAAGTAAAATCGACGGGTTTACCCTTGGTGGTGACTACAAACACATCACCCTCCTCAAAGGTGGAGACGTAACCCTTGATCCATGTCATGGGCTGGTCCATGTAGCGGACTTCTTCGCCGTTGCGGGTCACTGAAAGGATCTCGGAATCATTATTCTCAGTGAACCAGATCGGAGTCATATCAGCTGTGGTGACAACGGTGGTCTTACCCTTGGGATTGAGATTAACCCAGTGGTAGGCACCTTCCGATTCATCGGGAACAGCGTGGAGCATGACGGCCACGTTGGGAGCATAGTCAGGCTCAATGGTGAAAGAGAGTCCTGTCACCTTAGTATAGACACTATAAAAATTACCGTAAGGATCGTTTCCGGCCTCGAAGGTGTAAGTTCCATCCTCATTGGCGGCCCCGACGGTGGCCATATAAAGATCCTCCACCTTCTCGATGGCATAACCCGTCGCGGGGATGACGGTGATCTCGGTTCCGGCTTTCATCTTGACGGGCGAACCGATAGTCATGTCCTCGCCGGCAACCTTCAGGGTAAAGCTTCCGGGAGCACCCATGTTATTGACGGTCACATCGACCTCCGATGACGCAGCGCTACCGCCGGAGGTGACGATATCAAGCTTCATATTAGAAATAGCGACCCTATAAACGCCATCACCGGAAGGAGTGACAGCCTCGCTTTCATTTTTGGTTACGGAGACAATCGTAGCACCATTGGCAGGGCGGATAGTTAAAGGATTGTCAGCCGCGGTCAACTCTGTAATACGGTTCATACCGGTTACGAGAGCCAACGGCGCACCATCATAGCCATACGTTACTTCAACATTGGCGGCATTATCGACATCGATCATGACGTTTTCAGCCGACAATGAGAAGAAACCTACGACCATCGCAAGAAGGGAAAGTAGAAAATTCCTTTTCATGATTGGTTTTAGAATTGGTGTAATATTGATTGTTTTAGTGAAAATCAGATTACTTCACGGCCACTTTGACAGTAGCCGACGGGGTGCGGACGATGTAGATTCCGGCAGGGAGCGAGGAGAGACCCACGCGGCGTCCGGCAAGATCGTAGGCCACGGATCCGTCGGGAGCAACGATATCATTACCCACAACGCTGACAGCCGTCTCGCCACCGGTCAAGATGTCGGAGATGCCGGTGGAGGATGGAGCGAAATTAAAGGAGATCACACCATCATTTTCAGCGATATCGGTGAGCTTGAATGCAGGCACCTTCTTGTTGGACTGCCAGCGGTAAGCCTGATTGTTTTCAGCGGTAAATTCTGTGATCCCTTTGAGACCGGGGAAAGGATCGCCCTGCTCGGAATTACCGACTTTGCTCCAGGTATTGTCTGCAGCGACGATGCGCACATGCTCATAGTTTGAAGCCAGGACGGTATTCACGACATTGCGACGCCAGCATGAAGGATCATAGTGGACGTAACTTATCACGAGACCATGATTGGGAAGACCCTTGTCCCAACCGGTCTGCTGGCGGTTCTCGAGTGTGAAATACTCATTCTCGTTCTCGGGGTTGACGATGAAGTAAGCCTTATTGGAGGTGACGATATTGTCAAGCTCAGCTCCGTTGACGGTCTCATCAAGAGCGATCGGCTCGAGCCAGCCGAGGGTGTAACGGTCCATAGCGGTATATCCCGAGGGAGTCACCTGATTGTCATTATAGGTGCCCATGTCCATGATGTCGAAATGAGCCATTCCATGACCGCCCTGATAGGAGGTGTCGTAGATATCTGCAAGGCCGAGGATATGGCTGAACTCGTGGCAGATCGTGCCGACTCCGTCAAGCTCTTCACCCTCACCACCCTTGAGCTCGCAGGAGCAGGCGGCGACGCCAAGGTTCATATTGTCGAAATAGTCATAGACAGAGTTCTCGAGATTCTTCATGGCCGGCCAGATGCACTCGATGGGGCCACCCTGAGCCTCGCCGTGACCGGCGAAGATAACGAAGACGAAATCCACAAAGTTGTCCTTGTTGACGTCATAGGAGGTGAAGTCTGTTCCGGCCTCGTCGGCGAGCGTACAGGCGTCACGGAAGAGATCGTCGAGACGCTCCTCGGCACCTTCGCCATACCACTTGCGGGGATGGGGAAGGGTGACGGGGCCGACGATGTCAAACTTGGGGGTAAACACACCCGAACTCTGGGTGACAAAGTAGTCATAGACGCTGCCATGAGTGGACTCGTCGGAGTAACCCGGCTCGTTGACCTTGCGGTTATAGAGCTCGGGAGTGCCTTTGGCGGAGAATTTCACATCCTCAAACTCAGCCATGATGATGAGGCCCTTCACCTCGCCGGTGGTAGGGAATGTGTTCTGGATGCGACCGGGAGCGATGCGGCGGACAGTATTGGCCTTATCGACAACTGCGGCACGACGGGCGGCAGCGGCCGCACGGATAGCACGGGCCTCATGGTCGGGAGTGGCGATTCCGGTAGGGGCGCCTGCGGCGACAAGCTCGCCTGCGTCATCGACGGCTGCATGACAGAGGAAACCATCGGTCCCCTGGACGAGTAGCTCGCCGCACGCGGTCCGATAGAAACGGAAATGCTCGTCGCCGGTGATCTCGGCTTCGATCACAGTGCCGTCAGGCTGGGAGATTTTCAGTAGACCGGGCTTGGCGGGTACGGCCATAGCCGGCAGTGAGACCGCCAGGAAGAGGGCGGCCACAAGAGAAGAAAAGGTTATTCGCATTGCTGAAAAATCGGCTTATTTTTTAGGTTTGATTTCTGAAGTCTTGCGTATATGCGCGTGTAAGAGGTTTGCAAAATTCTTAAAAAAGTTTTATATAACCAACATAAAATAGCAAAATGTTTGTTTTTTCACATACATTAACCCTATTTGCTTCTAAATTTACTGATTTACTATTATTTTTGCACGCTTAATTTCAATTAACCGACTATCATTCACACCAACAAACCTTAATTCATGTCTAAAAAATTTCTCACCATTGCCTTGGCGGCTTTTCTCGGACTCGCCACAGGCAGTGTGAAAGCACAGACCGGATTTGCACATGGAGAGAGAGTTTTCTATGGCTTTTTCCTCTCCAACGAGCATTTCGACAACGCTGACTATCCTGCCTACGGATTCTCCAAGCAGACGTTCGCCCATCCTGCCGACAATGAGCTTCTCTATGGGTTTGACGGAGTCATAGGTCTCTATGCATCCACCTGTGTGGAAGGCATCTACTACGCTTGTCCCTATTCCTACAATGTCTCCATGGAAGAGCCCGGCTCACTCCCTGTGATGACCTACAATCTCGCCAGTGGCACTGTGGACTATCTGGGCCCCTGGGCCAAGGAAGGTGTACCTAACTTCAAGCCTTCCGACATGACCTACGACATCGCCAACAATCGCGTCCTCGCCGTGGCCTACGCACCCTCACTCGGGACAGGTATCTACGAGATGAATCTCGAGACCGGCGCCCTTGACTTCATCTGCAAAGGTGAGGGAGGTGTGATCGCCGCCGACGGTGCCGGCCGCGTCTTCACCATCGATAGCGAAGGCTGGCTCTGCCAGATCGATCTCAACAACGGCAAGAAGACCCAGATCTTCAACACCAAGTGTACCGGAATGATGTTCAACCAGAGCATAGAGTTTGACCACACTACCGGTAACCTTATCTGGGCCTCATGTACCTATGACGATTACTATAATGACGAGGGGATCAATATCGGCGACCAGGGTTCAGCCGTCCATCTCCGAGAGATCACCGTCCCCGCTCTCCGTGCAGGCCAGAACTATACCAAGAACATGGAGGGATTCGATATGACCGACTGGGGCGAAATCGGCACCCATGCCCGTTTCAGCGGCCTCTACATCCCTTATGCCGAGGGTGGCTTTGACGCTCCCGCGGCAGTCGATGATTTTACCGCCGTAAGCAATGCCGAAGGTGACGGGTCGGACCTCAAGTTCACACTCCCCGTCAAGACTTTCGGCGGCGACGAGCTGACCTCCATCAACGGCTATGCCATCTATCGTGACGGCAACGAGGTGGCCCACTCCACCACCGCCGTCCAGCCCGGACAGAAGATCGAGTGGAGTGAAAAGAATCCCGGCGCCGCAGGCATGTACCGCTACGACGTGATCGTCTACAACAATGCCGGCGACGGCCCCAAGACTCCCGCGTTCTCCTACATCGGTCTTGACCGCCCGGCTGCTGCCGGCAATATCGTCGCAAAACCCGGCGACGACTTCACCACCGTCACCGTCAGCTGGACCACTCCCACCGAGGGCTACCACAAGGGTACCTTCAAGCCGGAGGATGTCGTCTATGACGTGAAGCGCCTCCCTGACAATCTCAAGATCGCCGAGGGTGTCAAGGAGACGAGCGTGACAGACACCAACTTCCGTCGCACTCTGCGCTACTCCTACGAGGTGACCGCCCGCAACTCGGAGGGTAGCACCGCCGCCACATCCAACGAGTTTGTCACCGGTCCCGCCAAGGATCTTCCCATGGAGGAATATTTTGAGGACACCAACAGCTTCCGCAACAACTGGATGGAATATGACAACAACCACGACGGTCTCTCGTGGATGTTTGACTCGACCATAGGTCACGCCGTTTTCGGTGACTACGAGCAGTGTGCAAGCTACATCGTCACCATCACCAACATGGACTCCTCCACCAAGGATGCCGACGAATGGATCATCTCCTGCCCCGTCCGCTTCGAGGCCGGGAAGGATTATTCAGTGACCGTCCGCGCCCGCTCGTTTGATCCTGAAGTGGTCAACATCTGCTACGGTCCCCGCAACGAGGTCGAAGCCATGACAAAGGCCGGCACCATTGAGGTGGCCCCCATCGGTGTTGACCCGAATACCGGCAGCATGGCCCTCGGTACACATGTCGTCGATCTTCCCGCCGAAGTGGCCGGCACAGTGGCCTGCGTGGGTCTTCAGGTCGCCACTCCGCTCGGCGAACAGCCCAGCCACTTCCTCCAGATCTCCAGCATCAAGATTGCCGAGAAAGAAACCACAGCCATCTCGGGAATCGAGGAAGATGCCGACGCAACCGTTTGGGTGTCAGGCCATGACATCATCGCTCCGGAAGGCTCCAAGGTCTATGACCTCGCAGGCCGTCCCGCAGGCATGACAGGTCTCACCTCAGGCATCTACATCGTGACCGTTCCCTCAGGCAAGGCAGTGAAGGTGGTAGTGAGATAACCGCTCCCCCACCCTCTCCCCGATATGCATAGCGCCCGGCCGCACATCAGTGCGAACCGGGCGCTAAACTATTGTAAATGATGGGTTGTTATATAGACGGATCCGCAATATAGCGCGATTTTAACTTTTTTAATTAAAAAACTTGAAGAAGACGCTTAAAATGACCTATCTTTGCAGCATGTTATCGCCGTCTTCTTCACATGAGAAGACAACCAAATAAACATAAATAACAATATGGAACAGAACGAAAACAAATCCCTTGACCGTATCAGCTACGCACTGGGTCTGAGCATGGGAAATAATTTCCGTGCCAGCGGAATCCAGCAGATCAACGTGCAGGACTTCGCCGACGGTGTAGCCGCAGTCTTCTACGGCTCACAGCCCAAGATGACCTATGACGAGGCCAAGGCAGAATTTCAGAAATATTTCGAGGCTCTCGAAGCCAAGCAGAAGGAAGAGGCCGCCAAGATGGCCGAGGTGAACGAGGCTGCCGGCAAGCAGTATCTCGAGGAGAACGGCAAGCGTGCCGAAGTCCACACCACTCCGTCAGGTCTCCAGTATGAGATCCTTGAGGAGGGTGACGGTCCCACACCCAAGGCTACCGACCGCGTGGAAGTCCACTATACCGGCAAGCTCATCGACGGTACCGTCTTTGACAGCTCCGTTGACCGCGGCGTTCCCGCCACCTTCGGCGTCACCCAGGTGATCCCCGGATGGGTGGAGGCTCTCCAGCTGATGAAAGCCGGCTCGAAGTGGCGTCTCTTCATCCCCTCACAGCTCGCCTACGGTCCTCAGGGAGCAGGCGGCGTGATCGGCCCGAACTCCACGCTGATCTTCGATGTCGAACTCATCAAAGTGCTCGACTGATGAAGCGAGGGCTTCTTGCCATAATGATACTGATGTCGGTATTCACGGCTGCACGCGCAGCCGAGAGTGCCGACTCTCTGGCACGTGCGCTCGCCACATTCTGGGGAACGGCTTTCAAGACCGACGATCTCGACGCCGCAGGGCGCAAGGAGTTCGTCAGAGGTCTCAGGGAGATCCTCTCAGCCGACTCGGCCGCCCGTACCGCCTACATGCGCGGCGCCTCGATGGCGTTCAACGTGCTTGACGGCTATGACCGCATGGAAGAGCTGGGGCTCAGCGCTGACCGCGACGTGCTGGTCCGCTCTCTCATCGAAGTGGCCGAGGGGAAGAATGTCGGCTTCACAGCCGAAAGCGCAGGAGCCTTCATCGACCGCACTTTCAAGGAGAGCACCGGAGTGGCCGAGCTGACTCCTGAAAGCCAGAAGGAATTTCTGGCAGAGGCAGCCGCCACTGAAGGAGCCGTCACGACACCCACGGGCCTCGTGTTCCGCGTCGTCACCGAGGGCGAGGGCGTGATGCCCAAAGATGGCGACCGTGTCAAGCTGAACTATCGCGGGATGCTCTCGGACGGCACCGTCTTCGACGTGACCGACGAGCCTGCCGTGTTTGACGTGGATCGCTTTATCCCCGGCATGACCGAAGGTCTCAAGATGATGAAGCCCGGCGGACGATATGACCTCGTCATCCCGGCTCCGCTCGCCTATGGCGAAAAGGGTGTGGACGGATTCATCCCGGCCGGCGCCGCCCTCCATTTCATAGTGGATCTCATATCTATCGAATAACCATTAACACACTACTTATAAAGTAAAGAAATGAAAAAGATTCTTCTCATCTGCGGCGCAGCCGCAGCCATGATGCTCGGCTCATGCTCGGGCAACTCGGGCGCCGGATCCGACAAGGGATTCGCCGACTCTCTCTCCACAGGCTTCGGCCGCAGCCAGGGTATCCGTCTGGCAGCCGACTATGCCGGTATCCCCGAAGCTCAGAAGGAGGCCCTCAGAAAGGATGACATCCTCCGCGGTGTAAAGCAGGTTGTCATGACCGATACCACCCAGCAGGGCTATCTCACAGGTCTCTCCTTCGGTCTGCAGATAGCAGGTCAGCTCTACCGCTACGAACAGGCCGGCATCAAGGTGGACCGCGCTAAAGTATATGACGCCTATGCCAAGGCATTCCTCATGGACTCCGTAACTCCCGAGCAGATGCAGGAGGCCCAGGCTACCTTCCAGGCTCTCGCCCAGCAGGCTCAGGGTAAGATCATGGAGTACTATCAGGCTCAGGAGCAGGCTGCCAAGGCTGCCCGTGAGAACGCTCCCGAAGCTAAGGAAAACAAGGAGAAGGGCGCCGCTTTCATCAAGGACGCCATCGCCAAGGATCCTTCCATCAAGGTCACTGACTCAGGCCTCGCCTACAAGGTGGTGAAGGAAGGTACAGGCGAGCCCGTCGGCAAGACCGGTTCCGCTAAGGTCAACTATACCGGTAAGCTCATCGACGGCACCGTCTTTGACAGCAATGATTCAGGTCTCGAGCTCTCACCCCGCGGCACCGTGCCCGGATTTGGCGAGGGTCTGGCCATGATGAACAAGGGCGCCAAGTATATCCTCTACATCCCCGGCGAACTCGCCTACGGCGTGGAGGGTGCTGAGCAGGCCGGTATCGGTCCCAACGCAACACTCGTCTTTGAGGTTGAGGCTGTCGACGTAACACCCGGCAACTAAGGCTCCGAAACAGTCAATCTAACGAAGGCCGGCTCCCCTACCCTGCGGGAGCCGGCCTTTGTCATGGACCGGACTGAAATATCACGGGGAGTCTCCGCTACGGCTGGCGGAAACTCCCCGTGTCTTTCATCAGCGAACCTAAACTTTCCCTTAGAAAGAATAGCTTATTCCGATGGATGGGATGAACGCGTGAAGCTTGTAGTCGGCAGTGAATGTGCCCGAGGGCTGAAAGCCGAACTGTGCGACGGTGGCCTCGGCGGCAGCCTGGGGGAGACCGGCTCCTACGAGAGCCTGGGTGAGCTTGCCGGGAAGCATGGCTCCGAGCAGATCCTGATAGCCGCAGGTGGCGTTCTTGACGCCGCAACCATGGACATACATGAAGCCGAGGTCAATCGAGAGGGAGGGGATGGGGCGGAACGAGAGGCCCACGGTGGGCTCGATCTTGGTCATGCCCGGAGTCTCGGGGTTGTAGTAGTGCTTGTTGACAGGGGATGTGTCGATCATGAGACCGAGACGGGCGTCGAAGCGGTTTGTAACGGCATACTGAGCGCCGAGCGAGTAGGCCCAGCAGTTCTTGTACTTCTTCTCGAGGTGCTGGTTGAACGGAGTGAGCTGCTCGGCCAGAAACTCTACGTCGAGCTGCTTGTAAGCGCTCCATCCGGTGAGACGGGCGTCAAATGCAAGTGTGAGACGATCCACGGGTTTATAGCTTACGCCGAGACCGAGTACCCAGGGACAAGGCATCTGAGCCTTGAAATTGGCATTGTTGATGAGATCGAGACTCTCGCCGAGAAGGGCCGAGGCGACGGCGTTGGCGTAGTTGACGGAAGCCTCGCCTGCCTTCACCTTCATGTTCATTTTGGAGCGGTAGGATACACCCACGGTGAGATTGTCGAGCACGTCATACATCGCACCGACATTGATCCCTACGGCCACGTCAGCCTTGCCGTTGAGATTGACGGAGGCAGGGGTTGTCGTGCCGAATCCGGGAGTGCCGGCGGGAAGCTGACCGAGAGTCGTGAGGGCTGCGATAGCCTTATCGGCGGTAGATGCAGGGACGAGTCCCTTGTTGAGATTGACGCTGCCCCATGTGATCATGGCGCCGACACCGAGCGAGAGCTTCGGGGTGATGGCCCACGAGAAAGTGGGCTGGAGGGTGAACGTCTTGAGGCTCACATCCTGCGAGAGGATGGATCCGGGCCAGTTCTCAGTCCAGTTGATGGAAGAGCCGTAGGGGGTGTAGAAAGAGACTCCGGCCTTGAGATTGGGATATATTGAGAAGGCGGCATTGACATTGATGGGAGTCGAGACACCATTGTCGGTGGTATAATCCTTGCCATCGATGGTGGCTGTACACGTGGGCATGATGCCGGTGAATGAACCCGAGAGATCGAGTGTCTTGTCCATGAACGCGAGACCGGCAGGATTGAAGAACATGCTCTCGCCACCCAGCTTGAGGGCCACACCGGTGTGACCCATGCCGATCTGTTTGGTCGAAAGAGAATTGATCTGATAGCCTTCAGCTACTGCCACTCCGGCACCGAGCAGGAGCGAAAGAGCTGAAAAGAGTAATTTTTTCATAATTAGTCTGTTAAAAAATCGGCGCAAAGGTACGCCTATCCCATGATACGGACAATAGATTAAAGGTTTTTTAACAGAAAAATCCGTCTAAAATTCATGAAAACTGGTCAGTTTTTCCTGTGCAAATTCAATTAAAAGATGAATTAAAGTCGGAGCAATACTAAAGGATATCTACAATTCATAATGCCAGAGGGGACGCGAAGAATCGCGTCCCCTCTGTATGATAACTGTTTATGCTTTACACAAACAGTTTTGGATCACTAATTACGTTGTTCAGATGTCCTCTTCGATGGAGAAGTCGTCGGGGAGAGGGAGGGAGCCGTCCTCGTCGAGCAGTGTCTCGTCAATGTCATTGATATCGTCAGCCGTAGGTTCGTCATCGTCCTTGGCTTCGTTCTTTCCTCCCTTCTTATCAGATTTCTTCTTGGGCTTGCGGCCGGTCTGCTCGGCATTCTTCAGGGCTTCCATGATCTTGGACTCCAGCTCTTCGGCGAGCTCGGGATTGTCGCGGATCACTCGCTTGGCGGCGTCGCGGCCCTGAGCGAGCTTGGAGCCGTTGTAGGAGAACCATGAGCCACTCTTCTGGATGACGTCAAACTCGACGCCGAGATCGACGATCTCGCCGCTCTTTGAGATGCCTTCACCGAACATGATGTCAAACTCGGCACGCTTGAAGGGGGGCGCAACCTTATTCTTGACCAC
>CAZOOY010000042.1:0-14647 GCA_964581555.1 uncultured Staphylococcus sp.
ATTGCAAATTTGCTTCCGGTCAGATACTTTTTGGGGAAATTTTGATTATCTTTGCGGGGATATGGAGAAGATCAACAAGACTAATGCCGCGCGGCTGCTTGACCGCGCCAAGGTGGCATACGAACTCATTCCCTATACGGTGGATCCAGACGATCTCGCCGCCGAACATGTGGCTGCAGAGCTCGGAGAGGATATCAGCCGAGTGTTTAAGACGCTTGTCCTTCACGGTGATCGGGCCGGATATTTTGTATGTGTGATTCCGGGCAATATGGAGGTCGATCTCAAGAAGGCGGCTAAGGTTGCCGGCGCGAAGAAAGCTGACCTTATCCCTATGAAGGAGCTCCTTCCTCTCACCGGTTACATTCGTGGCGGATGCTCACCGGTGGGTATGAAAAAATCTTTTCCTACATTCTTTCACAAGACCGCGATAGATGGTAACGAGATTTTCGTCTCTGCCGGAGTGCGTGGCCTACAGTTTAAAATGGTTCCACAGGAATTGATAGATTACTGTCGGGCAGAGTTGGCAGACATTGCTGTCGATAAACATGAGGATCAGTAGTGATGAATACGATAGGAACAATTTTCCGTTTTACAGGATTCGGAGAGTCGCATGGAGCGGCAATAGGAGGTGTGATTGACGGTATGCCTGCGGGGGTTAGGATTGACCTCGACCGCGTACAGGCCGAACTTGACCGGCGTCGACCCGGTCAAAGCGCCATCACCACTCAACGACGCGAGAGTGACACGGTTGAAATTCTTTCAGGGCTCTTCGAGGGCGTGACTACCGGATGTCCCATCGGATTTATCATACGGAATGAGAATCAGCACAGTGCCGACTATGATCATATCCGTGACACGTTCCGCCCCTCCCATGCCGACTATACCTATACGGCTAAATATGGCCTTAGGGATCATCGCGGAGGTGGTCGGTCAAGTGCACGTGAGACGGCTACAAGGGTTGTCGCAGGAGCATTTGCACGGCAGGCTCTGGAGCATTTCGGTATCAGCATTACGGCTTATACATCGCAGGTCGGACCGATCTCCCTGAAGGTAGGTTATAACGAACTTGATCTGAAGCTGGTCGAATCCAATCCTACCCGTTGTCCCGACCCTACGGTGGCTGCCGAAATGGAGAAACTCATCCTTGATGTAAAGAGCGAAGGCGACACCATTGGTGGCGTAGTCACATGTGTAATAAAAGGGTGCCCCGTAGGTCTCGGTGATCCGTTCGAGGGACGGCTTGGTGCGAAGCTCGGAGCGGCTATGCTGAGTATAAATGCTGCCAAAGGATTCGATTACGGCATGGGTTTTGCAGGAGTTGAAGCTCGCGGCAGTGAAGTAATCGACCGTTTTATCCCCGGCTGTGTGAAGCCGGCGAGAACAGCTACTAATTTTTCAGGAGGTATCCAGGGAGGAATCTCCAATGGTGAAGATATATATTTCCGGGTTGCTTTCAAGCCCGTGGCTACCCTGATGCAGGATGTAGAGACCATAGATCGTGAGGGAAATGCCGTGACGCTCAAAGGAAAGGGGCGCCATGATCCCTGTGTGGTGCCGCGTGCCGTCCCTATTGTTGAGGCTATGGCTTCAATGGTTATTCTCGATGCTCTTCTTCTCAACAGGGCTGCCAGAATCTGACGTTATGAAGTTTCACAGGGATTTCTCGGACTTCCTCGCTGACCACTTCCCCGTCAAGATGCAGAAACTTGGAGTGGATGCAGGATTCTCCTGTCCCAACCGTGATGGCACAAAGGGGAGAGGTGGATGCACTTACTGTAACAACCGTTCCTTCTCACCGGAATATTGCCGTGTGCTCCCCGGAGTCAAATCACAGCTTGAGGAGGGGAAGAAGTTTTTCGGTCGGAAGTATCCCGACATGAAATATCTCGCCTATTTCCAAGCCTATACCAACACTCATTCAGCCGATGAGGAGAGGCTGATGAGTCTCTATAGGGAGGCTTTCGAGGTGGATGGACTGGAGGGCGTGATCATAGGGACCCGTCCTGACTGCATCTCCCCAAGCCTCATTGAGAAACTACGCAAGCTCCCTTGGGTGATGATGGAATATGGAGCTGAGAGTTCCCACGATCGAACCCTTGAACGCGTGAACCGTTGCCACACCTGGGCTGATACAGTCAATGCTGTCAGAATGACTGCTGACGCAGGGATCCCTGTCGGACTGCATTTCATCATGGGCTTGCCCGGCGAGACGACTGACGATATGCTCATGACGGTCGACCGTCTTAACACCCTCCCTGTAGCAACAGTGAAATTCCATCAGTTGCAGTTACTGAAAGGGACCCGAATGGCAGCCGACGTGGAGAGCGGGCTCTATGACATTCCCCGTTTTACAGCCGAAGAGTATGCCGGACTATGTGCCGGGATCGTCAAGCGTCTTAGGGCGGATATCGCCATCGAACGTTTCGTGTCGCAGGCTCCTTCCGATCTTCTCATCTACCCCCGCTGGGGTTTAAAGAACTATCAATTCACACATCTAATAGAAAAATTACTAACCCGTTGATCATGGAAATTATAAATTTTGCTGATACTCCTTCGCTTGTGAGTCAATATCTTAGCGAACTGCGCAATGTCAATATCCAGGGTGACATGATGCGTTTCCGGCACAACCTGGAGCGTATCGGTCAGATCATGGCCTATGAGATCTCCCGCCGTCTTCATTACAGGAAGACGGACGTGACCACGCCTCTCGGTATATCCAAGGATGATCTGTTGGACGAACAGGTTGTCCTTGCCACCATCTTCCGCGCAGGCATCCCGTTTCATCAGGGTTTCCTGTCCTATTTCGATCGAGCACAGAACGCATTTGTCTCCGCCTACAGAAAGTATCGTGAGAAGGAAAACTTTGATGTTTTCATCGAATACATAGCTTCTCCCCGCCTGGACGGAAAGACTCTTGTTCTCGTTGATCCGATGCTTGCCACAGGTTCATCAATGGAACTGGCCTATCGGGCGCTGCTTACCAAGGGAGATCCTGCTGCCATCCATGTCTGCTCAGTGATCTCGTCGCGCACCGCGGTAGACTATATAAAGAATAGTTTTCCTGCCGACAAGACTACAGTCTGGGTAGGGGCGATTGATGAGGAGATAAACAGTCATTCCTATATTGTTCCCGGTCTTGGCGATGCGGGAGATCTGGCTTACGGCATAAAAGAATAAAATATGTTAATTCTTTCCAGTTTACTGTCACTAATCGGAGTGTTCTGCGTCTTATGGTCAAAGACCGTTTCCGACCTCTTGTCGGTGGCAGTAAAAATAGAAAGGAAATAGCTTTTATATATTGAAAATTGCCGTGAGGTAATGTGGAAAGACAGTCGAGAGAGACTGTCTTTTTCATTTAAAATGTTTAATTATTAAATAATGTTAAGATTAAAAGAAAAATTATAGTAAAATTTGGAAGATATTAATAGAAATCTTACTTTTGCAATAAGTTTTTCATGGTATTAGATTTAAGGTAAGAAAGTTATTCGTCGTGACGACGGGTAATTTTTTTTCGCCTTTTTTTGTGATAGTATTTTTCGCACGAATTGAAGATAACCGGTCTGACGATGTCAGCAAGACACATTTATCATGTATTGCTGATGTCGGGATTTTTTTATCCATAAATCCAGGATTCGGATTGTTTCCAAGGAGTGAGAAAAGTGCAGGAGACCGTCTCCCCACCTCGGGGACCGGTCTCCTGCTGATGTTTCAGTCGTATGAGAAATAAGTTTATTTCACTGCTATCTTGAGATTGGTCGTATGACCGTCATGATCGGTGGCTGAAGCTATGTAGATACCTTTAGCCAGATTAGTCACAGCAAGTGAATCTGTACCTTTTGCAACCTGAACGCCTGCGACATTGTAGAGCGTGATGTGACAGCCGGGAGCCGAAAGCGTGTATCCGTCGTATATGATGGAGGTGCCGATCTCAGCGATCACACCATTGAGGGATGAACGACCGGTGATGGTGAGGACGGCTTTCTTCTGGCCGAAGGTTGCTTCAAGAGAATAGGTACCCTCTTTAAGAACCTGGATCTCGATGGGACATGAATTCTCTGACTCATTTTCCATTGGAACGAAGATAAAGTCACCGTTGTTGTCATTGAACTGGATATCACCGAGTTCTATCTTCTCAAACGAGAGTGAGACGGTGGTTTTCTCTTCGGGAGCGAGAGAGATTGAAGATGGATTGAATGCGAGGAAGACACCTGCGCTCTTTTCAAAATAAAGTTCGGGAACTGTATTGTCGCCATAGTGCCATGGCTCACGATCGTTATAGCCTTCAAACTTGTAGCCCAGACCTTCGAAGAATTCTCGGTTGAGTTTGTCGGCGGAGATGGATGCGCCCTCTGTGAGTGTGTGGCCTTCACCGACCTCCGAGTGTATTACGGCAAGGTTATCAAGTACATGATTATTCTCAAGGCAGGCCTCGGCTGGAGCGGGATTGCCCCATTCGATAATCCATTCTTCAGTCTCGGGATCCCAGGTCTCATTAAGATTCTCAGGATCCTCATTGACACCTGAACGACCAATGACACGGTGAGTGGTGTTGAGGAGCACCTCATCATCGGGGATATTGATCGAAGAGAGGGCTACGACATTATTCTTTACGATAGGATCAGTTCCTGCGGGAACAAACGTACCCTGATCGTTGTATGATCCGGTAGCGGTGGCAAGTTCGCCTATCACACCTCCCACATTCATTGTAGGAACAAAACCGTTTTCCTTATAAGAATATTTTCGGCCGGGAGTGGTGGCTGTGATGGATCCCTCGACTACATTACGAGTGAAAGTCGAGCGGCTTGCATCACCCGCGATACCTCCTATCGTGTGCTGACCCTCTATGGCGAGGTTGACATGACAGTCGGATATGAGAGAGCTTGGGGTATCAACCGCTCCGACAATTCCGCCAACTGTCGCACCGGCTTTAACCGTACCGCTGACACTACAAGCTGTGATGTCGGAGTTCTTGGCGAGTTCACCCACGATACCTCCGAAATATTCAGCTTCGGGAGAATCGAAATCAATATTGACCGAGCAGCCGATCACCTTTGTATTGATGCCCGTCCGGGAAACGATGCCTCCAAATCCCTTTTCTGTAAGACCCGTCACTTTTGCATCATAGATATGAACGCCTGTGATGTAGATATTGGCGGTATTGTTTTTGCAGAGGATAGCGGGAACATTGACAGCCGAGATGTGAGAAAGGGTGAGATCATTGACAACAGCAGGTTTGGCCTCGTTGGAGGAATAAATGCTGTTGAAGATAGCCTCATCACGAAGAATGAAGTTGCGCATCGTGTGTCCGGCTCCGTCGAGCGAACCGGTGAAAGTTCCCGAGATAGGCTTAAGGGTTTCCCCTTCGAAATCGATGTCACTCGTCAGACGGTAGCTGGCCGAAAGGTTATCCTTGATGAGAGCAAAGTCACCTGGTGTAGCGATAAGGTAGGGATCATTGGGAGTTCCCGAACCCTGAAGCTTATTGAAGGGGAGGGAAAGGAAGCGGGTGATATTCTTGTCTTCGTTGTTGTCCAGATATTCTATCCAGAGAGTGGGAGTTGTCTCGGGATTGACAAGAGCCACGAAGATACGTGACGCCTCGTCGCCGAATTTCTGAGTGAAAAGGTTCTCACCCTCATCATTCACAACAAGAAGTTCGGTGTAGGATCGGGTGGACTGGTCGGAATACCTGCGCTGCACGAGCATCATGTACTCGCGTTTGGAGTCGGTGTTGAAGATGTAGGGCGACATCCCCTTACCGTTGATGTAAGGGTTGATGAGATTGATGAGTTCGCCCGCGTTGAGAGCATCTACCCGTATGAAGTCACCTTCCTCTGACAGATATATTATCTCATGAAGAGTATTGGGACCATCGGTGTAACCGTTAGCTGAGGCGAACACATAGTTATAGCCCTTGCCTGAAGCGATACGGTCCATGTTCATCGAGAGGAGAGCTGAACCATGGGAGATTGACTCATTGAGAATGGTGCAGGGGATCTCGGCTCTGATATCAAATGACGGGAAGTCGATGAAACGATAGATGAGACCGCCCACGACCCCGGGATCGCTGTAGACGAAGGCATACTGCTCCGGCTGACCGTCAACGGAGGAGAGGAGCATGTAACCCTGATTGTCTTCACCGAAAGTCTTGATGGTCTTTCCTTCCTGATTTACTACGAGAAAGGAGGTTTCACACTGGAAGTTGTTGTCGAAAGTCGTATGACCGACGATGAAAGAAGGCTTCCCCTCCGCGTCGAGATCGAAGTTGATGTCGCCTGACGCACTGAAGAGACCGAGAGAGAGGGCGCTGCCCATCATTCCGTCAGGAGTCTTGGGGACGGGAATCTCTGTAGTTGACAGCAGGACGGGATTCTTGTCGTAAAGTTCCTTTTTATAGAGCTCGATCTGATAGCTGTTGTCAGGAGTAGTGAATTCATCGTTGAGCTCGGGATTGTCATAGTTGATGTCAGCGAAATAGGGCTTGATATAAGTGCTGACGGTGATGTAGAGATCGGATCCGGAAGCAGCTATCATCACGGGAGCTGTCTCATAGCCGGTGACCTCGGGTGCATAAAGCATGTTCACTTTATACTTGCCGATGGACGTGGGTTTCGGACTGCTGTAGGACGCCTTGGTGTATATGTCGAAGTTCACGAACTGACCTTCGTCATTCCATTCCTCCGAGGTGTAGAACTGAAGCACAAAATCCTCACTCCATTTGCTCTGGGATAGATTCACGGCATCCAGGAAATATCCGGGCATGGTGGAAATGACTTTACCCGGAGTGCCTCCCTCCGGAAGAGAGACAATATAGGTATATGGTATAGCACCGTATGCATTTTCCGGCTTATAGTAAGCCGTGAACATGATTTCATAATTAGTGTCGAGGTTGAAGAACTTTTGAGTCACAAGGTCGGCGAGATCTATGGCAGTACAACGTTCCATCCCTTCGGGAAGGTCGATCTTCGCATCGATCACTGCATATTTCTTCAGATTGCTGTCATATACCGTACCTTTGATTCCGGTGTAGTGATAGTCCTTGCTCCCTCCATAGAACTCGGCCACGACTTCTCTGTCGTAATTAAGTTCCACAAACCACACGGAGCCATCGGGCATGTTAAGGTAGGAGAACCCGTTGGTGCTTTCGAAATTGACCTCGGATGCAGGAGCTATCTTTTTCAGGTTTTTATCAGTTGACGCGGTGTTATAGCGCCATTTATTAGCTTCAGGATGTGCATTGATAGCCCATCGTGCCGGATCGGCTTCATTCTGACGCAAACCACGACCCATAACAGGGGGTGCGGTCACGGCAAGTGCGGCCAATGCACTCAAAAGTAAAGTTTTTCTCATGTAAGATGTGATAATATTGTGATTTTATGTTTTTCAGGCTGCAAATTTAGTAAATTTCCGCGATATAAGGGCCGAAAGTGACAGATACTCTTACATCGGAGCAACTGCTATGCGCTTGGTCATCGTGGATGTCGCGCCATTGTCGGCGGAAGAGACGGTGGCGCGATAGAGATAGATGCCGCGGGCCACACGACTACCTGAGGTATTGACAAGATTCCAGTTGACAGGTGATGATGCATACATGTCGGCGCGTCCGGAGGTAGTCTCGGACCATACGAGGGCACCGTTGATGTCAAACACCTCGATCTTTACCGTCAGCATGGCGTCGGGACGATTGTGTATGATATAGAAGTTAGCGTCCACTGTGGCAGGGTTGGCATCGGAATACATCTCGAAGATCTTCGGAGCTGCATTAGGATCCACAAAGAAGTCAATGGAACGTGAGGCAGAATTGCCGGCCACATCCCACACTTTCAGCGTAGCTGTGTGATTGCCCGGCTGCAGGTCGGGCAGTTGATAGCATATCGCACCGCCGGGAGTGCCGTCGGCATCGGGTGTGAAATAGTTGGATACATCCGTCAGGTTTGTAGTATCATCTATACGCACGGTCATCATATGACCTATACCTGAGGTGGAGAGGTTGAAACCGGTGTCATCGCTTACGCGGGCGATGAGCATCGGGGAGGTGTTGACCGTCCCACCTTCCTCGAAGGTCTCATGATTGAGGAAAAGCTGCTCGATGAGCGGTGAGCGGTCGTCGGCGATCTGTCCCTCGGCATATCCGTAGGCGTAGAATGAACGTGATACACCTCCGGCGGCAAGAGAGGCATCGTCCGTCTGGGCATACATCAGAAGAGATGCCGGACGGAAATTATCAGCGATCTCCGCGGGTAGTATCACGGTGGTCTCCCAGTAGCCGTCAACGACACGTGCACGTCCGGCATAGATACGCTCGCCATGTTCTTCGAATATTCTCACTGCCTCACTGTCGATACCACCCTTGTTGGTGCGACCCTGGGTGGTGAAGGAACGCTCGGCATCATAAATGGTGAGAGATATATAGCCGTTGAAACCGGTGATGGTTTCGCCACGGAAGTCTGTCACACGACCTTTGAGCACCGTGGGGTAAAGCGAGGGAATAATGACGTGATGATCCTCCTCATTGTCCACAGCTACCCCTGCTACCGACTCAAGGACGGCCATATTGTCGGGCACGGCGAGAGGCATAGCGGGGTCACCGAGGAAAACGTAGCGAAGCTTATTGGTATCTATGACATTATTTTTCGCACGACGCATGGCTTCAGCTACGGGGATGAGGTGGCCGGATGAATTACGGGCGAAGAGCTCGCGCCCCATTGCTGCGGAGAGAACACCGTTGCGGGTGATATAGACAGGACGTACAGCTGAGATCCCACCTATCACTCCGCCTGATTCTGACATGGCCAGCATCTCGAGACCGGAGAGTTCCGATCCATCCCAATGGAGAAACGAGCAGGTGGCACCGTAGAAGAACAGAGGATGACGCAGGTAGAGATTGGTGACATCCTTGAGGGTCATGACTCCCTCGTTGGAAAGTTCGCGAAGACTTGCATGACCGATATAGTTCCACCACACGACTCCGCCGTCAAGCAAAGAGTGAAGCTTGGAGCGCGCGTTGAGCGTGACACCTCCAATCTTCTCGTCGGAATCAAGATAGACCTTGCTGTAAGTGAGATTGTCGCCCGAAATATTGGCGCGCATCATCTGTTCGAGTTCCTCCGACTGGTCCAGGTGCACGGCATTGTCACAGTCATCGGCCAGAAGCAGGACACGTGATCTCCATTCTCCAGCCATCGGGGTAGTGGAGTAATCTATGAGTCGGTCGGTGAATATCTTTGCCCCCGCAAGATTGCGGGCGGGGATACGGCCTACAGCTATGCAAAGACGATCGCGGTCCGTCTGAATGCCGGAGTTGTCCTCAAGAAAACCATAAAAATCGTCCGAACTGTAGGAAGTGCTCTCGGAGTTTGATCCGTCCGTCTGCCAGATGGGGAGAGAAGTGGCCCGTGAACGGCTCACTCCATCCGTGAGCGCACGATGGTCAAATGTCACGCTACCCATCAGAAGGAAATATTTCAATGACCTTCCTTCAGAGGAGGTGCCTCGGTCATAGAACATCTTGAGCATACGCCGGATAGCATTGACATCGGGCGTGCCGCTTCCGAACTCGTTGTAAACCTCCTCCGGAGTAACCACAAGCACATCGAGAGTCTCTGCGCCCGAACGGTGCATGGCCGCGATTCTTTCGCTCTGAGCGGCAAGGTCATGATGAGTCAGTATCACCATGTCGGGAGTAGAACGGCCATGAAGATTCTGATTGGCCACGGTGACGCCACGGCCCGGTGAAAGGAATGAGCCCGAGGGATTCCAGGCTGCATATGTCCGCTCCCCGAAGTATTCTGACTTCCATGCAATGCCTCCATCTACCTGAGTGGTCTTTACTGCGAAGATATTGCAAGGGTCAGTCACATCCCACACGCGTGTATCGCCCGTTGCGCCTGAGAGGCGCGGGGTAGTGCCTGTGGTAGTGAATGTGAGAACGCCCGATGATGGGAGTGCAAGCCGGCGTGTATAGCAGATGGAGATGTGATCAAGAGCTATAACGGAAACAGACCCGCTGTAATTACACTCGATAGAGAGGTTGAGATTTGTACCTTCGAGGGGGAAGGTCTTGCGTATGGAGCATGCAGTTCCCCATTCGGAAGTGGGGCTGAGCTGATCGGACGAGGTTTGGTCGAGAGCAGTTCCGTTGGCTTTGAAGCTGAATCTTGCCGGCGAAGAGTTGGTCTTCCCGAAGAAATCAGCCTGCATCCACACCTCCGTGCCTTCGACTCGGTCAGGGAGACTGAAAGTGAAATTGCGCGACCGGGTGAGTCTGAAATCTTCACCGAGAAGAAGATGACCGCTTTCTGCGGGAGAGATGGCATCTATCTCGTGACGGGTCGAGGATATGAAAGAGGTGGTAAGCTCAGTTCCCGGAGCGAGACCCTCCTGTTTCATTTCCGGAGCAGCCTCGGCAGACTCAGTGAGGAAATAATATCCCGTGGTGGAGTAGGGGTTAAGGGTGTGATAGAAATAATCCTTACCGTCAATGGCCGGGACTTTCGTTTCGACGCCTGATGCATAGAACACTATACCCCTGGGTGTGACCTCGTAAGGGACAGAAGGAAGATCATCGATATAATTTTCGCGCGAGAAATGATCGGGAATGCGTAGACCGCCGTAACCATAGACCCTCACCCTGTCGGGAGAAGTAAAACCCATGGCTCGGAGTTCCGACGTCGTGATGAGATGTAGTCCCGTCTGTGTAACCGGGATGCGCACCCATCGCCCCTCCGAAAGCACGGAAGCGGCCGTGTAGGTATCGGGAGTGAAAGCTCCGGCAGCCGCGGGAGAGAGGAGGAGAAGAAGAAAAGCTATGAATATTTTGTCTGCAAGATGCTTCATATCTATGTTAGAACGTGATGCACCCTCATATTATTGTGTCTCGTCGGAGGTTTTACTCCCTGACGCGAAGAGCTCCCAGTCCTCTCTCGTGCCACGGAAAGCGTTGATATCCACGGGGCCTTTGATACCTCTCACTCGTCCGTTGTGAGTTGCTTGCCAGAATGACCATCGCTCCTGATCCGGCTCGACAGCCAGCGAGCAGAGCCAGAGTGGATACCCTTCGAGCCGCCCCTGGATGAAACGGGCGAAACCGTTCTTGTTGGTGTAGAGCATCACCCGGTAGCCATGTCGCTCCAGGTGATCTATCATTTCTCCAAGGCGGTCCAGTACGAGCGCGGTGGCCTGACTGTTTGGATTGGTCCATTCCTCTACATCAATCACCAGCGGCAGGTCGAGCTGACGGGATTTGACCGAGTTCAGGAAATTAAGTCCCTGCATGTAGCCGGGTGTATCGAAGCGGAAGAAGTGGTATGCTCCGACCTTCAATCCGGCCTCGCGGGCACGGCGAAAATTGTTGATGAAACGCTTATCCTTAAAGGTAGCACCTTCAGTGGCTTTGATTAAAACGAATTCAAATCCGTCATCGCGGACGATCGGGAAGTCGATCTCTCCGTTATGGGAACTGACATCTATGCCTCTTATCTCATACTTCGCCAGGTCCGGATATGGGGTATCGCTCCCTGACGTCGAGCGAGAACACGCGGCGAGAAGGAGTCCGGATAGGGTAGCGAGTACAAAATATGTTACAGCATGCAGATTCATCAGTCGGGACGGGTGGCATGGAGACGGAAATGAGCTCCGTCGTAGACGAAGTCAATGAGCCCCATGGCGTGGAGAGAAACGATTAGATCCTCGGCGCGTAGCCTGGAGATGTGGGTGGAGATAATGTACTCTTCAAGTGACGTTCCGCCGTCGGCGGAAGCCATCTTGAGTAGCTGTCTGCCCTCGTCGTCAAGATTGATGAACACGTCATTGCGTCCGGCGGCTTCGCGCCAGGCCCGGATCATGAGGGGAGTGACGCAGATATTCTCATCCCTGACGCGGAAGTAGGCTTTTTTCGTCCCGTCCTGTTCCTTAACCATGACGGGACGGGCAGGGGTGCGATCTATCTCGACACGTAGCACAGTGAGGCCACCGTCCACTTTAAAGGCGGTGACCTTTATCTCTTGTGCGGGGATACAGTACATTTCGGCGGCCTGTTCCACCATATAGATATCCTCTTCGTTGCGTATTCCGGCCACCACCCCATTGTCTTTCACGCCAATAAGGAGACGTCCTCCGTCATTGTTGGCGAAGGCTGAGAGGCTGCGGGCTATCTTACGGCTGTCCGAGATGGCGAACTTGAAGTCCTGATGCTCGTGTTCCCCCTCCTCGATGAGCGATGAGATGTAATATTTTCCCCGGATCCCTTTCAGATCTTTCATCTTGCGGTGTCAGGCAGGGTAGTTCAGATTTTCAGGGCCGGCTATGGCAAGCGCTTCATCTATATAACGGCGGGCAGCTTCCCGGGCTTCGGGAAGATCCATGTAGGAATAGTTGCCACAGTCACGCGGAGTGGCGCCGGGTACGTCACCCTGGAAAGAAGCTGTGAATTCCATAGCCTCGCGGACGAGAGGCAGGATCTCTTCGGGGGCGACTTCACCTTGCACAAGAAGATAGTTGCCGGTGCAGCATCCCATGGGACCCCAGTAGACAATTCTGTCGGCCCAGACAGGATGATTGCGGAGATAGGTGGCTACAAGATGCTCCATTGCGTGGAGAGCCTCCGGTGAGAGGGCCGGCTGACGGTTCGGCTCGGTCATCCTGACGTCAAATGTCGTGATGATATCGCCCGAAGGGGTCACATCACGCCTTGAGACATAGATGCCGCGCTTCAATCGATTGTGATCTATGGTGAAACTTGCGATTTTTTTCATTTCACAGGGATTTGAGGAGTTTGCTGACGAGAGAGAATGAGTGGCGGGGTGCATCCTCCCAGAAGTTCTCATATTGACGTGAATTGTCATGGTGGCTCCACGGAGAGTCACTGATCACTCTCATGCAGAAGAATGGGATCCCCCGCAGATGGCATGCCTGCGCTATGGCGGCTGATTCCATGTCGATGGCCTTCACTTCGGGGAATCGGCCACGGATGGTGTCGACCTCATCCTTGCGGGAGATGAAGAGCTCACCGGTGGCGACGAGACCGAGTTTGACGTCATCGCCGAGCACCTCTTTGTAGGTCACAGCCGGGAGCCGGAGCGGACAACCGGGCACATGACCCCACTCTTCACCGATACACCAGAAGTCATGATGCACAAGTCCGGTGGCCACGACGGTGTCCATCACGGCCACGTCATCTGCAGCTCCGGCTGCCACTCCTGTATTTATGACGAGATCCGGAGAGTAGGCGTCAATGAGTGTGGTCGCTCCTATGGCGGCGTTAACCTTGCCGATGCCACATTCCATGGCCACGATCCGGTTGCCTCGCAGGGAACCGACGTGAAACTCTGTATTGCCGTGTCGCTCGGTGGTGAGTTCACCGAGCATTGGGAGGATGAGGCGGAGCTCCTTGCTCATCGCCACGATTATGCCGATTGTCATGTCTCAACAAGTTCTTTTCGGGAGGCGGGGACAGCAAAAGCTGATAGCTCCCAGAGTAAATATATTGGTAGGAATACTACGGTCAAGGTGAAAGGATCTCCCGTCGGGGTGACGACTGCAGCGAGAATGAGTAGCGCCACGATGGCATGACGGCGATAGCGGTCAAAAAGGGTGCGGTTAATGATACCGGCTTTTCCGAGAAGCCACGCCACGACCGGAAGCTCGAAAATAATACCCATCACGAGGATAAGCATCATGAAATTATCCATATATGAGTCAAGGGAGATCGTGTTTGGGATAAGGGGACTGAGCTGATAGCCTGCGAGAAAACGGAGGGTTAGAGGAAAGACAAGGAAATAGCCGCAGGCCATCCCGAGGAAAAACATCAGATTGCCCGCGACGAACGCTCCTCTCGCTCCTCTCTTCTCATTATCGTAAAGCCCCGGGGACACAAAATTCCAGACGAGCCATATGAGGACGGGGAAAGCCGTAACAAGTGCAAGCCAGAAAGAGGCCGACATGTGTATGAAGAATTGGGAAGCAAGCTCGATGTTGACGAGTCGCACCTCCTCACGTGAGGAGTCTATCACACCTCCCACGTGGTCAAGCATAGTGTAGAGGTAGAAGTCCGGACGGCAGGGAGCGAGGATGACCTGGTCAAAGAGCCGGGGCATGACGGCGAAATAGGCCACCATGAGAAATACGATCACAGCCACTCCGCGCAAAATAACTGTGCGCAGGGCGTCCACATGATCCCAGAATCCCATCTCTTTCAGTGCCATGCGGGGGTGGGGGAGATCACTCTTTTTTATCCTCGGTACGGTTTATCTCGTCGGTCACCTCGTTCATCCCCGACTTGAAGGAACGGATACCTTTGCCGAGCGAGCGGGCCAGTTCCGGGATGCGTTTTGCTCCGAACAGGAGCAGGATGACGATAAGAATTATGATAATCTCTCCGGTGCCGAGATTGAATATGCAGGGTGTCATAAGGGGTATTTTATTGCAAAGTTACTGACTTTTCATTTCATTAACGAGCGGTGAGGATTAAAAATTGCCAAAAAATAGTTAACTTTGCACCCTTGAAATAAGTAGCAACATATTAAACCATTCATTATACAGATATGAAAGCATTTGTATTTCCCGGCCAGGGTGCCCAGTTCGTAGGAATGGGTAAGGATCTTTATGATAGCAATCCCGTGGCCAAGGAGATGTTTGAGAAAGCCAATGA
>CAZOOY010000043.1:0-14634 GCA_964581555.1 uncultured Staphylococcus sp.
GAGCGCGACACTGGCAGTGTCGAGGTGAGCGGTTCGAGTCCGCTATACTCCACAAGAGGCGAATTCAGAGCAAAATCTGAGTTCGCTTGTTTTATATCCGTAAATTCCATATCTTTGCCCTTATGAAGCTCATTGAGATGAACATGGACCGGATTATCGCCTTGTGTCGCAAATATAGGGTCGCCAAGCTATGGGTATTCGGCTCCATCCTCACCGACCGCTTCACCGACGACAGCGACGTGGATTTCTCAGTCTTCTTCGATTCCGACACCATCAATCGGGAAAAATTAGATTGGGCTGATCTATTTTTTGACTTTTTGAACGAATTGAAATCCATATTGGGTCGTGAGGTCGACATAGTGTTTGACGATTGTGTGAAGAATCCTTTTTTCAGGAAGGAACTTGACGCGACTAAACAATTGATATATGGATGAAGCCCTACTATGGGCTATCGTGATAAACCACATTCCCGTTTTGAAACGAGAAATTTCCACCCTTCTGAAACCCCTCTGAAGCCATCGCTACGCATGTCGCGGAGACGCTCTGCCCCACAGACGCATTTTTTAACTTATCGAACGATTATCAATTTTAAAAATTGTTAATTCAAGACACTTGTCTCCTCGGGACTTTTCCTCCTATTCTCCTCGCCCTTATCAGTTTTACGCCCTCTCGCGTCTATCTCCGTCTCAAAGCTCGAATCCTTTTAACATTGTTAAACTTTCCTAACGCCACATTCCCCCTCATTGCCATAAAAAAATAAATATGTTACTTTGCAATTGATTTTGGGACAAGACGAAGGAAAGCCGACTTGCTCGTAGACGAATCATCTAATTAAAGCGACCGCAATACAACCGCTCGAGACACACCCTCCTTTCACTTTTCCGGAAATCAATCTAAACACACAGAATCAATCCGTTACCCGCAACAATACTATTCAAATTTCATAGGTCCAATTAAGTAATGAGAAAGCAATCCGTCGGCCGACTGATGCCGAGAATACTCATCGCCTTAGTAGCCTTGCTTGCGTCGTGGGCTCCCGTCCGCGCCCAGCATCAGGTCGCTGTAAAGACTAACCTTCTTTACGACGCCACTGCCACCGTCAACCTCGGTGTAGAGCTACCGTTGGCCCGTAAATGGTCATTTGATCTTTCGGGCAATCTCAATCTCTGGAGCATCAACGACCACAAATGGCGCCACTGGCTCATCCAGCCTGAAGGCCGCTACTGGTTCTGCCGCCGTTTCATCGGCCACTTCGTCGGCTTCCACGCCCTCGGTGGAGAATATAACGCCGGAAACCTCGACCTCGACCTCAACTTCCTCGGCACAGACTTCCGCAAGCTCAAGGACCGCCGATATGAGGGTTGGGGCATCGGAGCCGGTATCGCCTACGGCTACGCATGGGCCCTCGGCCTACACTGGAACCTCGAGGCTGAGCTCGGCATCGGATGGATCTACACTCGGTTCGACTCCTATCCCTGCGCAAAGTGCGGCAACAAGCTCGCTTCAGGACGTCATCACAACTATTTCGGCCCAACTAAAGCCGCCGTCAACTTAGTCTACCTCTTCTGAACACTCTCATGGATATGAAAAAGATACTTTCCGCCATCGTCGCCGCCGCGATCCCCTTGCTCGCCGCCGCCGACAACACCGGCTCCCTCCACATATCGAAGATGAGCGTCAACAAGGGTGAGGACCTCATTACCGTCAACATGACCGTCTCTCCCGCCGAATACTCCATCGGCGGATCGCAGATCGTCACCCTAACCCCTATGCTCGCAGGGCCCGCGGACACCATAGCCCTCCCGGCCATGCGCATCGCCGGACGCCGGGCATGGTATTCCGAGATCCGTGACGGCCGTGAGACGCCACTCACCCTCAACCGCGCCGGCAAGAGTGACCCCGTCGACTATTCGGCCACAGTACCCTTCACCCCCGCCTTCGAGACATCCGAGGTCATCATCAAGGCTGATACAGCCAACGTCTGCAACTGCCGTCCCCCTCTGGGAGGCCTCATCCCGGTGGCACGTCTTGACTACCGTCCGCGCACCATCGCCGTCGACTACCACTACGTAGCCCCTGTCGATTCCGCCGAGAAGACCTTCGATCTCAGCGGACGTGCCAACGTAATCTTCAAGGTCAACCGCACTGAGATCGACTGGAGCTACGCCCGCAACCATGCCGAGCTCGACTCGATCCTGGCATCCATCAACGCCGTCCGCGACAACCCCGATGCGACTGTAAAGGCCATATACCTCACCGGTTACGCCTCTCCTGAGGGTCCCTACAACAACAACGTCCGTCTCGCCAAGGGACGTACAGAGGCCGTCAAGGACTACGTGGCGCTTCACTCCACTTTCCCCAACTCCATCTACCACACATCCTCAGTGCCCGAGGACTGGGGCGGTCTGCGTGAATGGGTGGCTGCAAGCTCCCTCCCCAACAAAGATGCGATCCTCGCTTTCATCGACAATCCCACAATTCCCGCCGACAAGCGCAACGACATCTTCATGAAGCAGTTCCCCGAGCAGTATCCTTTCCTACTGGCCAACGTCTACCCCTCGCTGCGTCACACGGACTACCGCATCACCTACACCATCCGAAAATTCTTCGACCTCAGCGAGATCCGCCGCGTCTACGCCACCAATCCCCGCTACCTGAGCCTCAACGAGCTCTTCCTGCTCGCCAACAGCCTCCAGCCCGGATCGCCCGAGTATGACGAAGTCTTCGAACTGGCCGCCCGCCTCTACCCCGACAATCTCACCGCCAACCTCAACGCCGCCAACTCGGCCATGAACCGCGGCAACTACGAGTCGGCCCTCCACTACCTCGACCGCGCCGGCAACAGCCCCGAGGTCGACTACGCCCGCGGTGTCCTCCTCCTCAAGACAGGCGACTATGACGGAGCCGA
This sequence comes from uncultured Staphylococcus sp., assembly GCA_964581555.1. Taxonomy (GTDB): domain Bacteria; phylum Bacteroidota; class Bacteroidia; order Bacteroidales; family Muribaculaceae; genus Duncaniella. The sequence continues at coordinate 2,909 of CAZOOY010000043.1, forward strand.
GCGCTATCTCCGCGCCGCCCTCGCCGCCGGCATCCCCGGCGCCCAGGGAGCACTTGACGAGATCACCCGTGTCACCACCGCACCCGAGAACGTCATCATACTTTAAAAAACGAATATAAAAAAACACAATAATCAATCACAACAACCAGACATTCAAGTTATGGCAAACTACAAAAAACTGTTTTGGGCGCTTGCAGCTCTCCCCCTCCTGACTGCATGCTCCAGCGATGAGCCTAAGAATGGAGGTACTGACGCCAACGAACGTGACGGCGGCGTCTATATGTCCATCCGCCTCAACCCTACCGGTGGCAACGGCTCCCGCAGCCAGACCTCCGGTCCTAACCAGAGTTCCGACGGCACTGAGGTCGGCACTGACGCTGAAAATGCCGTGAAGACCGCTCTCATCGTCCTCGCCGGCAGTGACAACTCACTCATTTCCTACGGCATCGTCGATCCGGGTAACAACCAGGGTACCCTCACTTCGGCCAATATTTCAAGCTCCTTTGTCTATCAGGCCACCGCTCAGTTCAGCAAGACCGAGCTTGACACCTATTACAGCTCCGACAAATTCTCTGCCACAGTCAACGTTTTCGTTTACTGCAATCCTTCTCAGAACCTTCTCGATAAATTTGATGCCGCCGATACCGGCGCGACCGATTGGGTCGACTGGGCCGCAGACGTGACCCGCAACACCAACGAGCTCTGGAACGCCACCAATGGCTTCATCATGACCAATGCCGCTCCCGCCGAGCGTCAGCTTCCCCCAACTTTCGACGAGTGGAACAACTACTCTACCGCCGTTAAGCCCTTCGACCTCTCAGGCAACAACGCTCCCGGTACTGAAGGCGCTGTGGACAACCTCACCAACCGCGGCACCATTCCCGTCCACCGCATGGCTGCGCGTCTTGACTTCCGCGACGGCTCTCAGGTGAAGGAAGATGGTGCGATCATCGGCAACGGTGTCGAGGGTGTCCCCTTCACCTATGGCGTCGTGAAGAATGTCAACGGTGAGGTGATCGTCAACTGCGAGATTCTTGCCATGGCTCTCAACAACATGGAGAAGAATCAGTATTATCTCGGCCGCGTTTCCGACAACGGTCAGCCTACAGGTGCGAACTATCAGCTTTGCGGTCCTGAAAGAGCTTGGATCAAAAATGCAAGCGGAACCTTGACCGGCGGTAACTATGTGATCTCTCCCGACTGGAAAGCTAAATATGCCGACATCAAGTCCAAATTCAGTGACTATTTCATCTATCCTTTCTTTGATGCCAACGGTGTTGTTTCAGAGAAGGGTGCAGGTTGGGATTGGATCTACTGCTCGGAGGTTGTCAAGGGCCCGAGCGATAATTACGGTTCCAAGAGCTATCACGTGTGGCGCTATCTCACCGAGAACGCCATCCCCGGTAGCGCAAGACACCAGATCAACTCCCAGTCAACCGGCGTAGCCTTCAAGGCCCGTCTTCTCCCCACCGAGAAGCTCACTGACGACGGCAGCGACAAGTGGGAAGCCATGCTCTACGAAGCTCTCACCTATGCTAACTCAAGTGTAGGAACAAACAAGCTCCTCCACAACAATCCCGAGACCGACCCCACCATCTACTCCCTCTCAGGCAACTCTCTCTACGTGACTTGGGATAATGTCCGTGAGGCAGCTCTTGCCGAGGCTGGCTTCGATGCCACCAAGGGTCAGAACCAGAATCTCGACCGCACCGCTCCACTCTACCGCATCTGCTATGGCGACGGTGGTGTAGGCACTGTGACCGATGATGCCAACAAGGTCATCTATACCGACGACCTCGCCCAGGACCAGAAATCAGCCAACTATCTCTGGCAGCAATGGGATAATGCCAAGACCAACGGCTCGTCAGCCGCAGCTTTGGAGACCGCCAAGCTTGCCTTCAAGAAGGTTGCCACAGGTCTCGGCTTCACCCTCTATCAGTCAAGCCAGGATCCCCAGACCAACAAGTGGGGCTACTACTGCTACTATTATTACTGGGTGCGTCACAATGACAACCTCGAGAATGGTGCAATGGGTCCCATGGAGTTTGCAATCGTACGCAACAACGTCTACAAGCTCACCATCACCAGCATCCACACTCTCGGTCATCCCCGTATTCCCGAGAACGATCCCGAGGATCCCAAGCCCGATGATCCCGATGAGAAGTCCGAGGTCTACATCTCCGTCAGCGTAGATGTCCTCCCCTGGGTTGTCCGTATCAACAACTTTGACTTCTGATCCCTGAATCCATTCACCCCCATCAAGAGCCGGAAGCGAATACCTTCCGCTCCGCTTCCGGCTCTTTCTTCTCTATCATTTTCCATCCTGTTTTTCTATCCACCCTCTCGCTCCTCGATCCGATCATCCACCGCTCCTCAATCCCCACACTCTCTCGTCACTCGCATTTCCCCTCTCCCCCTCCCCAACACCGAAATCTCTTAAAGCGATGAAAAAGACGCTGTTACATATACGCAAATTTCTTGCCGGCTCATTGCTCCCGGCGCTTGTGACACTTGTAGGATTCACCTCCTGCGATTCCTCCATCTTCCATGAGGATCTCCAGCCGTGTCCCCAGGGTCTGAGTGTACGTTTTATCTACGACTACCATCTCGAGACCGGTAACGCATTTCCCGAGCAGGGTGACTGCCTCACGCTCCTTGTCTACGACACCGCAGGCAGATGGGTCTGCACCAAGACCGCAGGCAAGGAACAGATAGCCGATGAGAACTGGCGCATGACCCTCGATCTCCCCGCCGGCTCTTACTACCTGCTGGCCTACGGCGGCATGGAGTGCAGCGACGCGTCCTTCAGCTTCGCACAGACACCCTCCACAACCCCGATGAGAGACCTTGAGGTGTTCCTTCACCCCTCGCTCCTCACCGAGCCTGACGGCAGCTACCTCCATCCCCTTTTCTACGGCAACCACAAGGATCTCCTCAAGGTCACCGTCCCCTCCGACGCCCTTGACTACACCGAGTGCACCGTCGAGATGATGAGAGACACCAATGATTTCCGCATCATCCTTGCCAACGAGAACGGTGCTCCCATCAGCGCCGACGACTATACCTTTACGATAACCGACAACAACACCCGCTTCAATTACCTCAACCAGATCATCTCCACAGAGGATGTGGTCTACCGCCAGTGGGCCCGCGGTGATGTCAATGTCGGCCAAAACCCCGACGATACCCCCTTCTCCATGGCCTGGGGCGACATAAGCACCTCCCGACTCATGGAGAACTCCTCAGCCCGCCTCACCGTCTATCGCAAGGATGGCCTGCGCGTGCTCAGCATACCCCTAATCCCCGTTCTCGAGATGTACAAGCTCGAGGCTCCCCGCTTCAAGAAGATGGGCACTCAGGAATTCCTTGACCGCAAGAATACATGGGTCATGACCTTCTTCCTCAACGGCGAAGGCGTCTGGGCTCAGGTATCCATCATCATCGACGACTGGGAAGTACGCATTGATAATATCACCGATTTCTGATTTCTCTTCTTATGCTGTTAAGATCTATCATATGGCGTTTCGCGATCCTGCTGCTCCTTGCGGCGGGACTCCCGGGGTGCTCTTCGGACAATAACGAGCCCGAGGCAGTCTGGGACGGCGACCTCTGCCTGCTCCTCCGCGTGGGGGTGGCCGGTCAGAAGGACGGCCTCACTCCCGCCATCTCGCGTGCCGAGGGTGACGACGAGGACGTGAGTTACCAGCTCCCCCTTTATGACACCGAAAAGCTCCGGACTCTCCGCGTCATCATCGTGGAGAAAAAGAATGACTCGATCGTTCACAACCATTTCGAGACCCTCATTCAGCCCAGCATTTCCTACGAGGATCTTAAATTCAAGGTGAAGTTCTCCACCGATTATTATATCTATCTCATCGGCAACGAGGCATCCTTCCCCGGCATTGACGCCAAGGAAGTCTTCGAGGATAATCTCAAGGTGGGCGACACTTATCCCAATCGCGCGCTCGAGGATATCATCATCGAGGGCACTGCAGGACTTCCGGTCATCGACAACACCGGCACCGTCAAGACCGCTATCCCCATGTCGGAGAAATTCGAGCTCCATACAGTCGACGCCCCCAAGGGGACGGACATCCAGTATATCCCCACCATGGAGAAGACCTTCTTCATCACCCGCGCCTTCTCCAAATTCACTTTCAATCTCTACCGCTCGGCCGATTATGTCGGTGACAACACTCTCAACATCCGGAAGATCAAGATCTCCGGCATGGGCTCCCGGGAGTTCCTCCTCCCCAACGACACCGAGTACATCCCCGGCAAATACGAAGATAGCACCAACGAGTATGGCGGTCGCTTCATCAGCAATTTCTCCGTCCCCGCCGGAGCGCCGACGGGCGAGTGGGAATATTCCACACCTCGCTCCACCAATACAGCCGAACTACCCGTATGGGGCGGTAAATATCCCGGCCAGCAGTATGCTCCTCAGTTATACTTCACCGAGAGTATCGGCCGGCCCAACACGCTTGACAAGTTCCAATGCTCCATCTCATTTGACGGCGAGGAATATCTTCCTCCCCTCACCTTCCCTAATCTCCCCTCCCTTCCCCGCAACACCCATGTCATCGTCAACATCATCGTCGGCAACGACAACGCCCTCCTTTTCAAGGTGGCTGTTCTCCCTTGGGGAGTCCGTTACCACGAGGTTGATTTCACTGACCATGTGGGTATAGCCGAGGATGGAGCGCTTGCTCTCGACGCCGACACCTACGCCTCGTTTGACAAGCAGACGGGCCGCGTGGTGCTCCCCGACTACCCCGCCGGTACCACGGGATCGTTCGGCATCTCCTCACCCATCGGCGCCCGCTGGTTCGCCTACCTCATCACCACTGAAGGCGAGATGAACCAGATCCAGTTCGAGACCACCGACGAGGAGGGCAAAACCGTCACCGTCCCCTATCTCTCCGGTCTCATCGACGGCAAGAAGACCCACTTCAAGGTAGTCTCCACAAGTTCGGCGGGCTCCCAGCCACGTGCAGCCATTCTCCAGGTCATCGTGACTATGCTTGACGGCCTCTCTGTCCCCGTCGACATCCTCAAGGGGGTGGAATATGGCGAAGACCTCGAGCACATCACATTCATTCAGAATCCTCAGTAATCTCTCAAGATGAAACATCTTTTTGATATACGCGCCCGATATTTCCGACTGATCGCTCTCCTCTCGGTCATCACTGCCTCGGCTCTCTTCCACTCCTGTTCGGACGAGACCGAGCCCCCCATGGTGACTCCCGACGAGACTCTGGGAAAGGCTGACTGCATCTCCATCCAGATCCGTTGTGCCGAACCAGCGTCACGCGCCGAGTCCGACGAACCGACCGAGGATGGCATCGAGTCGCTCAACGAGAACCTCATCAAGAGCGTCACCGTCTGCCTCGCCCCCTCCGCCGGCGACCGCACGGACAATGACGCCCCCGTCTATATGCAGACTTTCACCGGCATTGACAAGCAGCAGGAGGCCATCCTCCGCATCCCCCTCTCCATGGAGCTCATCACCCGACTTTTCAGTGAGAACAGCTCCTCCTCTTGCCGTGTCTTCGCCGCTGTCAATGTCGATCCCGGCGAGGCCAAGACCGTGGCCGAACTCCGCAGCATGGTCATCAACTCCACGTTCGCGACCAGCCAGCGCCAGGCAAGCTTCGCCATGGACGGCGAGGGAACAGTCTCCTACATGTCGGGTGGCAACTATGCCATCGGCGAGGTGAAAGTGAAGCGCTCCGCAGCCAAGATCACTCTCGCTCTTGACGTTGACGACAATGTCGAAGAATTGGTCAACGGCGAGACCCTCACATGGATCCCCGACGCGTCCGGTATCCGTGTCCGTCTCGAGCAGGGAGTAAAGACCTCCACCCTTGACCCTGACCCCACCCCCAATATGGACGGGGATGTATATTTCAATACCGCTAACACCTTAGCCAACTCCTACAATTTTGCTAAGAAGGACCTCGCGGCCGATGATCCTTATGCACGGTATAATCTCGTGCAGAACATTCCCTTCTACACTTATCCAAATAAGTGGACCGGAGAGGTGGACGAGGCCCACGGTACATTCATGATGCTCAGCGTGCCCTGGTCGTCGGACGGCGGTAAGTCATGGCGCACCTGCTACTATCACGTGCCCATCATCCCCTTCGATCAGTTTGAGCTCGTGCGCAATATCTCCTATCATGTCAATCTTCACGTGGGCGTGCTCGGTAGCTTCGTGCCGGAGGAGCCCCTCGAAGTTGAGGCTGACTATTTCGTGGCCGACTGGGGCCAGGAGACTATCGATGTAGACATCAAGGGCTACCGTTATCTCGTGGTTGATCAGAACGAATACACCGTCAACAACGAGAACGAGATCAATATCCCCTTCTATTCCTCCCACAAGACAAAGGTCATCTCCACCACCATGACCTTCTACCGCTACAATTTCTCTGATCAAGGCTCGGAGTTTGCCGTGACCGTCACTGACAAGCAGAACGATGCTTCTCCTACTCCTGTCTATACCTCCTACTATGACAACGCTACAAACACCTTGCAGATCAAGCATGACCTTGTCGTCTTCCAGCCTCATCGCGCAAACGGTACCCCTGTCCTCCTCACCCGCAATGCAAATGGCGTGAGAGAAAAACTGGATTATGAGGATAAGATTAAGGAAATGCTTAATACAATAAGCTATTACACTCCAACTTCTGATGCAGAATATTCCGCTATCAAGTTTGAGGTTGTAGTGCAGCATACCGATATAGCGGATGGAGAGACCTCCTATCCTGCCGACAGCTATCAGGAGAAGATTATCGTCTGGCAATACCCCGGTATGTACATTACCGCTAAGCAGAACTACTGCGATAATCTTATAGGCAATTCTGTTGCTAATGCAAAATTAGGTAATACGTTTATCAATGGTGTCGCATCTTCCAGCATAAAGGCTCCAAAGATTACAGTTTCCTCGAACCAGGAAAACAACTATTTTGGCTGGGGTGAAATTTCATGGTATTCTGACTATACCCCAGCTGGAACAACAATAAGAAATGAAACAACCTCTTGGTCAAATACCCGTAAAATGGTTTACAATTATACAAATTGGGATTGTAGCATTGGTCTGGGTAATGCGACCAACTATTTCAACTGGAATCCGAATATGTATCTTGTGACTATTACAAAACTTAATGATGAGAATTTCAATATCGGTGATCCACGTTCATACAATATAAACAATGATCTTTCCAACAACTATGGTTCCTATACTGTAGACGGAGGGACTCAAAAAGTTTTCGCATCTCAATATTGGTATTATCAGGCCGGAAATAATAATAAAGGGCCAGAAACAAGTGAATCCTTTAATACAACATTTTATGGTCAAAAAAATCCCTTATCTAAGAGGGCAACTGTAAGCTCGGAATGGTGGGACGAATATATAATTCAAGGTTTTGTTTCCGCTCCATCTCTGGACGGCTCAAATCGTACACTGCGTTACTATTACCCAACTCGAGAAGCAGAAGATAATAAGAACACCTTAGCTCCCAAATTTAGGATCTGTTCTTCTTATGCCGGATCAAGAGCCTATATGACACGCGAGATGTCTCGTCGTAGAGCAGCTGCGTACCAGGAGTTGGGTTATTGTGCAGGCCGTTGGCGTCTTCCGACTTACGGTGAGGTACAGTTTATTATGAATCTTGCAGCCGAAGAAAAGATCCCTCGATTATTCGGAACAAATGAAGATGGTACATGGTGCTATTGGTGTGCCCAAGGTGCTGTGATTGTACCTGCCGGTAATGCGGCAGACCCGCATCCCTCCCTTACAACTAATCCTTCTAACGCCGGAACAGATGCCGTAGCGCCCTTCACCGGTGATAACTATAGAGCTCGTACACGCTTCGTTTACGATGAATGGTATTGGGGCTCGGAGACTCTGACCCCATCGAGCAACACCCCTAATTCAAACAGCACAATCTATACCTTCACTTGGGGTGACCGTGCGAAGTCCAATCCGCAAGATTGAGTTTGATCAAACATTGACTTGACCGCAGAATAAGTTAAGATATGAAATATAACATATTCCGATATATCTGGTGCGTGGCGCTGACGGCTCTGGCAGCCTGCTCGGCCGACCGCCCCGTGCCGTCAACCGGCTCTGACGATGACTTCGCCAGAGTGGTGGGCGACAAGGTGATTGTCAACGCATCTCTCGAGCTCCCGGAGATGGGCGAGATCAGCTCCCGCGCGCTCGACCCGGCACCTGACTATGGAAACCTTCACCTCTACTTAGTGGAGTTTGACGACAACGGCTCCTCTCTCCGCAATACGCTCAGGACAGTATATCAGCCCGACGTGGAGACCCCCGCGGCCGATCGCGTAAACTACAAGTTCACTCTCAACAAATCCAATCAGCCCCGTATCCTCCATCTCATCGCCGTGCCCAAGGATGTGGAGTTCACCTTCAATTATGAAGTGGAGGCCGTGCTCATCCCCTCACTGACCACCGACAATCAGACCCCCGCCTATTGGCGCAGGCTCTCCTTCCCGGAGGGTTATGTCGATAACGACGGCAATGCCATCACCAACGGCAAGGGGCTCAATCAGTTGCAACACGTAGCCCTGCTACGCAATTTCGCCTGCGTGACAATGGCCAATCAGGCGCCCGATTTCACTCTCACAGGCTTTGCTGTGGTAAATGTGCCCGAGCAGGGTTCCGTGGCACCCTGGAACACCTCCACCCATCAGTTCCCCGAGTTCATCGGCGATGATCTCAAGCAGCTCGACTATAAGACTGTCTCCGAGAGCTATTCGGGCGTACTCCCCGCCAATACCTCCTTCTCCAACCAGGAGGCCGGCCCCGTGGTCGGCAATGATCTTTCGGCAAAGTATATGTATGAAAGACCTTTCAATTCCATCCGTCACACCTTCGTCATCTTCAAGGGGAAGCGATCGGTGGATAAGGAGGAGACTTACTATAAGATAGATATAGGGAAGAATGACGACAGTGGCGTGTTCCGCTACTTCAACATCCTGCGCAATTTCAAGTACAATATCGTGCTGAAGAGCGTAGGCGCCGAGGGATATAATTCCGCTCTCGAGGCGGCCAAGGGATTCGTCTACAACAATCTCTCGTTTGACGTCGTGCTCGCCCCGATGCTCAACATCTCTGACGGCGAGGAGGTGGTCTATGTCAACTTCACCAATGCTGTGATCACTGATCCCGAGCCCTCGGAACTCGTCTTCCAGTACCGCTACCGCGCCCTGAATCAGACCGGCAATTCTCCCACCTATAATAATGACAACGTGACTTTCATCGGTCTTGAGCCGGGAGACGTGATCGATAAGGTGGAGTACACCAACGTCAACGGCGCCAACGGCTGGCGTGACGTCAAGATCTACTGCAAGGCTGCCGGCACTGAGACAAAGACACAGACATTCACCATCGTGAAGAAGTCGGGCCTTGGCCGTCAGATAAACCTCGTTCTCCACCGCAAATGGGATCTTACGTATGTCAGGGAGTATCCCGATGTCCTGGAAAACTGGGATTCCACCACTCCCGGGCTTGGCACCGCAAGCTGGGAGGGCGACAAGGATCTCACTATCTTCTTCGATCTTCCTGACAATCTCCAGGAATCCATGTTCCCGCTTGTCTTTACCCTCGAGGCTGACCACCAGAACATAGAGAACAACCCGCTCGGTATGCTCGTGGTGACCTACGGAACATCAAGCTTCAACGGCGTGGAAGGATTTCCGGACATCAACCCCAATGACCGCCGCATCAAGTATGAGAGAACCGTGACGTGGACGGACTACAATGACCCTCTCACGCCCGACGATCCATATCAGAACGGTACGGCCATTGACAACGGTAACGGTACATTCACCCATCGTGTGAGATGTCGCTTCCGCACCATCACCAGCCTTGATGATCTCAACTTACGTCAATCTTACACCACGGTGATCATCACCAACCCCAACTTCAACAACGCCTTCGCCACCTTCACCCGCATCAAGTAATAGGAGTGGCGGCTTCCCAGCCGTCACAGCAAAGAATCAACCAACGCAGGAGTGGCGGCTCCCCAGCCGCCATTCCTATCCATAATTGATATTCGACCAAAGGACGGGAACCTGGCCAAAGGCCCAAAGAATTTTTAGGAGCCATTTTAAAGTACATCCCAACGGAACTGTACGGACGTGCCTTCGGCACGTTATCCTGGAAATCAACCACTTATATCAACGTGCCAAAGACACGTCCCTACAGAAGACCAATTATTATTCTTCTATTAAGATCTATTTAGTTCTCTGGTAAAGCTTTGGTCCTTTGGTCGAATATCAATTATGCATTATGCATTAAAATAGTTCTATGGTCGAACGTCAGCCCGACGAAATCACTAACCTATAATTATGCATTATGGATTATGCATTAAAAAAATCATGCATTGAATTCCGAGAGTCTTGCCAAGTATTTCCCGATGATGTCAAACTCGATATTCACCCTCGTGCCCGGCTCGATGGCCTTGAAGTTGGTGTGCTCGAATGTGTAGGGAATGATGGCCACGCGGAAAGAGTCGCGCTCTGAGTCGCAGACCGTCAGACTCACACCGTTGACCGTCACCGAACCCTTCTCGACAGTCACGTAGCCCTGACGCGCCATTGCCGGGTCAACATCATAGACAAACTTATAGTAGCGGCTACCCTCCACCTCCTCGATGGACTCACAGACGGCCGTGGTGTCCACATGGCCCTGCACGATGTGACCGTCGAGGCGGCCGTTCATCATCATCGAGCGCTCGAGGTTCACCTCGTCGCCCGGACGGAGCAGCCCGAGATTGCTGCGGTCGAGAGTCTCCTGAATGGCCGTGACGGTGTAGGTGCCGTCGTCATGCAGTCCGACCACTGTGAGACACACCCCGTTATGGGCCACGCTCTGATCGATTCGAAGCTCGGAGGCAAACGTACATTTCACTCTCAGATCCACATTGCCGTCGCGGCGGATCACGTCGACCACCGGAGCGGCCTCTTCAACTATTCCTGAAAACATATTGTTTAAGATTCTAAGATTGTATAGTATAGCTTGCAAATGTAATTAATTTTTCCGACTTTTGCTTTATGAAGAAAAGCTTTTTATACACCCGAACGGGTGACAGCGGGAGCACATCGCTCGTCGGCGGAAGCCGCACTCCCAAGAATGCGCCACGCGTGCAGGCCTACGGCGATCTTGACGAACTCAATGCCCACATAGGGCTCCTCCGCTCCTGCATGCAGGGGATCGAGTCAGCCGGCCCTGACTCCGAGCTCCTCCTGGCCGTCGGCTCGCGCCTCTTCGACATCGGCGCCCATCTGGCCACCCCCCTGACGCCCGACGACGACCTGCCCGGCGTGGTGACCGACGCTGACCTGCGACGCATCGAGGAGCGCATCGACACCATCGACGCCGAGCTGCCACCGCAGCGGACGTTCATCCTCCCCGGCGGCACGGTGGCCGCATCCGAGGCCCACGTGGCGCGCACCGTCTGCCGCCGCGCCGAGCGTTCCATCCTCGACTTCATCGAGCAGGCCCGCGAGAGAGTGGATCCCGGTGTGCTCCGCTACATCAACCGTCTGAGCGACTATCTCTTCATCCTCGGCCGCCGTCTCAACCACCTCGCCGGCATCCCCGACATCCCCTGGGAGAAACAATAGGAGTGGCGGGGAAGTGACGGCTGGGAAGCCGCCACTCCTAAGATTTTTCTGACAAAATTTTGATAATC